>SUWU01000048.1 GCA_015061295.1 Lentimicrobiaceae bacterium
AACGAACGTATTAAATTAAGATTAAACGGAAAGAGTCCAGTGAAATACCGAACTCTTTGTATGTAAACTTTTTTATTAACCTGTCCAACTTTTTGGGGTCAGATCAACATTGATGCGTCTCAATAACAATACCAATGAAAATAAAATAATGTCGATACGTCTCACGTGGAATTGAAATGTTTTTGAGACGCATCAATGTTTATTCATGTTGCAGGAATCATTGATACGTCTCTACTTATTGTCTCGTAGTCTTAATTAAGTCCATGTTTCTTCAAGAACGGCTCGTTGCTTGGTTCTTGTCCGCGGAATTTCTTGTATTGTACCATACCTTCGTCGTTGCCGCATTCTTGTAAGCAGTGTTGTCTGAACTTAGCAGCCAACTCAGGGTTGAACAAGTCGCCCGATTCTTTGAAGTAGTTGAAAGCATCAGCATCTAAGACGGCAGCCCAATAATATACGTAATATCCTGCCGAGTAACCGCCTGAGAAGATATGTGCGTAATAGGTGCTTCTGTAACGAGGATATATCTCATCAATCAAGCCTATTTCTTTCATCTTAGCTTCTTCAAATTCTGCTGCGTTGAAGTCGTCGCCTATTTCTTTCAGCTTATGATACTCCATGTCTAAGATAGCGGCTGCAAGAAACTCTGTCGTCTCAAATCCTTGGTTGAAGAGACCACTGTTCTTTAATTTAGTGATAATGTCTTCAGGAATGACATCTCCTGTCTGCCAATGTTTTGCGTACATACGAAGCACTTCTGGGTCGGCAGCCCAGTTTTCCATCACCTGTGAAGGAAGTTCTACATAGTCGCGAGGTACGTTGCCACAAGTTCTTGAATATTTTCCATCAGAGAACAAAGCGTGTAATCCGTGACCAAACTCATGCCATAAGGTCAGTGTCTCATCCCAGCTGAGTAGGGCAGGAGTGTTGCCTGTAGGAGGAGTGAAGTTAAGTACTAAAGAGACTAATGGAGTGATTTTGTTACCCTCTATGTCGTAGCCAGCCTCGCGGAAGCTGGTGCACCATGCGCCGCCGCCCTTGCTGTCGCGTGGATAATAATCCATGTATATGATGCCGAGATGTGAACCGTCTTTTTCCTTCACTTCCCATGTCTCAACACCGTCGAAATAGACAGGAATGTCATTACGTTGATTGAAGGTGATGCCGTATAATTTGTTGGCAGCCATAAACATGCCGTCACGTACGTTGTTCAACGAGAGATAAGGCTTTAACTCGTTTTCGTCGAAGTCGTATTTTGCTTTGCGAACTTTCTCAGCATAATACCACCAATCCCATGATTCGATCTTTGACACTGACACTGACTTTGACACTGATTCTGATTTTGTGTTAGTGTCAGTGTTAGCGTCAATGTCAGCGTTGGTATTAGCTATTTTTTGAAGTTCTTTCAATTCTTCTTTTGCTACTTTTACGGCAGGTTCGAATAATTCTGCGAGGAATTTATCGACAGTAGGAACGTCTTTTGCCATGTTAGCCTCGAGAACGTAAGAAGCGTAATCTTCATAGCCTAAGAGCTTTGCCTTTTGCAGACGCAGCTTCGACATCTCTTCGATTAATTCTTTGTTGTCGTTAGCGTTGTCGTTGTTACCGCGCATTACATAACCCATGTATATTTTTTCGCGGAGGTCGCGGTTGTCAGCATATTGAAGGAAAGGAATGAGGCTTGGCTTTGAGAGTGTGAAGACCCATTTGCCTTCCATGCCTTCTTTCTTAGCTTGTTCTGCGGCAGCGTCAATGCTCGACTGAGGGAGACCGCTCAAGTCGTTTTCGTTATCAACAACGAGTTTGAAGGCAGCGTTTTCTGCGAGTAGGTTGTTGCCAAATTGGTTGCTTAAGACAGATAGTCTGCTGTTTATCTCTTTTAAAGTTTCCTTATCGGTGTCGTTCAAACCTGCGCCGCTGCGGATGAAATCGTTATAATATTTTTCAGTGACGCGGATTTGCTGCTCGTCCAAGTTCATGTTGTTACGGTTCTCATAGACGAATTTAACTTTTTCAAAGAGAAGAGGGTTCATTGCAATCTCGTCGCCGTGAGCAGATAGTTTAGGTAATATCTCAGCAGCGATATTCTGCATCTCGTCGTTAGAGAGACACTCTGTGAGGTTGAAGAAGATGTTGCCAACTTTGTCTAAGAGCTCGCCTGATTTGTCGTAAGCCAAGATGGTGTTTTGAAAGTCAGGTACTGCTCTGTTTTTTACGATGGCGTCAATTTCGAGTTTCTGCTGTTTCATGCCTTCTTCAAAAGCAGGGAGATAATGTTCTGTTTTGATTTTGTCGAAAGCTGGAGTCTCGAAAGGAGTTCCGTAGTCGGAGAGGAAAGGATTGCTCTCTGTAGCAGGTTTCGTGTTGTTGGTGCATGAAGCCAATGTCATGATGCTTAATGCAATTACGCTTAAAAACTTTCTATTCATATTAGTAATGTGTTAATGATTTTCGATGAATGCAAATTTAATGATAAAAATTAGATATTATCAATACTGTTTTTATTTGTGATAAAATCTTTTAATCCCATGGTTATAATACCATTTTCGTCTTTTCTTGTTAGGATGTCATCTTTAACAACTATTATTTTACGAAATGAATCGTTAATGTTGTTTAGTGGTCGTTTCTCTTGTTGTTCCTTCTCGAGAGATGATGTGGAATATGCGGACTGAATATATATACGTTCAGCTCCTTTGTTGCATATAAAGTCAATCTCAATTTGTTTACGAATGTATTTGCCGTTGACTTGTCGCTCGTTTATTTCAACAATGCCAATATCAATAGAATATCCTCTATATCGAAGCTCATTGTAAATGGCATTTTCCATTAGATGAGTTTCTTCAAATTGACGAAAATTTAATCTGGAATTGCGTAAACCTAAGTCTGTGAAATAATATTTTTGTTGGGTTGAAATGTATTTGCGTCCTTTGACATCATATCGATCAGACCTTTCAATAAGGAATGCGTCTTCCAAACATTCTAAATAATGGTTGATGGTATTTACAGAAATTGATAAATTTATTTCGCTTTTGTATGTTTTTTCAAGTTTTCTAAGATTTGTAAGGGAACCAATTCCAGAAGAGATGATGTTTAATAATTGTTCAAAAGCGTACTCTCCATGGATGTTGTTTCTTTCCAGAATGTCTTTTAAATAAACCTCTTTGAATAAATTTTTTAGATATTCATCTTTTTCTTCGTGAGTTTTTAGAAGTGCGCAATAAGGTAAACCTCCGTATGTGATATATTCATTCCAAGCTCTTTCGAATGATGTATCTTGTTTTGTTTGATAAAATTCATTAAATGATAGAGGCCTCAAATATAATTCATCACCGCGTCCGCGAAATGTTGTAATTATATCCTTCGATAAAAATTTAGAGTTAGATCCTGTTACATAAGTATCTAAATTATCAATCAATATCTTCTGACTCCCGTGATAATTTTTATTCTCTTATTATGTTTATGAGCGATAAGTCGGTCTAAATATTTCTTGCGAGGTATATTCATGATTAATACATTTGGTGAACAAAATTGCGATTATTGCAAAAAAGTTCAATGCAAAGATAATAAATAATCAAAAGAAAATAGACTGTATTTTGAATTTTTTATTAACAATCTTTATTAGTAAAAAATATTTAACACAGTGTATTTAATGTTGTTGCCTTTATACTCTCAACTCTTATTATGATTACTGAAGCCGTTGGTCTTAAAATGACGCTAAGTTATTAATTTTTTTTAAAAAAAATCTCTTGACAATATAAAAATTAATCATATATTTGCAATATCAAAATGATATTAAAATAAATGTTTAAAAATCTTAAAATTTAAAGTTATGGAAACGAAAGAAAGAGAATTTAAAGGATTGGTGATTAACGGTTTTGTCGCGTTGATACTTTTATTGGTGTTAACGGCATTGTCGATCTATGGTATAGTGTATTTTGCGAAGTTGTCGCAGACAATTGGAGTTGTGTTGTGTATTGTTGCTGCTGTAATGTTTTTGATATTATTATCTGGTCTGAGAATGCAGGAGCCTAATGAAGCGATGGCAATGTTGTTCTTTGGAAAATATTGCGGAACTTTCAAGAAGACAGGTTTTTATTGGGTTAATTTCTTGCTTACTTCAAAACGTGTTTCTCTTCGAGCTCGTAACCTTAACGTCGATCCAATCAAGGTGAACGACAAAACAGGTAACCCTATATTAATAGGTCAGATTTTGGTTTGGAAACTGAAAGATACTTATAAAGCTATGTTTGAGATCGACTCTCAGACTATGGCAGGCGGAGCTAACGGTCAGGTGGGCGTTACTGTCTCCGGAAGAATGAAGGCTTTTGAGAGTTTTGTACGTGTACAAAGTGACGCCGCTTTGAGAGAGGTCGCTGGCATGTTCGCTTACGATGATAATGACGATACAAAATCTAACGAACTTACATTACGTTCGGGTGGAAGTGAGATAAATGATATTTTGTTAAAGAAACTTAACGACAGACTTGAAATGTCGGGATTGGAAGTCGTGGAAGCTCGTATCAATTATTTGGCTTATTCTCCTGAAATTGCTGCTGTTATGTTGCGTCGTCAGCAGGCTGCCGCTATAATCGCCGCTCGTGAAAAGATTGTTGAAGGCGCTGTCTCTATGGTGAAGATGGCTCTCGAAAAACTCAGCGCTGAAGAAATCGTGGAATTGGATAACGAAAAGAAAGCTGCTATGGTAAGTAACCTTCTCGTTGTTCTCTGCGCCGACGAATCTGCACAACCTGTCGTCAATACGGGAACGCTTTATCAATGAACAA
Organism: Lentimicrobiaceae bacterium; assembly: GCA_015061295.1. Lineage (GTDB taxonomy): Bacteria > Bacteroidota > Bacteroidia > Bacteroidales > F082 > Limimorpha. The sequence continues at coordinate 4,785 of SUWU01000048.1, forward strand.
TTAACAATGTAGAGACGTATCAATGATACCTATAATATAAACAAACATTGATGCGTCTCAATGATACCAAAATATAAACAAACATGATCTGACCCCAAAAAGTTGGACAAAAAACTTTTGGGGGTCAGATCAACATTGATGCGTCTCAATACAATGATAAAATAAATAATGCGTCTTGTTAAAATAAATTAAGATAATTATGTCAGTAACTTTTATAGTATTAGGGTTCGTTTTAGTTTTTCTTGTGGTGAGTTTCTTGCAAGAAAGAATTTATGTCTATGACGACGGAATAAAAATCAAGGATTTGATGTATCCATTGTGGATACAAAACGACACTATCGTCTCGATTAAAATGATTGACAATCTTCCAAGTCTGATATATCGTACCAATGGCGGAGGTCTTGGTCGCATTCAAAAAGGTTATTATACCATCAAGAAAGACGGTGAGCATTCTGAAAACGCTACGCTTTATATCAGAAATAGAAAAGCCAGCGCGATAGAAATAAGGACGGTGAAAGGCTTGATTTACATAAATCGAAAAAATGATGAGCAGACGCAAGAGCTTTTTGATGAGATAAAGAATAACGTTAAGATTCTTAAAGAAAATGAATTGAATTATGAGGCGAAACGCCCAAGAACTTACAGAAGCGTTTTTATCATTGTTGTTTTCATCGCTGCTCTGATAGCATATCCTATCTTCTTCGCTAACTACGGAAATGAAATCATTGTCGTTGATAATAAGATAGAAATCAAAGGCGACTATTCGATGTATATTCCTTTTGATGATATTGACACGGTTCTGCTCGTTGAGAGTCTTCCTGAGATTAAACTTAGAACTAATGGCATCTCTACAAGAAAAGTCAATATCGGAAACTTCAAAATGGCTGACGGAAATAAATGTCGTCTTTATATTAACAAATCGATACCTTTATATGTAGAAATCAGGTTAGATGCTCAAGACTCACCGTCGGAATCGTTAGTTTTTATTAACAGAAAAACTGTTGATGAAACGAAACTGTTGTATGATCAGATAATTGACAATTTGCAATGAACAAAGAACTTTACAATTATGACCTTTTAACTATTTAATCCTTTAACCCTTTAATCCTTTAATCCTTTAACTCCTCTAACCCTAAAGATATGAAAACTGCAATAAAATATTCGATAATAGTCTGTGTGATAAGCTGGGTTTATGCTGCCGTCATGATTTTTGGTGTCGGACTCAGAAATCCTGCCGACAATACGATGATATATACAATCTTCGCATCGTCTTATATGTTGCTGCCATTGATATGTGCATTGGGATTACAAATCGTGACTTCTAAAAAGTCACACGTCCGTGTTTCTCTACGAGAGACAGGATTATTACGTTTTAAGATAAAACTTTCTTGGTTGGTAGCGTGGATACTTCCTGTTGTGATAGTGTTGCTTACGATATTTGTAAATTCACTTATGCCTAATTGTGAGTTTAACACCGATATGTCAGCTTTGATTCCAGCAGATCAGGTTCCTGAAGAACAGAGAGAAATGCTGAACATGATGATGACTCCATCGTTTATGATTGTCACGACGATAATAAGCGGACTTTTCGCTGGAGCTACCATCAATGCGCTTTTCGCTTTTGGCGAGGAATACGGCTGGCGTAACTATCTCGTCGCTGCCTTGAAAGAGAAGAAGTTTGTCTTTGCAGCAATATTCATCGGCGTTGTTTGGGGAATATGGCATTTTCCATTGATATTGCTTGGTCATAATTATCCGCAACATTCTGTGGCAGGTGTCTTTATGATGGTGATATTGTCGGTCCTACTTTCTTTCGTGGAGTTGTATTTCGTGCTTAAAGCAAAGTCGGTATATCCTGCCGCTATATTTCATGGAACGATAAATGCCGTTGCGGGACTTAATGTTTTCTTGATAAAAGGAGGCAACGACTTGCTCAACGGAATGCCAGGATTATCAGGATTTATCGTGATATCAATTGTTATAATAGTGATTTATCTTTTTGATAAATATGTATGTAAGGATAATATCTTCATTAAAACGATAGGGGAGGTCTTGGATAATGGCGAAAGATAAAGAAAATACGACTAAGAACTTCGCTTTGCGTCTCGATGCTAAGACGATGGAAGCTGTCGAGAAATGGGCAGCCGATGAGTTCCGTTCTGTCAACGGACAGATTCAGTGGATTATCAATGAGGCGTTGAAGAAATCGAAGCGACTGTGATTAAATCTCCATCCATTCCCAGTCGGCTTCTAAGATGTTGCGGCGTTTGGTACAATCGTCTTTTTTACATACGAGTCGTATGTTTTTCTTGTTGAAGGTTATCTTATAGGAACCTTCTTCATTTTTACAGTCGCGGCCATTACTGATAAAGCTGATTTTGTTATCTTCGATTATGATCATGCCCGTCATAGGAGCAGAAGCGTCAACACCGAAGAAATCGATGCGGTAACCGTAGTTGTCTATTGTGAGAGAAGCGCCTTGTTCCGAACTTAACCAACTGCCAGAGATGGATTCTTGGCTATTAACTTTTGGCTTTTGGCTATTGGCTATTGGCTTTTGGCTGTTAGCTTTTGGCTTTTGGCTGTTAGCTTTTTGCTGTTGGCTTTTTGCTGTTGGCTTTTTGCTGTTGACTGTTGGCTGTTGGCTGTTGGCTGTTGACTTTGTATCAGTGTCAGTGTCAATATTAGTGTTCTTGACGACGACTTCTGTTTTAACGTCTTTATTCAAGGTGTTGTCGAGGTTGATGTTTTTGACAACAATAAGTACTCCTATCAATAAAATGGCAAGTAATAATATGCTGAGCATGAACTTTCCGAAGAAGCCCATTGAGTTGTTTTTCTTGCTCTTTTTCTTTGGTTTAGAACCCTTTTTAGGTTTAGATGTTTTCTTTCCTTTTTTTGCTGTTGCCATACGAATAATTTTGTTGCAAGTTTAAGAAAAAAACTTCAAACAAAGGAGAAATTATTTAACTTTGCAAACAAATTATTCAAGCATGCAAGAATCAATATTAATCTTAGATTTTGGGTCGCAGGTGACGCAACTCATAGGACGTCGTCTTCGTGAGTTGAATGTATATTGCGAGATCCATCCTTACAATAAAATTCCAGAACTTACACCAGACATCAAGGGTGTTATTTTGAGTGGCAGTCCTTCTTCTGTTCGCGATGAGAAAGCTCCTTTTGTAGATTTGTCTAATATCAAAGGTAAGTTGCCTTTGCTCGGTATTTGCTATGGTTCACAATTTATGGCTCATCATTATGGTGGTGAAGTCAACGGTTCTATAGCAAGAGAATATGGTAGAGCTAATCTCACTGTTACTGATGAGTCATGTCCTTTGTTCGCTGGCGTGAGCAAGACTTCACAAGTGTGGATGTCGCATGGCGATACCATCGCTCGTCTTCCAGAGAGAGCTCGCGTGATAGCAAGTACCGAAGACGTAGAAAACGCTGCCTATAAAATAGATGGCGAGGAGACTTATGCGGTTCAATTCCACCCAGAGGTGTTCCATACGCCAGAAGGCTCCAAGATGATTGGTAACTTCGCTATGAACGTCTGCGGTTGCAAAGGCGACTGGACTCCTGACTCGTTCATCGAAACTACAGTGGAGGCTCTTAAGAAACAACTTGGCGACGACAAGGTTATACTTGGCCTCTCTGGTGGTGTCGATAGCACAGTGGCAGCTGTCTTGTTAAACAAAGCTATCGGTTCTAACTTACACTGTATCTTCGTCGATAACGGTCTTCTTAGAAAGAATGAATTTGAAGACGTCCTCGATTCATATAAAGACTTAGGATTAAACGTTATCGGTGTCAACGCAGGAAAACTTTTCTTAGATAAATTAGTTGGTGTTACCGACCCTGAACAAAAACGTAAAGCCATCGGAACGACATTTATTGAGGTGTTTGAGATGGAAGCTAAGAAGATAAAAGGCGCTGACTGGCTCGCACAAGGAACCATATATCCTGACGTTATTGAAAGCGTGAGCGTCAACGGCCCAAGTTGTAAGATTAAGTCACATCATAATGTGGGCGGTCTCCCTGAAAAGATGAACCTTAAGATAGTGGAGCCTTTACGTTCTTTATTCAAAGACGAAGTACGTCGCGTGGGCCGCGCCCTCGGTATCAAGAAAGAACTCATCGGTCGTCATCCTTTCCCAGGACCAAGTCTCGGAATACGTATCCTCGGCGAAGTGAGTGAAGAGAAACTAAGAATCCTCCGCGATGCCGACGACGTGTTCATCTCTGGACTTAGAAACTGGAAGTGCGAACTCCCAAGCGCATCATATCCTAACGAGATGGCTGACAATTTATACGATGCTATCTGGCAAGCCGGAACGATGCTGCTTCCTGTTAAGAGCGTCGGCGTGATGGGCGACGAACGTAGCTACGAATACACAATAGCATTGCGCGCCGTCATCTCGACAGACGGAATGACAGCCGACTGGGTACATCTCCCTTATGAGTTTATGGCTAAAGTGTCAAACGACATCATCAATAAAGTTAAAGGTGTCAACAGAGTGTGCTACGACATCAGCTCTAAACCACCAGCGACAATTGAATGGGAATGATGTTAATTAACAATTAACAATTAACAATTGACAATTAACAATGTAGAGACGCGTCAATGTTTCCTGCAAAGAAATAAAAGAATCATTGACACGTCTCCTAATTTTAGAATAATTCAAATAATAATTAAAATAATCAAAACCTGTTGACTCGCTGACTCGTTGACCTGTTGACATCAAAAAAATCATTAAGAAAAAGTTATGAAAACAATTAATTGGAAGAAAGAAGTTTTGGCGTACTTCTATCTCGTTTTTGGTAGTTTATTGTTCGCACTTGGCGACGTATTATTCGTTAACCCTTATCTCTTAGCTCCTGGTGGAACCTATGGTCTTTCAAACGTGTTGAATACGGTTTGGCCTTGGAAAATCAGTTTGTACGCCTTGTGTATGGACATTCCATTGTTGATAGTTGGTACTTTGATATTAGGACCTAAATTTGGCTTCAAGACTATCTTATCTACATTCTTGATCTTCGGTTTTACATATTTGACAGAGACATTCATTGGTTACACACCAATTATCCAAAACGGCATCTTTGAAAATCCAGAACTTGTTAACGCAGAATGGTTATTAGTTCCACATTCAGAGAGTATCTATTTCGCACCAGACTATTTCCTTAACACTTTAGTGGCTGGTGGTATCTACGGCTTGGCTATCGGTCTTATCTTTAAGTCGGGCGCAACATCTGGCGGTAGCGACATCATCTCCATGATATTACATAAATATACAAAGATTTCTCTCGGTACCTTAGTCATGATCGTTGACTCTTGTATCACACTCACAACATTAATCGCCTTCGGTCAGTTACGTCTCCCAATCTATTCAATCCTCGTTATCTTCATCGAAGGTAAAATCATCGACCTTGTTGTTGACGGATTTAACTCATACAAGACAGCGTTCATCGTTACAGATAAAGCTGAGGAAGTTCGTGACATCATCGTTAAAGACATCAAGCGTGGCGGTACATGTTTCTTCGGTAAAGGTTTGTATAAAGGTGTTGACCGTAAAATGATATATGTGACATTGACACGTCCTGAACTTGTTAAGTTACAGTCATTACTTAGCGAAGTTGATCCTGAGGCATTCGTAAATGTTGTTTCAAGTACCGACATCTTAGGAAAAGGCTTCAAACCGCTTTCGGAATAAAATCAACAGTTAACAATTAACAATTGACAATTAACAATGTAAGGACATATTGAATGTGTTCGCAGTAGGGACGTGTCAATCAATGATCTGACCCCAAAAAGTTGGACAGGTTAATAAAAAAGTTTACATACAAAGAGTTCGGTATTTCACTGGACTCTTTCCGTTTAATCTTAATTTAATACGTTCGTTATTGTAATAATGAATATA
>SUWU01000013.1 GCA_015061295.1 Lentimicrobiaceae bacterium
GCGACCTTCCTTAAGCATCGCCATGTATTTGAGCAATGCTTCACGATCATGTTTTTTACGCATAATAAAACCCCAAAAGTTTTTTGTCCAAACTTTTGGGGTCACTTCATTGTTGATACGTCTCTACTTCTATTCTGAGACTGGGCGAACTGACCGACCGTAGTAGCGATTGTAGTTGTTCATGTACGTATTGACGCTATTGAAGAAGATGTAGCTCGCGTTGTTGTCGTAGCCGTCGATCGGAGTAGAACTCCAATAGTAGCCGAGCTCTCCGGCGCCGTAGAGCGATGACTCGTAACGGCGACCCGCAGCAGAAAGAAATATACTGTTGCCGTTAGGTCCTGTAACCTTGTAGCCGTTAACGCCGTTCTGTGTCGTCCACTTCCATGTACATCTATCTACAAGTTCTTGACATTCCGTTTTCGTTGGCAATCTCCAGGAACCTCCCCAATTAGCTCTCGCAGCATCATATTGTGAGTTACCTTTTATATCATACATTTGCTTACCGTATGTCTTACTATTACTTTCTGTATATGAAGATTTAGTGCTTGTCTCTCCCCATGCGTAGTAGTTGCCGTAGTCTTCTGGTTTGTTAGCTCCCACGTTACAAGTAGCCCATTTAACGCTTAAGCCCAAGTCAACGTATTCGTGTCCGTTGATGTTACCATGGGTTTGGGCTTTTTCGGCTTTGTCGGTAACTAACAACACCAAACCTCTCGGACTTTCCTTTGTCATATACTGAGCTCCTGAAAGGTATCCATTAGCCCGCAATAACGAAAGTTCTTCATTGGTCGGTATGCGCCATGTATTATAACCATGCACAGACTGATTGTTAAGCTGGTTTATCACAGTACGTGGTTCACTATCAAAGTTTCCTATCTCCTCTGGAAAGACTTTCAGATATCCGTAAATAGTTTCAACAGATGTACGCTTGCGCAATGACACCGATGTATTTCCTCCGTTGACAGGAGCACTTGTCGGTGTAACAGGATTTATCGCTATCTTGTTCGCTAATTTCTCCGCTATGCTTTTCATCATGTTTCTGTATGATGTCCCTGATGTCCATGTAGCGCCTTCTGTGGCTTGTATCGTACCTGATTGTACGTTGATAACCCTGACATCAACGTTGTATTGTCCCGCAACTATGTTGACGTCTCCGACTACAACATTTGAAACGTTCAGAATCTGGCCTATCCTAACCATCTGTGATTCGGTGAACTTGCCCCTCTGGAAGTTCTGCTCATCTATAGCCTTATCAATCTGTGTCCTCTCAACCAAGGTATATCCTCTCGGCGAGAAATAGGTGTTGAAAATAGCAGATAAGCCATCAACATCAGCCTGCGAGACTCCAACACCTGCGTTGAAATCCAATACCGCTATGCGCTGCGAATTTCCAGTAACACACAACAGCAGCATAACTAAAATCATTAATGTCCTTTTCATAACTTTTTAAATTAAATTTTATGTTAATAATTTTTGAATCTTTGCAAACAAAAAAAAGACATACACCTTCAAGTCTATAAGGCGCATGTCTTTCAGTGAAATATTATGTTCTAATGAATTTAAGCCATCGTTAAATTTCGCATAGGGGGGGTAAAATACTGATAACAAATGACTTGTATTTATCAAAAGTCATCTGCATCATTACTTCTAACATCTTAATATGATTAAATAAAAATGTCATCTGCAAGCGTTTATCCCCTTTAACTTAATGTTGGCAAATGTAAGATTTTTTTTAAACACAGGAAATAAAAAAAAATTAGCAGTCAGTGTCAAAGTCAGTGTCAGTGTCATTGTTCATTGTACATTGTTCATTTCAAAAACTCCCTCATCCTCTCTTGGGCGTCGTCGCTCATTCGTTCCTGCGCTATCAGCTGCGCCGTCATATCAAAGACGCTACTATATGGATTGCTTATCCCTCCTACGTTTCTGATGAGATGCTTGCAGTCTCTGATGGCATCGGGCGAGGCTTTCAAGAGATCGTCGATATAAGCATCTAATTTCTTATTGATTTCGTCGATGTCGCCAACGAAATTAACGAGCTTATAATCTCTTGCTTCTTGTGCCGTGAACTTTCTTCCCGAGAGCATGAGGTCACGCGCCGGCGCCTCTCCACATCGTGCCATGACGAAAGGCGATATCGTCGCTGGCGTCAGTCCCAACTTCACCTCACTAAAGGCGAAGACGGTATCTTTCTCCGCAAGGACGATGTCGGAAGCCGCCGTGATGCCGTTACCGCCTCCTATCACCGCGCCATGGACGAGAGTGATGACTGGCTTGTTACAGAAATATATCTTCTGGAATAACTTAGATAATCTTTTGGCGTCTTCTAAATTTTGGTTGTAGCCGAAAGACGCTATGTCTTTCATATAGTTGATGTCAGCTCCTGCACAGAACGACTTGCCATTGCCGCATATCTCTATCACCCTGATGTCGTCGCGAGCATCTAACCAATCGACGGCTTCTGTGAGTTCTTTTATCATGAGGGCGTTCATCGCGTTACGAACCTCTGGACGGTTCAAGGCGATACGTGCCACGTTCTTCTCTATCCCTATTTGTAATGTCGTGAAATCCATCTTTTTAAATTACATTCTAAACACTCCGAACTGTAATGGAGGGAACGGCTGGTTCAACGAGGCTGCTATTCCCATCGCCAATATCTTACGAGTATCGACAGGGTCGATGATGCCATCGTCCCAGAGGCGTGCGGTGCTGTAAAAGGCCGAGCCTTCGTAGTCGTACTTAGCTAAAATATCTGTCCTTATCTTATTCAGTTCTTCCTTTGAAATCTCCAAGCCTCTGCTCTTATATTGTTCTTCTTTCACTGTAGTGAGAACACTTGCGGCCTGCTCTCCTCCCATGACAGAAATCTTGGCGTTAGGCCACATGAACAACAATCTCGGACTATAGGCGCGTCCTGCCATGCCGTAGTTGCCAGCTCCGAAAGAGCCGCCGAAGATGACGGTGAACTTAGGCACGTTGGCGTTGCTGACAGCATGAACCATCTTAGCTCCGTCTTTGGCGATACCGCCACATTCATATTGTTTTCCTACCATGAAACCTGTGACATTCTGCAAGAAGACAAGCGGTATGTTACGCTGACAACACAGCTCTATGAAATGCGTCGCCTTCAGTGCCGACTCGGAGAACAGCACTCCGTAGTTTGCTATGATACCTACTGGAAATCCCATGATATGGGCGAATCCGCATACTATCGTCGTGGCATAACGAGCCTTGAACTCTTGGAAGCGGCTGCCATCGACGAGACGCGCTATCACCTCTCTCGGATCGACGAGTTGTCGTAGATCGACGGGTGCGATGCCATATAAATCTTCTGGGTCATACAAAGGCGCTTCTATAGGAAGCAGGTCTAACTTCTGTTTCTCTCTCTTCTCTAAAGTCTTGAAGATGTTACGACATATCTGCATGGCGTGACTGTCGTTCTCCGCGAGATGGTCGGCAACACCCGACACCGAGGTGTGCATGTCAGCGCCGCCGAGTTCTTCGGCAGTGACTATCTCCCCGGTAGCGGCTTTCACCAAAGGAGGTCCTGCGAGATATATCGTCCCTTGATTTCTAACGATGATAGTCTCGTCGCTCATGGCAGGCACGTAAGCTCCGCCTGCTGTACACATTCCCATCACTATGGCGATTTGCGGTATTCCCATCGCCGACATACGAGCTTGGTTATAGAAGAAACGACCGAAGTGATCTCTGTCGGGGAACACCGTGTCTTGTTCTGGCAAGAAGGCTCCGCCACTATCGACCATATAGACGCACGGCAACTTATTCTCCATTGCGATCTCCTGCGCACGAAGATGTTTCTTCACCGTATATTGCATATAAGTACCGCCTTTTACAGTAGCGTCGTTGGCGACTATCATAGCCTCACGACCTTGTATTATTCCTATTCCTGTGACGATACCAGCTGAAGGGAAGTCGTTGTTATAAGTATCATAAGCTGCCATAGGCGACAGCTCCAAAAAAGGAGTGTTTTTATCGATAAGCTGATCGATGCGTTCGCGAGCAAGTAACTTATGACGTTTCTTATGCTTCTCGATAGCTACAGCGCCACCGCCTTGCATACTCATCGCCATGCCTTCACGATAACGAGCCATCAAATCCATATAGGCTTTCTTATTATCTTGAAACTCCTTGCTATTGGGATTTATCTGTGACTTTAGTATTTGCAAAATGTTATGATTTTTTTATTTCTGCAAATATAAAAAAATGACTAAAGTCCGAAGACAAAAGAGAAAAGATTTTTTTTAAGCGTTCAACTAAAGAAAAGATGCTCCACCAAGATCTTTATTCCTAACATTATCAATATCACACCTCCGACTATCTCGGCAGTTTTGCTGTAACGCGAGCCGAATACATTTCCTATCTTAACACCAAAGAAAGAAAATAAAAATGTCGTTATGCCTATTACGAGAACTGACTTCCAGATATTGACTTTCAGGAAAGCAAACGTCACTCCTACTGCAAGAGCATCGATACTCGTGGCAATAGCTAAGATTAACATGGTTTTGAAACTGTTGAACTTTGACGATGACGATGACGATGACGATGGCAATGACGATGACAATGATGACAATGACGATGATGATGACGATGACAATGACGATGATGACTCTCCAGCGGCTTCTCTTATCATATTGACTCCTATGATAGTAAGTAATCCGAAGGCTATCCAATGGTCGATATGTGTTATAAACTGTTCAAACTGAGCTCCGAGCAAATATCCTATCAGTGGCATAAGAGCCTGAAAGAAGCCAAACCAAAGTCCGCACGACAAAGCCATCTTGAGAGAGAACTTCTTAGTCGATAAGCCTTGACAGATGGAGACTGAGAAAGCATCCATCGATAGAGCGATACTGATAGTTATGAGTGATATTATGTCCATGTTCTAAAGTCGGGATGACAAGATTCGAACTTGCGGCCTCTTCGTCCCGAACGAAGCGCGCTACCGGACTGCGCTACATCCCGAAATAACGTGTGCAAAGATACACTTTTTTCCTCAAAACGGCAAAGGATTAAAGGAAGTAAGTAAACATATAACTTCAACCCTTTAATCCTTTAACCTTTTAATCTTTTATTTCTCTAATTTATCGTTTGAACCAAGAACGTTGATGATTTTATGTTCATAAAGTTTCTGCATACTATCACGTGCTGGTCCTAAGTATTTACGAGGATCAAATTCGCCTGGTTTCTCAGCCAATGTCTTACGTACTGCTGCTGTCATAGCGAGGCGACTATCAGAGTCGATGTTGATTTTACATACTGCCGACTTAGCTGCTTTACGAAGTTGTTCTTCTGGGATACCGACAGCTGCCACCATTTTACCACCGTATTTGTTGATTGTATCGACATCGTCTTGTGGCACTGATGATGAGCCGTGAAGTACGATAGGGAATCCAGGGAGTTCTTTCTCTATAGCTGCCAATACGTCGAATGCCAATGGAGGAGGAAGCAGACGTCCTGTCTCAGGATCTAATGTACATTGCTCTGGAGTGAATTTATATGCACCATGTGATGTTCCGATAGAGATTGCCAATGAGTCGCAGCCTGTCTTGGTAACGAAATCGACTACTTCTTCAGGTTTTGTATAATGGCTTTCTTCTGCACTGACTTCGTCTTCAACACCAGCCAAGACTCCGAGTTCGCCTTCTACTGTGACATCAAATTGATGTGCATACTCAACGACTTTCTTTGTCAAGGCGACATTCTCTTCGTATGGAAGATGTGAGCCATCGATCATGACAGATGAAAAACCCATATCGATACATGACTTACATGTCTCGAAGCTATCACCATGGTCTAAGTGAAGGACTATCTCTGGCTTCTCGCAGCCTAATTCTTTAGCATAAGCCACAGCACCTTCTGCCATATAACGAAGCAATGTTTGATTTGCATAGTCGCGAGCGCCTTTTGACACTTGCAAGATGACAGGAGATTTTGTATCGACAGAAGCCTTAATGATAGCTTGGAGTTGTTCCATATTATTGAAATTAAATGCTGGGATAGCATAACCTCCTTTAACGGCTTTGGCAAACATCTCACGGGTGTTGACAAGTCCTAATGTTTTGTAATTTATCATATTATATCTATTTTATTGTTAATATTTCTTTGGCTGTCAGCTTTAGCCATTGAATGTTGGCTGCTGGCATTTTTTTAGGTCTGCAAAAGTAATAAAAAATTAATTTCGTTTACTTCGTATTTTTGATATTCTATCCAAGAATGTGAATGTCTTTTGAGCTTCTTCTGTCTCTTCATTCTTTGCGGAGATAAGTAGAAGTTTATCGCCTTTTTTAAGGAACAGTTTTCCATTAGGCACGATGTACTTATTTCTACGTTCCACTATCATTACGAGGGTTCCTTCTGGCAGCGGATAGTCTTTAAGATATGCCTCATCTTTAACGACTTGTTGTTGTAAGATAGTGTTGAGTTCTTCAGGAATATCGACGCCGAAGTTTTCTGGGCCGTCGTCTTTTTCGGTACTTAGTCGCAGCCAATTAGCTACTTTTGGTATTGTAGTACCTTGTATAATCAGTGATGTAAGAGTGATGAAGAAAACCATATTGAATATAAATTCTCCGCCTTCCACGCCTTCTACCATGGGATAAGTAGCGAATATGATAGGAGCGGCGCCTCTCAATCCGACCCATGAGATAAACACCTTAGATCTTTTAAATATTCCTTTGAAGGGAAGAAGGCATAGCCACACCGAGAGAGGACGGCCTATGAAGATAACGAAGAGTCCTACTATCAGAGCTGGCAATGCTATTTTAAACATCTCATTAGGATTGACGAGAAGTCCTAAGACAAGGAACATCACTATCTGAACGAGCCACGTCACGCCGTCTAAGAAAGAGCTGATACTCTTCGACTCTGTCATCTTTGAATTTCCCATCACGATGCCGGCCACATAAACTGCAAGATAGCCATTACCTTTAAGCAAGTTGGTAAATGAGAAGATAAAGAATATGAAACTCAACATCAAAATTGGGTACAACGTTTTGTTGGGAAGATCCAATTTATTGATAACCCAGACAAATACCTTGCCGAGAACAAAACCGAATATCAAGCCGAAGCCAAACTGAAGGAAGAAATTCACTATTATCCTCCATACCTCAAGGTCTGCAGTCTCGCCTCCCTGTATTATCTGTATCATCACTATGGTGAGCATATAAGCCATCGGGTCGTTACTACCGCTCTCAAATTCGAGCAGCGGCTGCAGCCTGTTACGTAGTCCCATCTTCTGCGACCTCAGGATGTTAAACACAGAGGCGGAGTCTGTTGACGACATCGTCGCCGCAAGAAGAAGAGCCAGTGTCAGAGGAATCTGTATCACATGAGAGAAGGCATGCGATATTCCATAGATAAAAAATCCAGTGAATACGGTGGTGAGCAGCACTCCTACTGTCGAGAGCATCACGCCAGCGCCAAGTATCGGCTTGATATCGCTAAACTTTGTATCCATACCACCAGAGAAAAGAATGATGGTAAGAGCTACCATGCCTATAATCTGAGCGTATTTGTAGTTGTCGAATCTTATGCCTATGCCATCAGTGCCGAGCAACATACCAACAAGTAAGAACACCAACAGGACAGGAACTCCAAACCTATATCCTGTCTTACTTAACACTATACTTATAAACCATATAATGGAACCTACTAAAAGTACATTTTCTGGAGTAATAATCATGACATCAACACTTTACAAACACACTATATTACATATGATTAACATGTTTGCAAAGATAATGTTTTTTTATGAGAAATAAAAGTGTCTTAGCTTATAAAATGATTTTATTTTTGTCGTATTATGATTTTCTCTCCGACTTCTATTTCTGTCGTTCTACCTAATATCAAAGCTCTGTTGTCGTCGATATGTCCTGCTGGAAAATTGAATATCACAGGGATGTTTTTATCTTTGACTCTATCGAAGATTATCTCTTCGGCGGGCTGACCGAAACTTATCGTGTTATCGTGCATCTTCGTCAGCCCGCCGACGATGAGTCCTTTTATTGCATCAAACTTTCCAGCTCTCTCAAACGCCATCATCATCCTGTCAATATGATAGAGATATTCATCCAAATCTTCCAAGAACAAAATCTTATCTCTCGTATCAGGGAAGATGTCGGAGCCGAGAAGACTATATAACACAGAGATGTTACCTCCAACGAGTTGGCTTTTGGCTTTTAGCTGTTGGCTTTCGGCTGTTGTTTCTATCTCATAGATTATACTTTTCCCTGTCAGGGCATCGAAGAGTGAATCTAAAGATTGAGGGGTGTTATCTTGAAAATTTATCGGCATAGTAGCATGAAGGCTCTCCACGCCGAGGCTTTGCAGTTTTGCATGAAGCACCGTCACATCGCTGTATCCGACAACCCACTTAGGTTTCTGCATAAACTTATCGAAGTTGAGTATATCGATGATACGCACCGTACCGTAGCCTCCTCTCACACATATTATAGCATCGATATCGGGAGCGTCTAAATATCGTTGCATCACTGCTGCTCGCTCCTCGTCGCTACCTGCAAACTGATTATGAGACAAGAAAAGTTGCTCATCATAAACGGGAACAAAACTCTGTTCTTTTATATATTCCACTGCATAAGCGATATCGCTCTCAGTGACTTTCCTCGCAGGAGCCACCAAAGCGACCTTTGAACCTGATGATAATGACGAAGGTGTAATCATACGACAAAGATACTAAAATTTACGATTAACAGTTAACATTAGACATTACTCTGATCATCTAAGTGTTCAAATATCTTAAAAAACTCAAGATTCTTTATAAATTATGGAATAATAATTGCTATTTTTGAAGTCGAAAAAAAACATCTCATTATCAAAAGTAAATCACTATGAAACGAGCATTATTATTAGTTGCTATATTATTCGTGCAGATACACATCTTATTCTCACAGAATAGCATAAGCGGAGTCTTAGTCGATAGCTCCAACAACAATAAGTTGCCTTTTGTAAATGTCGGATTGATGCGTGCCGTCGATTCGACTTTTGTTTCTGGCACTGCATCTAACGAGTCGGGATATTTCAAGTTAGAACACATCCCTGCTGGCAAGTATGTCTTCTTAGTCTCATCGATAGGATATGAGTCTATCAAGAAAGACATCGACGTGACTTCCGACATAGACATGGGAGTCGTTATGATGAAGCCAGGCAGCACACGTTTAGACGACATCGTCATCATAGAGAAGCGTCCTCTGTTCAGCAACGAAGGAGAGAAGACATTATATAATGTGAGCGAAGATCCGAGTGTTCAGACGGGTACTGTCTCCGATGCCTTACAGAACGCTCCGGGCGTGGAGGTCGATGTGGAAGGAAATATAACCTTACGCGGGGTGTCGTCGGTGGAGGTATGGATCAACGGACAGCCTTCTAACCTTAACGAAGAGAACCTGAAGACTTATTTACAGCAGATGCCAGCTAACGCGCTCGAGAGAATTGAGGTGATAACGAATCCTTCAGCGCGTTATTCTTCTAACAGCGACGGCGGCATCATCAACATAGTCACCAACTCCAAAATAAAAAAGAACCAATTCCTCAGCTTCGGACTGAGAGCCTCGTCAGCACCAAACGCCTCGCCATGGGTCTCTTACGTATGGGCTAACGAGAAAATGTCGCTCAACTTTTTCCTCAACGGAAATTATTCTCAATGGAAAAATTACTACAACGGATATAGTACTTCTTTTGATAATAATCTCGATACGACGAATTATACATCATACGAGGGCGAAAGTTTCTCCAATAATTTCGGCGGAGGCTTCAATATCAACTTCGACTATAACATCGACACCATGAACACCATAGGCGTCTGGATAGGAGGCTGGCCTCATGCCAATAACAGCGAGAGCTTTCAAGAGACATTCCGTCATGAATATCTACAAGAAGCCGGAATCTACAACTACACAACAGAAAGCAACGGCGACGGACTGAACCAATTCTATCACGCTGGATTACAATATCTCCATAAATTCAATAACGAGGGTCATAACATAAGCCTCAGAATGACAGGAAATATGTCTGATGGATATAGCAACTCTTATAACAAACAAATTTATAAAAACCACCCTTTGATGAATGTTGACTATCAACAGCTCAGCAAATACAACGACTTCGGCTACGGTGTTAACTTAGACTATTCGCTACCTTATTCCAAAAACGGCGAGATAGGCATCGGTGCCTCATATGAATATAGTCCTGATAATTATTATATCAACTACGACACACTCGCTGATGGATATGTCACCGACATTATGAGAAGTTACGACAGAGAAGTAGGCTCCAACGAATATGATGTCTATTTCACGCTTCAACAGAAATGGGGTAACTTCGTATTGAAGCCTGGCGTCAGAATGGAATATGAGAAGGTATGGAATAATATCAGCGGATACGAAATCAGCGAGCATGAGAAAGACTACCTCAACTGGCGTCCTTCGATACATCTTTCATATAGAACCAAGACTATGCACAACTTCAGCCTTAGCTACTCACGACGCATCGCTCCTCCTAGCGCAAGAGACCTCACCGATTATAAATTCTATTCAACAGAATCGTTCTCTACGGGTAACCTCGAGCTGCTTCCTACATATACCAACTCCGTTGAGGGAGGCTGGACAAAATATTGGGAGAAGTTCGGCTCACTCGGACTGACAGCTTATTACAGAGACTCAAGAAACACTGTTGACAACATCAACGACGTTATGTATGACGATTACTTTGGACGTTATGTTCAATATTCACAACCTGTCAACGTGGGTAAGTCGTCGAGAACTGGTTTAGAAGCCAACGTCACATACCGTCCAAACGCTATGTTCAATATGCGACTTTATGCCAACGTATATGACTATTATTACGAGACAAAATTCGCTAAGAATGGCGAACTTGTCAAAGATAATTCTTTGGTTTATAGTGTACGTCTTAATCTTTGGACTAAGTTATGGAAGAAGTTAGAGATCCATGCTTCGGGAAATTACCGTTCTCCACAGAAGTCGTTATTCGCTGAACGTCAGGCTAACTATTCCATCAACTGTGGCTTGCGAGCTGATTTCTTCAACAGAAAGATGTCGGTGCATATCAACGTAAACGACATTTTCAACTGGAACAAATGGGACAACAACATCACCAACCCTTATTATCAGTCATATAGCTCGTTCAAATACAATAGCCGTTCTATCAGTGCAGGTCTCGTCTTCCGTTTCGGTAAAATGGAGTTAGAGAGAAAAGCACAGACAGGAGGTGGTGAGATGCAGAACCCAGCGATGGGGATGTAGAATGAACAATTAACAATTAACAATTAACAATTAACAATTAACGATGAACAATTAACGATGTAATAGATTATGCTAAAAAAATTAACTTTCATTTCATTAATATTATTATCATTTGCTTCTTGCGAGGAGAATAAGAAGTCGCAAAGTCAGAGTCAAAGTCAAAGTCAGAGTCTGAGTCAGACAGTACCTAACTTTAATGCCGACTCGGCTTATCATTATGTGAAACAACAGTTAGACTTTGGGCCAAGAGTGCCAGGTAGCGAGGCTCATGCTCAATGCGTGGAATGGTTCATCGACTTCTTCAACGACAAAGCCGATACCGTTTATATACAAGATTTCCGCACTCGTCTTTATAACGGCGATGTCATCGATGGCAAGAATATCATAGCCTCATTTAATCCTCAGGCAAAGAAGAGAATATTGCTTGCTGCTCATTACGACTCACGACCTTTTGCCGACCACGACCCCGATGAGAATAATTGGAACACTCCTATCGACGGGGCTAATGACGGAGCCAGCGGTGTTGGTGTACTTATGGAGATAGCAAGATTATTAAAAGACAATCCTACGAAAGCTGGCATCGACATCATACTCTTCGACTTAGAGGACTACGGCGCTCCTGCATACGAGAATATAATGACTAACGACGACTGGGCTCTCGGCTCACAATACTGGGCAAAAAATCCACATATCTATAACTATCGTGCTTACTTCGGAATCTTGTTAGACATGGTAGGCGCTCCTAACCCAAGATTTCCTAAAGAATATTATTCACAACAATTTGCTCCTTCGCTAAGTAACGATGTGTGGAGTGTAGCAAGAGACTTAGGCTACTCCGACTATTTCATCAACGAACTCGGTCACCCTATCAACGACGATCATATCTATGTCAACCTCATAGCAAAAATTCCTATGATAGACATCATTCATTTAGAAGATAACGAAGATAGTTCTTTCTATCCTTATTGGCATACCCTGAAAGATAACATCGAACAAATCGACTCTAAGACATTAGGAATGGTCGGTGATGTAGTCGTTAATGTGATTTATAAGAATTAACTATATTTCACTTTAAAGGTAAAGTATCTCTTTCTTATTATAAATATTCGTAATATCCATAATAAGAAGAAACCATTAGAAAAGACTTTATAAACGACATTCCATGGATAGGGAAGTTCAAAGAAAAACTCTGCTATCCACAAAAGTAAATCAATCTCAAAAAGAATATCCCATAAGATTTCTTTATGGAAGAACTCCATCTCGACAGTCTCATTATCCTTAATAATAATATCTTTACTCGACGACAGACTGAACTCCCATCTCCATATAGGAAAGACATATTTCACTGATATGTTATATGCTCCTTGCGGCATCTCTATCTGCACCCTATCTAAACGTGTGACACCAACGACCTTGCCGTTTATAACTACACAATAAGGTATCGGCATCTTAATGCCAAGTTGCGATTTCCTATGTAATATTAATCTCGACATTATTATTTTTTTACAAAGATATGTAAAAAAAATAGAGATGTCATCTCTTTTTAGACATCTCTATCTCTTTGAATACAATACATTTTATTTCACCACAGTGACACGTTGTGTTGTCATGCCATTATCTGTTGTGATACGAACCATATAAACGCCAGATTCATATTGCGACATGTTTATTTCTTCGCTGTCGCTCTTCACTTCATGGTCATAAACCACCTGACCCATTGTGTTAATGATAGTGATGTGTCTCATGTTATCTGCATTTATTGTGAGATTATCTTTAACAGGATTTGGATATACTGATGTCATCTCATCATAATTCTCATCTACCGCGATAGGATCTGTCAAGCATGACATTGCATAATATGAGACATTTGGCAAGCCACCATGAACTACTCTTACAGAATATTCAGCGCCATCGGAGATATTATCGGTGAATGAAGTAGCCTCAACAGGCTCTGCTGTGATAAGTTCTCCGTCACGATATATCATAGTACCGATGATGTCTTTTTCCATTCCAGGATATTCTCCTTCATAGTTAAGGTAGGCGCGGATATTCCATGTAAAGTCATAGCCAGTATCTAAGTACACATCATACCATTGTATGCCATCGACAGAGATCCAACGTCCGTTAGGGTCACCTGTGTTAACACCAGCAGGAGCCACATATTGTCCGTTATAATTATAGAATACGATCCAGATATTATCATTACCTATAGCGATACTCTTTGTCAGATCAAACTCTATATAATCTTTAGAACCTGAACAGGCATAAGGTTGTGAGTGAACTAAATTGAGAGGAGCAGAAGTGCCGCCTAAGTAGATAGACAACTCACCATTGTGAGCAGCGAAGTCGAATGTTGAGACTTTCAAGAGTTTCTGTCCTACATATGGAGCCAAGGCTTCAGACGGGAACATGATAGCCCAATAGAAAGAGCCAGGGTGGAACATACCTCCAGCATCGACATTAGTCATATCATCATATTGCATATAGTTACCATCTGACTCATTTTCATTATCCACTTCTGGCAATGTCCATGACAACACATTTTTACCATCTACATTATTAACTTCAAAATCGGTGACAGTCTCAAACTCATCGCATTCAGAGTATGTCCATGAATATTTTACAGAAGCACTTGAGCCTGAGCTATAATTAGCTACTACAGTAGCGGTATATACTTTTCCTTCTTCATAAGGATATTTGTTAAGGTCAAGTTGATGATATGGAGTTGTGACAGTTCCTTGAGACACTCCGTTAACTTTTATCTCATACGATACCAACTCTCTGCTATCGTTGTTATCCCATTTCATCCAGCCTGTTGGAGAAACATAAAGATTTTCAACAGAATATAAGATCTCTGTAAGCAGACACTCTATCTCTGTTGGCTCCCAGATATCATAAACGACGCCATCGTTATCAGATGCGAAGCCAGCTTTAGACACTGTAAGTCTATACTTTCCTTTACGGAAGTTGTTCCATGTATAGGAGTCGCCTTCGCCAATGGTAGCGCTAAAGTTATATTCACTTTCAACCAAGTTTTCAAAATTGATAACTGTACCTGTCACAGGATCCTCACTGTTTGTCTTAGCAGAGACTGTCATCGTTGTTGACATATCGTTATCGATACCATTAGACCAGATAATATCAGACTCGTTAGACACAGTTGTGAGTAATATATCATCAACGCCTACACAGAATCCGTATTTATTTTCATTGATGAAAGCGATATAAGTCTTCTTCATATTATATTCTGTCATATCGATTTCCACCTCTGTCCATGAAGGAACGTCGGTAGCGTTGGATGACCACACATGTGTCCAAGGACCATCGGGGCTTGATGAGACACCAATTGTAAGAGTACATACATCGCCCCATCTTGGTGTTATATAATGGAATTTCAATGAGACATTAGTACATAATGAGAGGTCGTAAGAAGGTGTCACCATATAATATGATGATGTTGATGGAGAGCCTGCGCTGAATGCTGCATATTCACCTTGATGAGGGAAATAATTGTAGTTGTTAGAGTTCGTCTTCACGCCCCAGTCTGACACAAAATATTCTGATTGAGGTTCTTGGTAGGTAATCCATCCTTCTGGCATGGAACCGCCTTCAAAGTCTTCTTCAAGTATGACTTTCTGAACGCGGTTACCTTCATATACAGAGGCGACACCCCATTTATAAACACCAGCACCTGAGTTATACCATTCATCATCGGTATATGATGTGGAAGTAAGGTCGCTATCTATAAGTTTAGCATCGTCTAAATGAATATTTTGTCTATAGACATTATAGCCTGTCAAAGCTCTGTCCATATCCCATTCCACTGTCACAGAGGAGTTATCATGTTTTGTTGCCACAACTTCAGAGACAGGATAATATGTCTCATACATCATAAAGTCGAAGGTGTTTGTCACGCCATAAACCACATCAGCCTGCAATGATGCAATTTGATAATCATCAGCGGTAGATGCGATAGTGTAATGACCTACGAAGACTTCACCTGAATAAGTTCCGTTGTTATTCACATTAAAGGTAAAAGAGCGATCTCTATCAAACTCATCAACACCTTTAAATACTACATTACCACCAGAGACAGCAGAAATACCATCTACCTCAAATATCTTACCTGTGACATCTGCCATACCCGATACATAAACTACTGTCCCTATGCTATGCTCTGATTCATTCTCGCCATAGACAGAGACGACAGTGAAGGTATAGCCACCCATATTATATGTGAGATCATCGACAGTATATTCTAATGCTGTAACTACTTCGTCATTTATTCTTGAGCCATTGCAATATACGTTATATCCGTCACAAGCATTTACCGCATCCCAATAAAGAGTGACAGGTTCGCCTTCATAAATCTGTTTCGAACTTGCAATCACGATAAAAGGAGCATCATATGATGTCGAGAATGACCACACGTCACCATTTGTCGTTGCTGTCGCATTACGAGAATTAACTTGCCAATAGTATGCAGTGTTGACAGTGAGCTCTCCCATGTCATATTCTGCTTGAAGGTCATTAGTCCAATCGACAGCTACTTGTTGAGGAGGGTTCTGTGTATCTACCAAAAGTTGATATTCTACTGTATTTGCGCCGAACACCCATGACAATGTAGAGTTATTGACTTTTGTAGCTCCATCGGCTGGGTTAGGATTAAATGCCTTTGATGGTGCAGGAGCATCTTTCGTCTCGATATACACCATGAAAGGACTTGTTGCTGAAGCCACGAGGTAATATGTTCCTGCTGGAACGAACATATCTGTAATGACAGGAGAGGTCTGAAGTTGATAGTAGTTATCTGTATCAGGACCGCCTTTACCGTTAAAGTCCTCATGATAAAGGACGACTTTGCCATTATTTCCTGTTGATGTCGCTGTGAGAAGAGCATCTTCACTGATATTTAATTTATATACTGCATCCACGCCATCTGTACCATCAAAAGGCAATGAATAGTTGTTGCGTAAAGTTGAGTATGTAGGTGTGGCTAAGTGTGGGGAAACCGCTTCTTCTGCCATCTCCCATACATCAGGAGCTACAGGATTATAAGCAGTAGCACTCATCTCCACGACTTCCGTCTCGTTATTGTCATAAGTAATTGTAAGCTGACCATTCTTCGCACCTGTTCCTTGTCCATGAGAAACGCCTATCGTCATAGGGAAACCATAAGCCACTTCTGCTGGTGTCTCTGTATCATGTAAGGTGAAGTAAGAGTTTGATGATTCTATTGAACTGATATTTATTGATGCCACATTAGAAGCAATCTTCACTTCAACAGGACGCATCCATGCTCCCGATGGACGTTCTCCGAGATTGATTGGGTCTGGAAATATAGTGATAGGATTGTTAACATCATCTACTATCAAGGAGAACTTCACCTGATTGTTATAATAAGGATTGCTACCTTCATAGTTACCATAAATCTCATCTTTCAAGTCAGTAACATTATAATTATATTGTATAGAGTATTTGTTAAGAGATCTTGGCGATGAGCCAGTGGAATATGTGTAGAATCTTCCGTCGTCGGCATATGTCTCGAAGAAGTTACTCTTGTCATAAACACAGAGAAGCACATTACCGCCGGTATATTCAAAAGGCTCTTGGAAGTTTATTGTAAACCATGCGCCTTCTTCTCCAGGATACGTAACTTGTCCTGAGAAAACAAGAGCATCACTTGAAAGGTTAACCCAATCTTCGGTATATGTAAATTGTTCCTTATCAGTGTTTATCATGTAAATATCAAAGGTACGTGTCACGTTGGAGGTGTTCGCCATCTTAAAGGCTACACTTGTGATTGCACCTGGAGTAGCAGACATTTCTTCCGCTGTAAAGATTTGTTGTGTAACACTGTACTTAAAGGTTTCTTCTGTCGGCAATACAGTGCTACTTGTCTCGCCAGAACCAATAATTACTGGCAGTTCAATCTGTGCATATGAAGGATAAACTAATCCTATGAGGCACATCATCAAAAAAAAGCTAAGTTTCTTCATTTTTTTGAATAGATTTGGTTAATAATTTATGATTTTCTTATTTCTAAACTCGTTTTACAAAGATGTGCAAAAGTAGTTATTTTTTAACTATCGACAATGATGAAGTAATAAAAAAAAGAGGCTGACTAAAAAAATAGTCAGCCTCTTAAAAAATCAATCTAATATTCAGATTACTTCACCACAGTGACGCGGCTTGTTGCCATACCGTTACCTGTTGTGATACGAATAATATAAACGCCTGATTCAAACTGTGACATATTGATTTCTTTGCTGTCGCTCATCACTTCTTGGTCATATACCACTTGACCCATCGTATTAACGATAGTGATGCGTTTCATATCTTCAGCTTTGACAATCATATTGTCTTTTGCAGGGTTAGGATAGATCATCATGCTGCTGACACCGTTTTCAACTATTGATGTGTAATCTACAACAACATAGTTCTTGTTAGGTTGATAGAATGAGTTAGCAGCTTCTGATTCGCATTCATCATCACCGTCAACATAAGTTGCTGTCACCTTATAGTAATATGTCTCACCAGCTTCAACATCTGTATCGAAGTAAGTACCTTCTGTTGTTGTAGCTATTACTTCAAAATCGTTTTCTGATGTTCCGCGGTAAATATTGTAATGTGAGAACTCAGTAGCTCTTGGAGCGAAGACAGGTTTATCTAACATTGATACTTTTATGTCTGAAGGATTTACTTCAGGAGTTTCTAAAGTTATCAATTCTCTTGTAACGTTAGCTTCTGTCTCAGCTTCATTTGTCACGAAAGCTCTGAGCATAAATGTCAACTCATATTGTGCGCCAAAGGCACCGAGGTCTTGCCATTGCATACCGTTAGCAGAGATCCATCTTGCATTAGGATCGCCACAGTCGGCACTGACAGCTGCTGGGTGTGACATTCCGCTTTGGAATACTGTAATCCAGAGATTATCTTCACCTGTGATTTCTACGGCTTGAGGAAGTTCTACTTCTTTCCAACCTGCATTACCATCGAATGAGAAGCTCTTGATAGCGATAGACTCACCTGGATTGAAGAGAGAGCCGTAAGATACGAGGACTGCTGCTTCACCTGTCTCATTACCTAAATCATAAACCTTTACCTTTGTGACGCTTGTTCCTATATACTCGCTCAACGATTCTGCTGGGAACATTACAGCCCAATACATGGCACCACCGTTAAGACCTATTGCTGTGACAGGTGTATTGTCGTCGTAATATAACCACTCTGACATTGGAGGAGCTTGATAAGGCCATGTCAATTGAATACCTGACTCACCATTTTCATTGATGATTTCTTCAGCATAGAGATCTTCTGGAGCGATACAGATCATAGGAGCATCTATTGTTACACATTCTGGGCATGACATACCATAGTCGCTATAGACAGCTCTTACACAGAAGTCATACTCATCATCGCCAGGGAAGTCAACACGGACACCTCTTAATGAAGGATCTACTTCTGCTATGAGAGCACCATCACAATAGACGTTGAAACCTATCAACTCGCTTCTCTTAGCTGTTCTTTCGCCTGACACCAACTCAACATCGTCAACACAAATCATATATTGGTCTGTACAGTTGAAGTGACGTAATGCGATATATACTTCTTCACCTGCGTATGCGCTGAGGTCAACAGTCTTAAGTTTCCAATCTGTTTGTGGAGTATTAACATCAGGGTCATCATCTTCAATTGTCTCTTCCCAGATAGTGGTAAAGTCGGCTGCATTAGTGTTGCTTAACATTGATATTGCCACACCGTAATGTTCTTCAGGGAAACCAGGATCTTGTGCACACACTACGAATGTGAGTTGTGAGTTTTCTGTAATAAGATATTTCTCAGGTGTCACCATATAGTTATCTGGGTGGAGACCCCATGCTTCTATACCGCTATATGATTGTGACATTGCGCAGAAGAGACCGTCTTTGTAACCGTTATATCCATTTTCTCCTAAGAGAGAGTCGGAAGAACACCAGTTATATCCGTCACCGTCAGCGTCGATAGTTGTCCAGCCACTCAATTCACCATCGTTGAAACTTGAATAGAATGATGTTTGTGTTTCTTGTTGTTCTTCATCGCCTTCCATTCTCCATTCTATGATAGCACGTCCTTGATAAGCTCTACCTGTGACTTCTACCACACCTTCATAGTCTTCACATGAAGCAGCTGTCCAGGTGTATTCTGCGCCTTCACTATCTAATGTAGTATAGTTAGCTATGACTGTTGTAGTATATGTCTGACCTGCTTCATAATTCTCATGTTGATAGTAAGTATTTTGAACATTCTCTGCTACTACTTCGCCATTCAACTTAATAGTGTAGCTTTCCACTGCTCTTGAACTCTTACCGTTGTTAACGAGTCGTGCATCGTCGATATTTACACGATATTGACCTGTGACATCGAAGTGACGAAACGCGATATATACGTTTTGACCTGCATAGTCACCAAGCTGAAGAGTTCTCTTCTCCCATGTAGTTTGGCCTCTGCTGCCGCTCTTAGCTGACAATGTCTCTTCCCAGATCATTGTAAAATCTTCAGGAGCTGCGTTAGGTGTTGTTGTAACAGCCACGCCATAGTGTTCTGTAGGATTTTGATCATCTTGAGCACATACATAATATGTGAGTTGTGAGTCTTCCACCATGAGATAAGCATTTTCTGTAACGATGTAGTTGTTTGGTGTTATTGCGCCAACTGTATCCCATGATGCTGATGTGAGACAATATTTACTTTTATTTACTCCGTGACCTGGGAGCATAGAGAGACCGTTGGTGTTACGCCAATTGAAACCGTCGCCGTCAGCGTCTATCAATCTCCAACCTTCTATGGTACCATTGTCGAAGTCGAAGAAGAACTCACCGCCACCATTGTCGAAGTCATGAGCTTGCCATGTAGCAAAACCTGTTGAAGATACGTAGAGATTATCTACAGCTGCTGCTATCTCACGAAGTGTACATTCTAACGAAGCCGCATCGAAGATTTCAATAGTCTCTTTTATGATGTCAGACTCAAAGCCTTCGAGAGCTACTGTATATTCATAAGTACCTCTACGGAATTTATCCCATGTATATTCTCCGCTTTCATCGACTCTCACTCTGTATTCATAACCCATACCCGGTTCTGATGTATTTACAAAATGTACCTTAGCACCTGCAGGGCTGTCACCGCTATTTGTTGTAACCTTGACATTCACTGTGGTGTACATATCCTTAGCAAAGTCATTAGACCATATCACTTCTGATTCTTCTGTTCCATAGAGAGCAGAGACACCCCATTGGTAGATACCGTAATCTGCTGTTCCCCAGCTACTGTCTCTATAGGTAGTATCTGTGATATTTGTAGCAAGTGTTTCAACCTCTTCGGTGAGAGTGTTATTTCTATACAAGTTATAACCTGTTACATTGTCAGCACCTCTGTCGTTTGACAAGACAGCTACTTCGCCTCTTGAGTTCTCTAAGTAACCTCTCATCATCCATGTGAAGTAGAATGTCGTACCCATACCCATTTCCTCACTTATATCTGTCATGTGTTTCCATTCGTCTCCAACTGCAAACCAGTCACTGTTAGGATTGCCAGAATAGTTACAAGCTGTTGCCATATACCAATCATAACTTTCAAAGATAATCCATAATGGTTGTGTACCATCTATTGCAACAGGGGTGTCTAAAGGTAATTCTACAAATTGATCTATTGTTGATATTGTAAATGTCTTACTTGCCACCAATTCTCCTGGAGCATCAGTTCCACCGAAATAGATTTTTGCCAAGACAAAACCTGGATTTTTAGCATAATAAGAGAGTTTTGTCAGATTATATCCTGCATATTCTTCTGTCGCTGGGAATGAGATACCCCACTGCGTAAGGCCACTCTCTGCATCAGAACTCATTGCTTGTTGGTAGTTACCATCGTCATAATAGATCCATCCACCAGCAAATTCTTTGGTAGGTGCATACAATGTGATGTTATCAACATAATATGTATCTTCACCTGTGGTGTAGTCACTAAAGTCTTTCACGAAGCTCCATCTGTAAGTATGTTTACCTTTTGTGATAGGATATTCTTTGTATTCCCATTCTACTTTATCAGTAACGAGAGATCTTTCAACGCCGTCAATATAAAAATATCCGTTATCGAAATAATATTCACATGATATTCTATGATAGAAACTCATATAACCATCATTAGGAACATCAACGGTAATTTCTATTGATGACTTAGAATCTTGTTGGCCTTGGTTAGATGATTTGATAGCGTAAGTACCTTCATAAGCATCTTCTGTGATAACCCAAGGATAGTTCATATCGTTCACAAAGTCGGCTTGTGAGAGGTCGCCTGTTTCAAAGTTAGCAACAATAGTTTGAGGTACTATTTCATTCCAGCTCCAAACAACATCTACATTAGATTGATCGACTTGTGTAGCCATGATGTCATATACAGGCTCGTTACCACCAGCAGCTCCAAAATGAAGCTGTATCTGATTTCTCATAGTATATGTGTTAGGATAGGTAGGTGGCTCTGCAGGATTAGGTATCCATGATGGCACCGCGCAAGCACAAAGAGCATCTGAGGCTTCCTTATTAAATACAAACCAATGATAGTAGTAGTCACCAGCAGAATATCCTGTGTTATCAATTAACGTCACTAAGACGTTGCCTCCTGTATATTCAAATGGAGTATCGAAATCGAATTGTGTCCAACCGTTTTCAACCAAAGTCACCGTACCTGAATACGAAGGCGCATAATCGACTACCTGGAAACCATTGTTCATATTAGCCAGATCTGTATTCTGCATATAGATAGCAAATGAACGGGTAGGTTGAGGTTCTCCTTCAACAGGAACAACTGTGGTCGATCCTTGTGTAACATCATAGAATTTTAATGAAATACCAGTGATTGTACCTGCTTCCATTCCAATCTCATCAGAGAAAAACAATTGTTGTGACTGTCCATAACCATTCCATATATCTACAGGAATCATACTGGATGTCTGTGTTCCAGATCCTATAGTCACTGTTTCTTGTGCTCTCATCGGGTTAACAAACCCTAAGAGACACAGCATAAAAATAAGAAAAGTTCTTTTCATATTGAATAAGTTTAGTTAGAAATTAATTTAATTTTCCCTATTAATATTTGGGCACAAATATAAAAATTTTGTCGTCATACACAACGACTATTTCACAATATTTTCATAAATTAATTTAAAAAAATATCATCAGCTGTTTCAGACTTATAACATAAAAAAATTAAGAATTATCTTTTTTAATGTCGTTACCAGAGAATCTTTTCACAACATCTTTAGCGTAAGTCTTTGACACCGGAATAGGATCGATACCAGGAAAGTCGAAATCAATATAGAAGCCATCGCTCTCATGACGAAGTATCTTTATCTTCAGAGTATTCACAATATAAGTTCTATGGCATCGCATCAGAGGAGTATTAGAAAAATTATCTTGTATAGTCTGAATCTTACATCTGATCATATAACGATTAAGCATTCCGTTCTTATTATAGTTGACCACAGTATAGTTGTCTTCGGCTTTGATATAATACAGATTATCAAGTTTTATCGACAGTTTCAGAACGCCTTTATTATCAGCGATATTAATAATATCTACATTTTGTGGTATTGCTTCACCATCTGTAGCTATGTTATTAGTATCGGTAATCATCAAGGTATTATACATATCTTTTATTATCAGCCATAATGTCGATACAAGATATGGTATTCCTAAAGCCAACAATGTTATAAGGATACTCTTCGTAACTATATGTGTCATAGAGTAGTTAGGTATGTTGACATATACCACAGATAATATTGCATAGAATACACCTATTAATATTATCTCTCCGAACAGCCAGAGAGAATATTTTGTATATGTCATTTTCATCTCTCGTTTACTAAAGAAATACATCAAAGTACGACTTATTATTAAGAGCAAAGCAGATCCTATAACAAATATAGCAGTAAGTAGATATTTCTCCGATTTTGCCATACCGAACCACGCAGTGTCGGAATAGGGAGAATAAATCACGAGAAACACCAATGCGTATAGTATGGAGAAAACGAGAGACAAGGTGATATTAGCGGGTTCCAATATTGAGTTGAGGAAGTTATTTTTTCTATTCTTTTTCATCTAATGGGATATATTTTTTTAAAGTCTTTGCAAATTTACAATTTTTTCACCCCATATTAGATATTTTTGCCACATTTTTTTTCAAAGTATGACTTTGATAGTATGAACTGCCACATTTTCACCACAAGCATTAACAAGTGTTTTAATTTTGTTGTCGAAAAAATCATCATTTTTGAATTATGAAAATTATAGGTACCGGACGTTCTCATCCGTCATTAGTAGTAACAAATGAGATGCTCTCGCAGTTTCTCGACACGAGCGATGAATGGATCACATCGAGAACAGGAATTAAAGAAAGACGTATTATATCTTCTGAGAATTTAGAAGATTTGGCGATTGATGCAGCCAAGAAAGCCTTGGCAGATGCTAATATGGATGCTAAAGATTTGGATTATATCATATGCACCAATGTCGTCAATGAGTTTGTCTCTCCTGCCATGAGTTGTCTCATACAAGGAGCTATCGGAGCCAACTGTCCATGTTTCGACCTCAACGGAGCTTGCGTAGGTTTCATCTACGCCTTAGAGATAGCAGAAGCGTTTTACAAAAGCGGTAAATATAAGAACATATTAGTAGTCTGTGCTGAAGAGCCATCTCGCATGGTAAATTGGCACGACCGCACTGCCAGTGTACTCTTCGGTGACGGAGCCGCTGCTGCTGTGCTAACAGAGGGCGACAATATCAAGGCTACTAAAATGTCGGCATCTTGCAGTTGGGACAGACTATATCAAAAACATGAGCTTCAATATTCTCCATATAACACAAAACCTAACAGCAATCTTCCTTTGGTGATGCACGGACAAGATGTCTTCATGTTCGCCACACGTGCATGTATAAGAGATATCAGTGCCGTATTAAATCAATCGGGATATACTCCAGATCAAGTTGATCATTATCTCATACATCAAGCTAATCTGAGAATCATCAACAACATCAAACAGTATGTAAAACAGCCAGATGAAAAATTCCCTCTAAACATAGAGAGATATGGTAACACCTCATCGGCGAGTGTTCCTATCCTTCTTGATGAAGTCAACAAAGAAGGTAGATTGAAGAAAGGCGATATAATAGTAATGAGTGCTTTTGGAGCTGGTTTTGTCTCTGGAGCTTGTATTTTAGAATGGTAACAATTATGGAAAGAAGAGTAGTTATAACAGGAATGGGTGCCATCACCCCTCTCGGCAACAATGTCGAGACCCTATGGAACAATTTGGTTAACGGAGTCTGCGGTATCGATTACATAACAAGAATCGACACAGAAGATCTCCCTGTCAAGATCGCTGCTGAAGTCAAAAATTTCAACCCTGTTGATTACGGTGTTGATCCTGCTTTTGCACGTCGCAACGATTTATTTGCCATCTATGCCATGGCTGCTTCGATAGAAGCTATGAAAGATAACGAAGGCTGCTTCGACCCTGAGCGTCTCGGTGTTTATGTAGGCTCAGGCGAAGGCGGTTTCGACACCATTTTAAGAGAGATAGTAAAATGGAAAGAACAAGGAGCCAAGTGGGTCTCTCCTATGCTTATTCCGAGTATGATTTCAAATATAGCAGCTGGTAATATTGCCATTCGTCATAACGCATGTGGCGTATGTGTGCCTATAGTGACTGCCTGTGCCACAGGAACACACTCCATAGGAGAAGCATATCGCGCCATAAAACACGGTTATGCCGATGCCATCATCACTGGAGGCTCCGAAGCCGCAGTCAACCCTATCAGCATTGCAGGCTTTGCCAACTGTAAGGCTCTCACCCGCGCAGAAGATCCTAAGCAAGCATCATTGCCATTCGACATACGTCGTGCTGGTTTTGTACTCGGCGAAGGCGCAGGTATAGTACTTCTCGAAGAATATGAACACGCCAAAGCACGCGGCGCTAAGATATACGCTGAAGTGTGCGGTTATGGCAACACCTGTGATGCCCATCACGTCACAGCGCCACACCCTGAAGGAAAACAAGCAGCACGCGCCATAAAGATGGCTTTAGATGAAGCCCAATATAACGACAATGATGTGCTTCATATCAACACACATGGAACAGGAACGCCACTCAACGACAGTTCCGAGACAGCAGCTATTAAGTTGGCTATAGGCGAGGATAAAGCTCGCAAAGCATATATCAATTCTACCAAATCAATGACAGGACATTTACTCGGTGCTGCAGGAGGCGTTGAGGTGATAGCAGCAACACTCGCATTATATCACGGCATCGTCCCTCCAACAATAAACCTCAACGAGCCTGACCCTTCATGCGATTTGAATTATACACCTAACACAGCAGTCAAAGCTGACCTTACAATTGCCATTTCACAGTCATTAGGCTTCGGTGGACATAACTCGTGTATAGCTCTTAGAAAAATTAATAGTTGACTTTAATAAATATGACAAGAGAAGAATTAAAAAATTATTTACCTCATCGTGAGCCTATGTTGCTCATCGATGAGATTGACATCGATGAAAATAAGGTAGTACATGCTAAATATCATGTCACAGGAGAAGAGTTTTTCTTGAAAGGACATTTTCCTGGACAGCCTACCGTTCCTGGCGTTATCTTATGTGAGATGATGGGACAATCATGTTCTCTTCTCATACTCGATGACTTAATCGGTAAGATAACATTATACACAGGCATCGACAACGTCCGTTTCAAGTCGCAAGTCGTTCCTGGCGATACTATAGAGATTGAATCGACATTGACATCAAAGAGAGCTAATATGTACTTCTGCGAAGCCAAAGCCTCCGTCAATGGAAAACTCTGTGCCAAAGGCAGTTTATCATTTGCACTAATTGAAGACACAAGAAAAAAAGATGAATAACAAAGATTTTAGAATAGTAGTGTTGGCGAAGCAAGTTCCCGACACACATAATGTAGGCAAAGATGCCATGAAAGAAGACGGCACCATCAACCGTGCTGCTCTTCCTGCCATCTTCAACCCTGATGATTTGAAAGCATTAGAGATGGCACTTGCATGCAAAGATGCAATATCTTGCGTCTCTACAGACGTCTCCGTGAAAGTTACCATTGTCACTATGGGACCTTCACGCGCAGCAGAGATAATACGTGAGTCGATGTTCAGAGGTGCCGACGACGGCATCGTCATCAGCGACAAACGCTTTGCTGGCTCCGACACCTTAGCCACATCATACGCTTTATCGATGGCAGTAAAAAAACTTGGAAAGATAGATCTTGTCTTTGCAGGACATCAGGCTATCGATGGCGACACTGCACAGGTAGGACCTCAGGTGGCAGAGAAGTTAGAGATGCCACAACTGACATACGCTGAGGAGCTTATCTCCCTAAACAAAGAGGAAATAGTGATAAAAAGACGTCTCGAAAGAGGTGTTGAGATAGTAAAAGCACAACTTCCTACTTTGGTGACAGTACACAGCAACGCATACGATTGCCGTCCTCGCAGAGCTGAGCGCGTCATTATGTACAAGAAAGCTCAGATAGAAGAATGGACAGCCGACGACATCAATCCAGATTTCGAGAGATTAGGAATGAACGGCTCTCCAACAAAAGTAAAATCAATAGAAAATGTTGTTCTTACAAGTAAAGAGAATAAAATCATAAACAACAACGAAAGTGAAATCAACGAGTTGATGAAAGAACTTATCACAACTCACATCATCTAAAATTTAAAACATTAAAAAAATCATTTATCATGGAAACAAGAGAAAAAGTTATCGACATCATTGAAAATAAATTAGGTACAGCACGTGAAAATATCGTTGACAGCGCAAGTTTCACCAACGACCTTGGAGCTGACTCATTAGATACAGTAGAACTCATCATGGAATTTGAGAGAGAGTTCGGCATCAATATTCCTGACAATCAAGCTGAGAAAATCACTACTGTTGGTGATGCTATCAAATTCGTTGAAGAATCTCTTAACAAATAAATTTTAACCTTAAAACTACAAGTATGAACAACATATTAGTATTCTGTGAGATAACAGAAGAACAGCAAATAGCCGAGGTGAGTTTGGAGTTATGTTCTAAAGCTCGCAAACTCGCCGACAGCTTAAGCTATCGTCTTGATGCTATCGTCATAGGAAACGATATAAGAAATATCGAAGAACAGCTATATCCTTATGGTGTCGATTCTATCTTTTATTTGAGCGACTTCCGTTTATCATCATATCAAACCATACCCTTCTTCAGTATTATCACAAAGCTCATCTCTGAAGAGACACCAGATATAGTATTGTTCGGAGCCACATCGGTAGGACGCGACATCGCTCCTCGCGTAGCGTCTTATCTTCGCTGTGGCTTGACAGCAGATTGTACCAACCTCGAAATTGGCAGCCATCACGACGCCAAGAATAACAAGACCTACGACAACATCCTTTATCAGATCCGTCCAGCTTTCGGAGGCAATATCATAGCAACTATCGTTTCTCCAGAGACACGTCCTCAGATGGCCACGGTACGCGAAGGCGTCATGAAAAAAGAGGTATATAACAACAATCATAAAGGTAATATCATCACTCTCGACGCAGAAAAATATCTTAACGACAACGACTTCTGCATCGAGATATTAGAACGTCATATCGAAGCTCAGAAAATTAATATTAAAGGTGCTCCAATCATCGTGGCAGGAGGTTATGGCATAGGTTCTAAAGAGAACTTCGCTCTTCTCCACGAACTCGCTGAAGTCATCGGCGGTGAAGTAGGCGCTACACGTGCCGCCGTCGATGCTGGCTTCACCGAGAATGAAAGACAAATCGGACAGACCGGTATCACAGTGAGACCTAAACTCTATATAGCCTGCGGTATATCTGGCGCAGTACAACATCGCGCTGGCATGGATCAATCGGCTAAGATAATATCAATCAACACCGACCCTAACGCTCCTATCAACGCCATCGCCGACTATACCATCATCGGTGATGCTATGGACATCATTCCTAAAATGATTAAGAGTTATAAAGAGAATATGTTGTAAGATAATGTATAATGTACAATGAAAATTAACATGTTGACTCGTTGACTTGTTGACTTAAAAAAAAGACTATGAATTTCTATAATGATAATAAAAGTTTAAAGTTTTATCTGTCGCATCCTGTGATGGATAAGATTATCAAGTTGAAAGAACGCGATTTCGTGGATAGCGACAACGATATGTTAGCTCCTTCAGACGTAAATGATGCCATAGACAACTACGACAGAGTACTTGAAATAGTAGGCGATTTGGCTGCTAATGTGTTAGAAGCTAACGCTGAAGACGTGGATCACGAAGGCCCACAAATCGTTAACAACGAAATCATTTATGCCAAGGGAACTAAGAAAAACCACGAGATCTTACGTGATGCTGGTCTCTACGGAATGTCGTTACCTCGTAAATACAAAGGTTTAAATTTCCCTTATGTACCTTACGTCATGGCTGCTGAAATAGTGTCGCGCGCCGACGCTGGCTTCGCTAATATATGGGGACTTCAAGACTGCGCTGAGACCATCTACGAGTTTGCTTCAGAAGAGATAAAAGACAAATATCTTCCTCTCATCAATGAAGGCTTCACTTGTTCTATGGCTCTCACCGAGCCAGATGCTGGCTCCGACCTTCAGTCGGTACGTCTCAAAGCTACCTTCGATGAAGAGAACAACTGCTGGAGACTCAATGGAGTGAAACGCTTCATCACCAACGGCGACGCTGATATTCAACTCGTCCTTGCTCGTTCTGAAGAAGGGACAACAGACGGTCGCGGCTTATCATATTTCCTTTACGACAGAAGAGATAACGCTGTCACCGTAAGACGCATCGAGAACAAACTCGGTATCAAAGGCTCCCCTACCGCAGAACTCGTCTTCAACAACGCCCCTGCCCTACTCATCGGCGAACGACGCATGGGTCTCATCAAATACGTGATGTCGCTGATGAATGGCGCTCGTCTCGGAGTCGGAGCTCAATCTGTGGGTCTCGCTGAAGCCGCTTATCACGAAGCATTAAACTACGCTCAACAACGTGAACAATTCGGCAAAGCCATCATAAAATTCCCTCAAGTGTATGAAATGCTCAGCAATATGAGAGCTAAGATTGACGCAACAAGAACTCTGTTATATGAGACATCACGTTTCGTCGATTTATATAAAACATACGACTCGATAAGCAAAGAGAGAGCCCTCACAGCAGAAGAACGTCAAGATATGAAATACTCGCAACGCTGCGCTGATATGATGACTCCTATGCTTAAACTCTTCGCCAGCGAATACGCCAACCAAATCGCTTACGACTGTATCCAAGTTCATGGCGGCTCTGGCTTCATGAAAGAATATAAGTGCGAACGTCTCTACAGAGATGCAAGAATATTAAGCATCTACGAAGGAACATCACAACTACAAGTGGTAGCAGCAATACGCTTTATCGGAAACGGCGCATATCTCAAACGCATCGAAGAGTATGAGGCAATGCCTGTATGTGAAGAATTAATGCCATTGCGCCAACGCATCGATAAAATGAAAGAGAATTATCTCAGGGTTGTCGAATTAGCCGACAAATTCGGCACGTCATCAGAAGTATATGACTTCATGGCACGCCGCATGGTAGAAGCTATGGGATACCTCATCATGTGTCATCTCCTCCTGCAAGATAGTAATAGAGTCATAGAGGCAACAGATCAACAAGACAACGAGTTGAAACGACTTTATAACTCTTGTAAAATAATGGTCGCCTTAGGTGAAGCTGAAATTACAAAAATTCTTACCTTTGTGGAAAATTTCAAAGAAGAAGATTTGTCGATGTACAATTAACTTGGGGACTCATTGACTTGAGGACTCAATGACTTAAAAAATAAAGACATGAGATTATTATTAGAAAATAAGACCGCTGTCATCACAGGAGCTGCAAGAGGCATCGGTAAGGCTATCGCAAAACGTTTTGCAGAAGAAGGTTGTAATATCGCTTTCACCGACTTAAACGAAGAAAGCATCAAAGCTACCGAGGCTGAGCTTCAAGTTCTTGGTGTTAAAGTCAAAGGCTATATCTCTAACGCAGCCGACTTTAATGATGTTGAAAATACAGTAAAACAGATCCACCAGGATTTTGGAAGTATCGAAGTATTGGTCAACAACGCTGGTATCACACGCGACACCTTGATGATGCGCATGACCGAGAAACAATGGGACGATGTTATCACCGTTAACTTAAAATCTGCTTTCAACTTCATACACGCCGTCGTTCCTATCATGGCACGTCAACGTAACGGAAGTATCATCAACATGGCATCTGTAGTAGGCGTATCAGGTAACGCAGGACAAGCCAACTACTCAGCATCTAAAGCTGGCATGATAGGTTTGGCAAAGTCTATAGCTAAGGAGATGGGCTCACGTAACATCAGAGCCAATAGTATAGCTCCTGGATTTATCATCACAGAGATGACAAATCAACTTCCTGAAGAAGCTAAGAATGAATGGTTAAAGATGATACCTCTTAAGAGAGGTGGCACTCCAGAAGACGTAGCAGACACTGCATTATTCCTTGCAAGCGATTTGTCGAGATACGTCACTGGTCAGACAATACACTGCTGCGGCGGAATGAATTGCTGACACAGAACTCTGAACGCAGAATTCAATATAAAAGGCTAAAGCGGAAATTTCCACTTTAGCCTTTTAACTTTTGTCTTTAGACCTTAGACTTTAGCCTTTAATCAGTTAGCTATAAATCCGAATATCACTACTGCCACGATAAATGTGAAGATGATATTGAATGTCTGAGCTGTCAAGAAGGCCTTCAACGAGGCTCTATTCTCTTTGTTGAAAATCTCTTTGAAACGTGTCTCTAAACCGATGCAGACAAATGCTATCGAGAAGAACATTCCTTGGAAATTCTTAGCAATAGCTTTATACTTAACCATATTACCGTCTATCTCAACGCCACCATTAAACCATAAACTAAACACAGCCGAAGCGATCACCATTCCTAAAACGAATTTAGGGAAACGATGCCATATCACCGAGCCTTTTGTCTCCATAACGCTACCTGTGTCACGTACCGACCAGAATAAAGATATTGCGAAAGCAGCTAATCCTAACAAGACATTCTGCGATGCTTTCACGATGACAGCTGTATCACCTGCCACCTCACCGAGTAAAGCTCCCGATGCAGCAACAGCTGCTGTTGTGTCGATAGTACCTCCCAACCATGCACCAGCTACCTGTTGTGCTGCAAGCTCATTGTTTGGGAAAATCATAGGAAGTATCCAGTCGCATAACAGAGGCATGATATATAACATAGGTATTGCAACGACCATCACCAATGAGATAACGTAGCTGAGTTTCTTCTGGTTGCCTCTGATTGTTCCACATGTAGCAATAGCTGCCGACACTCCACAGATACTCACCGAACTCGCTATCATCGTTGACATCTCATCATCGACTTTGAAAACCTTACGCGAAATCCAGAAAGCAAAATACCAGACACACAGAACTACCAACAAAGCCTGAGCTAAACCATAAGCTCCTGATTTTACTATCTCACCAAAGATGATAGTAGCACCGAGACAGATAATACCTATCTTAATGTAAAACTCACTTTGTATTGCAGGTTTCATCCATTCAGGAACACCAAAGACATTGCTGATAATCAAACCTAAAAGCACAGCAAACAATACCGACTCCAATCCATATTCTTTACAGAATGGAATACTTGCTAACAACTGAGCTATCATAGTAAGAACAAATATCACTATGAAAGAAACCAAAAGACCTTTGACAGGTCTCTTCATAACGATAGTTGTGATGAGTATTATCAAGAACAAGAAAACGAAAGTATAGGCTGCATTTATCCAACCGCTCGCAGTAACTAAACTTTTAACATTTAACATCTTGATGTTGTACATAAACTCTGGGAAAATGGCAATAAATGCCAAGATGACAAATCCCAATAGTACAATGAGCCATTCCTCATTTAAAAATAATGCTTTTAATTTTCTAGTTTTCATATAGTTATTTAGTATTTATTTTTTCAATACTGATTCTCTGTATCTTATATATGTAGGAGCTATCTGGTATCAAAAAATTTAGGAGTCAGAATTCACAATTCCTAACTCCTAATTCCTAATTTATTAAAACTTCACTGAAAGTTGCGCTTGCAAGAGATGACCGAAGTTATCGTTAGCAGCCTTATCTTTCATGGTGTAGTTAACCAAAAGACGAAGGTTTTTGTATGGCCACCAATCAATACCGACCATATAATAAGTCGAGTTGGTATTTATTTCAGTCATATCTTCTCTGAAGAAATCGTAACGAGCTACAGGACGTATTCTCTGGACGTTGCCAGATTTCTTACATTTGATGTCGAACCAATAACCTGCTGATACATAAAAACCATCTGATTCAAGGAGATAGATGCCTTCTTCATTAGCCATATCTGTCTTACCGTAAATATATTCCGAACGTATTGTTAATCTATCGTTTTCGTATTTTCCTCCGAAAGTAAGACGATCTCTGTTGGCAAAATTATCTTTATGATTAATCGTTAATGTATCATTAATCTTAAATTCATTATCAAGTAAATAATCGCCATTATAATAAGAAGCAGCGAGTTTCAAGCCTTTAACGCCAGGACAAATCTCAATGCTACCTGCGATGTCTTTTCCGAGATTAGCATCTTTCTTATTCATACCATTACCGTTGAAAACACCTAATTTATATGTAAGAATTGGTATTTCTTTTCCTTCTCTTTCAAAATTGAATAAGTCACCGTATAACATCAAACCTACATCACGACCGCCAGAATATGTAGCAACATGACAGACGTCGCTATAACCCGATAACTTACTGATGACTTGTGCGTATTCTATACCTTCTAATGTGAGAGGAGATTGCGGATTCTCAAAGGTAAAAGGAATTTTAAACTGACCAGCTTGAATATTGAAATATTTAGCCAACTTAACTTTTACGAAACCATCGACCATTTTTGGACTGACTGCAAAATCGCCTTGAAGACGAAATTCCAAATAAGGGTTGATGTTACCTTTCACATCAAGACGAGCGCGACGTACATTGAAAGTATTTAATTCTGTTAATGTTAAATTGTCATTTTGCAGCTGTCTTTCATAATCATATTGGATATTCATCCAACCACTGATTGACAAATAATCGCCAATTAATTTCTTTTTTTCTTGTGCATTGATTGTTGATAATGAACCTAAAAACATCATTATCACTAATAAAAGTAAAGATTTCTTTCTCATATCCTATTTTTTAAAAGAACTTGCAAATTTACAAAAAATGGTAAAATAATTTACTAATTAAAAAGAAAAATTTATGAATTGACACTGACTCAGACTTTGACACTGACTTGGTGACTCAGAGACTATGCGACTTATTTATTATTAAACTGATTCATCGTAAGGTCAACGCCCTGAGTTACGAAACTTTTTATAAAGTTAGCTGCTATTTCTAAGCGTGAGTTTACAATATCAATTTCTGAAGGTTTCCATTTGCCAAGGACAAAGTCAATCTGTTTTCCTTTTGGGAAGTCGTCACCGATACCGAAG
Source organism: Lentimicrobiaceae bacterium (assembly GCA_015061295.1). GTDB lineage: Bacteria > Bacteroidota > Bacteroidia > Bacteroidales > F082 > Limimorpha. Next base: position 33,935 of record SUWU01000013.1, read on the forward strand.
CGTAATCGTGGAAATACATTAGTTCCCAAACTTTCTATGATATTAGCGAGACCGTTATGACCTGCATCGCTACCTTTTTTTCTCATACGTAAAGTTCCGAGCGGGAGAGCGATTTCATCTAAAACGACGAGCACATTCTCGATAGGAATCTTTTCTTGTTGCATCCAATATTTCACAGCCTTACCGCTGAGGTTCATATAAGTAGTAGGTTTTATAACCACCATTATACGACCTTTATAACGCAGTTCCGACACTTGAGCAAGACGCTGCGTACTGAAAGTTCCCTTTAAATCTTCATTGAGATAATCAGCCACTTTAAAGCCGATATTGTGCCTTGTTCCTTCATATTCAGCACCAATGTTTCCGAGACATGCTATTAGATATTTCATGATGCAAAGATACGAATTAACTTTGAACTTTGACACTGACTTAATTGTACTTAATAAAATTTAGTTCATTTATAAATGCAAGTCTGAGTCAGTGTTCTATAAAGCAAAAGAGGGAGCCAGATAGCTCCCTCTTTTGCTTTATAGAATAAATATTATTCTTCTGTTTCTTCTTCAGCGATAGCTGATTTCTTAGCTTTAACGTCGCAAACGATGTTGTTAGCAGCTACTAATGGAGTAACGTTTTCAATAACAACGTCTTTTACTCTGATAGCTTGGTTGACATTCAATTCTGAAATGTTTACCATAACGAAAGCTGGAAGATCTTTGATTAAGCCTTTAACTTTAAGGCGTGGGATTCTAACTTTAAGTTTACCACCACGCATAACACCTGGTGATGTACCTTCTGTGCGAACTGGAAGAGTTACAGTGATAGGTTTTTCTTCTGTCACTTCCAAGAAGTCAGCGTGAAGAACTTCGTCGCTGAGTGGGTGATATTGGATATCTTGGAGGATTGTACGATAAACTTGACCATCGATTGTGAAGTCAACGATGTATGTTTCTGGAGTGAAGAGGATAGTTTTGAAGCTCTTAGCCTCTGTGTAGAAACGTACTTCTCTACCGTTACCGTAAATAACACATGGAACTAAACCTTGTGCGCGTAATTTTTTAGCATCTTTTTTCCCTACGTTCTCACGAAGAGAACCGCTCAATGATACTGAATTCATAATTTAATTTTTAAAAATTTGTTAATAATTTATTTGTTGTTGAGACACAACATTTTGCGTCTCATCAATTATTTCTTGAATAAATCGCTCAATGATTCATAGTTTTCAACACGTTTGATGACTTCTGCGAAGAGAGGTGCTGTTGAAAGGACGTGAATCTTGCTGCTTGGGTTAGCGATTGGAATAGTGTCAGTAACGACAACTTCATCGAATACTGAGTTTTCTATTCTCTCCATTGCTTCGCCAGACAATATTGGGTGTGTTGCAAAAGCGCGTACGCTACGAGCACCGCTGTCTTTTATCAACTTACCAGCTTTTGTAATTGTACCAGCAGTGTCGATCATGTCGTCGATGAGGATAACGTCTTTATCTTTAACATCGCCGATGAGCAACATTTGCTCTATTGCATTTGGTTTTGAACGTTGTTTGTGGCAAATTGAAAATACTGTGTTCAACATCTTAGCATATGAAGCAGCACGACGAGTACCGCCAGCGTCTGGTGATGCTATCATCAACTCAGGAAGATTGAGGCTTTCGATATAAGGAATGAAAATCTTTGAAGCGAAGATGTTATCAACAGGAACGTTGAAGAAACCTTGGATTTGGTCGGCGTGAATATCCATAGTGATGATACGTGTTACGCCTGCTGTTGTCAATAAGTCAGCCATCAACTTAGCAGCGATACTGATACGAGGACGGTCTTTTCTATCTTGACGTGCGAAGCCGAAATAAGGGATAACGGCGATAATTCTACGTGCTGAAGCGCGTTTTGCAGCGTCAACCATCAACAACAACTCCATCATATTTTCTGTTGGTGGGAATGTCGATTGAATCAAAAATACGTCTCTTCCACGTAAATTTTCTTCAAAACTTGGTTGGAACTCTCCATCAGAGAAAACCAAAACACTTGATTGACCAAGAGGTTTGCCATAATATTTAGCTATTTCTTCTGCTAAATAACGTGTGGCTCTACCTGAAAAAATTGATACTAAAGGCTCTTGCATGACGTTTAATTATGTGTATTTGAAATTTTCTGCAAAATTATAAAATTTTTCTTTGCCGTAACAAAAAAATTATTACTTTTGCACTCGCAAATGAGACGCAATAGTTCGTTGAAATTTAAGCCTAGGTGGCGGAATTGGTAGACGCGTCGGTCTCAAAAACCGATGAGGTAACACTCGTGCCGGTTCGATCCCGGCCCTGGGTACTGCAAAGGCAGCTTCGAAGTTCGAGGCTGCTTTTTTTTGTTCCATCACCTAATCTGATAAAATTCCATAATGTCAAGCATCTTGAATAAAACATCATCAATGGAAGCATGGTGACTCTGATGGAAGTGTCCATAACACCAATGTGTTATTGGATGATTTCGCTCTTTTAGGATATTGTATATTTCATCCATGACCAATCGCTCATTGGTAACATCGTTAATCAGATTTTCGTCATCATACGCATAACAGCATAATCCGTTCTTGTTATGCAATTCACAGAATGATGGAGCAGTATGACTCACGACAGCATCAATTGAACATACAACGTTAATACGACATAATATTTCCTTGTTTAATGTCGGTGCTTCATTAATCCAATAATAATTCTTTGCCAATGCATCATCATCTACATGTCCTCTATGTTTCTCGACGTATTCCATCCATGCTCTCATACGATAATTGCGATCAATGGATATTGCTCCACCTATACAAAGTATAGTTCTATCACATGCTCTAAGTATGGAATAGTCAGGTACAGCCATGAATCTTTTGTGCATAAACACATTTCCGTCAAAGTATGCAGGATTGTCATGATTGCCACGGAGAAATACAATCCAGTTGTTGGCTTCGTTCATTCGTTTGGCATTACGCTTCACGATGTTTTCGTAATATCCTTTATTCTCAAAGCCAAAGCCGCAATCTCCTGCAACAATAACCAATGTATCCTGCATTTGATACTGTACGCATACTTTATTTATGAGCAGGTTGAAATCACCATGAATATCTCCCGAAACAACAATGCTCTTTGCTTCTGGAAATTCATACTCGTTTATGCCAAAATCTTTAATCATACCATAAATGCTTTATGTAGAAGTTCAAAAAGTTCTTCGACGTTCAGACCGCCTAATCCAGCACTCTTTAAAAAGTCTGAGTTTGGCAAATCTCCAACCTTCTGAATAAAAACCGACATATCAATTTTCAATTTGTCAGGCAAATTAAAATGAGAATCCATCGGAAGCATTGCGACAAGTCTGAATATATCTTTCTTATGTTTTTCAACATTTTTATTATCAACAGACTCACCTTTATCTTTCCTTTCTATCATCTCAATATACGCTTTCGCTTTAAGGCATATAAGTGCTTCCGGATTGGCAATGTGTATGTTTTCAAGATACCTGCTGTGTTCTATGGTGAATAAGTAATAATCATCATCCATTAGTATGGCTGACAAACTCGAAAGGTTTTCACCCAAACTGATTGGTTCCAAGTGCGCATCTGCAGGGAGATTCAAGATTCCTGTATTTCGTGCAAACAGTTCTATTTGTTTAGGATATGTCTTGTCATGAGGATTCGTAAAACGATAATACTCATGCTTGTGTTCGTTTTCACTCTTGTTTCTGTTACTGTAGTTTGCGTGCTTGATGAAATCCCATAAACGTGCGCCAAAGTCCTGTGTAAGTGCTTCTACCACAAGTATAAGATCAAGGTCTTTTGTCGCTCTTGGGTTCATGTCTAACTCTTCTTCTAAAAGATTGCATGCAGCACCTCCAATCAACACATATTTGTCTTTATATTCGCTAAAATATTCTCTCCAGCGGTCAAGTCCTGCTACCATGTCATTTCCTCAATTAAAGTGTCACATTCAATTTGTACTCTCTCATCCTTGCTGTCCTTTAAACTCAAATACAAAGACAAGCGATCTACATATTCATTTTCAGATAAAAGAGAAGGCGAGTACTTCCAAACTTCAATTTTTACTTCGCCATATTGTTTGTTGAAAGTACCACTACATTCTTTTGCCGTTGCTTTGCTGATAGCAAAAATTGGATTACCAGGTTCTGCTAACATTGTGTAATGTCCCATTGCAGTTTCATTTGCCATCAAAGAATCCTCAGGTCTCATATTCGCATACATTATGCGTTCAATTGGCGATGTCATCAATGGGAGTGCTTTTTCCCAAAGTTCTTTACCGTCTGCAATAAAATTCACCGACTTTTGCTTTCCTCCCATAAGTTTTATAAGGCCGTTATTTTCTAACCAACGAAGCGCAACGTTAACTGTCGGATATGCCATAGCTATTATATCTGCTAATTCTGCAGTAGTCAATCCATTAAGACTTCTTACTTGAATATGGTAAAGTAGCAATAGCTGAGCAACAGGAGGTATAGTATTAGTCAATATTTTATTAGTCTTTTTCACCTCTCTAAGTACCATCATTAAACTTGGTATAAAAATAATCTTATTAGGAACAATGAAATTAACTCTTGCGCGTGTAAGTCGAGTTATGTTATATGATTCTATTTCATCCAACACAAACACGACAACATGCCCAAATATATCCATCATCTTAGTTTGATGCTTTGCCAGTTGCATAGGGGAACAATCTTCTGATGATTTTGGTATAGCAATAGTAATACGATTGTTAAAAATTTCCATATCACGGAAATCATAGCTGTTAGCAAGCGCGAACGGAAGTCCTCCAACAACTCCTTTCTCTATTGGGAAGATATTTGTATCATACCCAATCAACTCATTTATATAATCGGATATGTTCTTGATATTATATTTCATTTTGCTAATTATATTATACGTAATATTATGTGCAAAAGTATATATAATATATTAAAAATCCAAAGGTTTTATAAAAAAAACTTAAAAATTATAACACATAACTTATGGAAGTGTTTCCCGACATTCTTAATGATTTTATTTCATAGTAGATATTTTTTGTATTTCCACGAAACAATGTCCCATAGAGTGTTGTTCGTTTGGATTTTATTTATAAATTTGCGGTGCTATTGGAAGATAGCAGACATATTGAAAGTGTTTTCGCAGTCCTGAATAGAAAATGTGGAAGTTTTCAGAAGTAAAGGAATACGAACAGCACTCACTCCTTGTATAGCTATGTGGCTATGCACTATCTGTGCATACACCTCATACTGTTCAAGTGTGGGGCATTGTATCGTTTATTTTACTTCAGGTATTCCACAACCTTCTATTCAATAAACGTGAAGCAACTCCACACTTTCTTTTTTTTATAAACCTACATTTTGGAGTTGGATGTTGTAAAAAAGGAAGGAGGACATGAGAAAAACATAGAAATAGGCATCATTCTTTAAATACATGAAATGTAAGATTCATGACAGTTATCTTCATAGATAATTGTTTGACGAAATTAAATCCCAATTATGAGATAGTGGTTCTCTCATGATTGAGAAATGTAACCGAATAAATAGAGCCACCCTAAAAATTATACAATATGAAAGCAACAAAAATTATCATTATGATTCTTATAGCATGTACATTGTCTTCATGCATGACAACAAGAACAAGTATTAATAAATACAAAGAAACGCCTGGACAGACATATAAGTATTCCAAAGGGAAACAGATGTATCTATTTTGGGGATTAGTTCCAATTGGACGCACTTCAGTGGCAACCCCTACAAACGAACCTTGCCAAGTACAAACATCATTTCGCGTCGTTGATGCGTTATTATCTTCAGTAACTGGTGGTATTTTCTCAATGCAAACCATTAAAGTCATTGCAAAACATAATGACACAAATCAAGATTACTTTAAGGCTGGCGATGTGGTTACATACGAACTACTTACAGGTAAGTATGCTAAAGGCACCATTGATTCTATAATTGACAATGAAAGGTGTATTGTCAAAACAGAAGATGGCAAACTTATAAAGGTTAAGTTTAAGAACCTTTCAAAATAAATATCCTATAAAAAAGTTTAAAAGGGACGTCTGACAAGTTTATTTAACCCTCAGAGATGCATTTCTCTGACAGCTACCTGAATAAAAAGAGCCTTTCTAACAAGTAGTGGATAGGCTCTTTGTTTTTAGTATTATTACTTTTATCTATATTCATGTTTTTTTCTAACTTTGCAAATTGAAGAAACAACATTAGTATTTACTTCTTCTTGTTAAACGTTTATTATCTTACATCATGAAATCATTACTCGGTTTATCTTTATCAGAAATACAGGAGATCGTCAATCAACATGGATTGCCGAAGTTTACAGCTAAACAGCTCACCGAATGGCTCTATAAAAAACATTGCGGCAGCTTCGATGAGATGACAAACCTCTCCAAAGCGACACGTCAGCTTTTGTCAGAAAATTATACGACAGGCTACAGAGACTTCGCCAATGTCCAAGAGTCGAAAGACGGAACGAAGAAATATCTCTTCCCTGGCGGCGATAACTTCATCGAGTCGGCTTACATTCCTGATAAAGACCGCGCTACATTATGCGTCTCATCGCAGGTCGGATGCAAGATGAACTGTCTCTTCTGTCAGACAGGCAAACAAGGATTTCAAGAGAATCTCCCAGCAAGCGACATCTTAAATCAAATTCTCAACCTCCCTGAATACGAAAAACTCACCAACTTCGTCTTCATGGGAATGGGCGAACCGATGAACAACTATGACAACCTCATGCGTACTCTCGACGTGATGACTTCCGACTGGGGTCTCGCCATGAGTCCGACTCGCATCACTGTCTCGACAGTAGGCGTGATACCTTATATGAAACGTTTCCTTGAAGAATCGAAATGTAACCTCGCCGTCAGTCTTCACTCTCCTTTCCACGATGAGAGAATGAAGATCATGCCTGTGGAAAAGGCTTATCCTATTCGCGAAGTGATACATGCGATACGTCAGCACGACTGGAGCGGACAACGTCGCGTCTTCTTTGAATATATCGTCTTCAAAGGTTTGAACGATACTTCCGATCATATCAAAGAACTCGCTAAGCAACTTGGCAGCCTCCGTTGCAGAGTAAACCTCATTCGTTTTCACAACATCCCTGGCGTCAACTTGCAAAGCCCGACTAATGAAGACATGATACGTTTCCGTGACCGCCTCAACGACAAAGGCATCATCGCAACGATAAGAGCCTCACGCGGACAAGACATCGACGCCGCCTGCGGATTGCTCTCGACGAAAGAAATGAATAATTTATAATGACATGGCGATTCATTAGACGCATCAATGTGTGTTCATGTTGAAAGTATCATTGATACGTCTCTACCCGTTGTCTCATTGACTTATAGACTCATAGACTTAAATAGGTATGGCAGAAAAGAATTTCGTGCGTTCGATGTTCGATAACATCGCCCCGACTTACGACAAATTAAATCATATACTTTCACTCAATATTGATAAAATATGGAGGAAGAAAGCCGTAAAAAGAATTTGCAAACACCTTAAAGACTCAGATTCTCAAGTTTTAGACGTGGCCTGCGGAACTGCCGACTCTACAATCGCCTTAGCAAAAGCAGGCGTTCCTCGCGTGATAGGAGTCGATATTTCTGAGGGAATGCTTAAAGTGGGTGAAAAGAAAATCGACAAGCTAAATTTAAATTCCGTCATATCTTTAAAAGTAGAAGACTGCGAAAATCTTAGCTTCGACGACAACTGTTTCGATGCTGCTTTCATCGCATTCGGAATAAGGAATTTTGAAGATAAAAAGAAAAGTCTCAATGAATTAAGACACGTCTTGAAGGACAATGGTCACCTATTAATATTAGAGCTTTCCGTTCCTCAAAATAAAATCTTACTTTCATTATATAAATTATACTTCCTTCACATATTGCCTTTCATCGGAAAGAAAATATCTGGCGATAATAAAGCCTACACATATCTGCCTCAATCTGTTATGAACTTCCCTAAACCTAAAGATTTTTTACAAACGATGGAAGAATGCGGCTTTAAAGATGTTCGTCAAAAAGCACTGACATTCGGATTGTGCAGAATGTATGAAGGGAAATTTGAACTTTGACTATGACACTGACGCTGACTATGACACTGACTATGACACCGACTATGACACCGACTATGATAATTAACTATAAATTATTAACTATAAATTATAAAAATTATGTTAAAAAATATTAAAAAATGGTTTTTTGCCATCAGACCGTATTCTTTCTTTGTATCAATGTCAACTGTGATAATGTCTGCTGCTATAGCTTTCAGTGAAGATCACGTAAAATGGTTACCTGCAGCATTATGTTTGATATTCGCGGTCTTAGCGCAAACGACATCAAATTTAGTCAACGACTATGCTGATTTCAAGACTGGCTGCGATAATGAAGATAGTCTCGGTAATGATAGAAAATTAGTCAGCGGTGAGATTACGCCAAAAGCGATGCGTACTGCAATATTTATATCAGCAGCTTTATGTCTGTTAGTAGGATTACCTTTAATATATTGGGGAGGCTGGATACTATTACCTTTCGGATTATTGATAATAGCAGCCGCCTTTTGTTACTCAATGGGACCAATACCATTATCTTACAACGCATTAGGCGACATAGCAGTAATATTATTCTTCGGAATTATCCCTGTAAGTTTTACTTATTTTATTTTAACAAAAGAAATAAATTGGGAAATAATAGCTGCAGGTTTCGCGATGGGGCTCGTTGTTGATGAACTACTTATCGTAAACAACATTCGCGACGAAGAAGAAGATAAGTTATTCAATAAAACTACGACAGTTGGAATATTCGGAAGCAAGTTCATGAAAACCGTCTTCTTATTAAACCCCTTGATTGCTTGCGGATTAGGATTTTATTTCATGAAAGACATCTGTAACTATAAAGTATGGGCTATCGCCATAATTCCATTAGTCATATACTCCCTGATTCTTTTCAGAAATTTAAATAAATACAAAGGAAAACAATTAAACGAGTTGTTAGGAAAGGCATCAATGGAATCAATGATTTTCGCAATAACAGTAATTTTCGCAATAATAATTCAATAAGTCATTACTCATTCTTCATTGTCCATTGTCCATTGTTCATTGTTCATTGTTCATTGTACATTGTTCATTGTACATTGTTCATTGTAAATTGTACATTCTTAATTAATCTCCGACTCTTCAACGAGATTATTCAGCAAGGCATAGACTGTAAGACCTGCAACAGATTTGATACCTGTTTTCTTAACGATATTCTTTCGATGAGTTATCACAGTGTGAACAGAGATGCTGAGTAAATCCGATATTTCTTTGTTTGTCATTCCTTTAGCAACAGAGACTAAAACATCAATCTCACGATTAGATAGTTCTATATTCTCTTGAGATGTCGTCTCATCACTATTATTCAATAAATTAATTAACTTATTAACGACTTTCTGTTTATTATCGCTAAGTTCTACAATTTCCTTAAAATACCTTAAGATATTCTTATCAATATAAGTTGTAACGAGAGCAACACAATGTATGTTAGGATAATTCTGAGATAGGTTCTTAAAAAAGTTATTTAAAGCATAATATCCTATCATAATTGGATTGATTATCAGAATATCAGGATTATGTATTACCATTTTATCCTGTAGGTCTTCCATATTATCAACAACAGCAGACACAGTAAATTGGTTCATTCCTTCAAAGAAAGACGACAGTCCACTACTTATCAATGGCGAGGTCTCAACAATAAGTATCTTATTATTTTTCATGACTTAAGCCTCCATCATTTCGACAAATGGAACCAAAATACGCTCCTCAACCAAAGTATGACTTCTCAAATCTGATGTAACCTCCATGATGTCAAGAGAAATCTCAATTCTCTCCTTAGGAAAGATATTCGCAGGAAGATATTTGATAAGAATATTCATCAAATCGTTGAGTTTATCTTCTATATTACTATGATTAGATTTAAACTCAGAAATAGAGAAATTAGGACTTAGAGTCTTATTGCACAACGATTTAATATAAGGGAAAACGACATCTTCTTCGTATTTAAAATGACTTTCTACTTCATCTTTATACTCATTGAAGAAACGATTTATCGTGTTGCAGAACTTCGCGGGACAATCCTCAACGATTCTCCTCAGATGTAATTCTATGTGTGGCAATCTTTCCTCTAAGTAATACTTATGCGATTCTGAGAGATACGATAATATTGTATAAGCATCCACAGATCTAATATCATCTTGTGAAGGAATGAAGTCAGAGTTAGAATACAAGTTACATATTAGCAAGAAGAATGATGGAGAGACCTTAGCTTTGTCACACACCTCTTTCACGCTATGATCGCCAAAGCCGAGTTCTATTCCAAAACGAGAAAGTGTTAATAATAATTTAGGATTAGAGATGACGACTTCCGCCATCTTAGAGTTTTCTGAAAAAGTATCTTTATAGTAATTCATAATATATATTTAAAAAAAGAGTCAAAAAGACTACAAGCTAAGTATTTCACTTATAGACTTATTGACTCTCTGTCTTATAGTCTTTATATTTGAGCCACATGAGGGACTCGAACCCTCGACCTACGCATTACGAATGCGTTGCTCTACCAACTGAGCTAAAGTGGCTTCATCGACTGCAAAGATACATTTTTTTTCGTTTCTTCAGACATTATTTCTGAGGAAGTTGGAAAGTATCTTTCAATGTCACTGTTCTGTTAAAGACGAGATATTCGGCTGTGCTGTCTTTATCGGCTGTGAAGTATCCTATTCTCTGGAATTGGAAGTGGTCGAGAGGTTTAGCATCGGCAAGGAACTTTTCGACGTAACATTCTTTTCTTATTTCTAAAGAGTTAGGATTTATCACTTGTTTCATAGCCTCGAGAGCCGAGCATTGTTGCTCTTCCTGAATAGTAGCTATGGCGTCGCGAGGATTCTCATTCAACCACAATCTATCATACAATCTCACTTCAGCTTGAATGCAATGATTACAACTCACCCAGTGCAAGGTGCCTTTCACTTTACGGTTAGCACCTGCCATGCCACTCTTAGTATCAGGATCATATTCAGCATAAACTTCGACGACATTACCGTTTTCGTCTTTCTTACAACCCGTACATTTAACAATATAAGCATTCTTCAAACGAACCTCGTTACCAGGAGTCATGCGGAAATATTTCTTAGGTGCATCTTCCATAAAGTCCTCACGTTCTATCCACAACTCACGGCTGAAAGTGATGTTGTGAGTTCCTGAGTTCTCATCTTCTGGATTATTAATCGCCTCCATCTCTTCACATTGACCTTCAGGATAGTTAGTAATCACTAACTTCACAGGATTGATAACAGCAGAAACACGAGTTGCTCGAGCATTGAGATCTTCACGAATAGTGCTTTCTAAAAGAGCAAAATCATTAACAGCTTCATAAGTAGTATAACCAATCTTATCGATAAGACGACGTATTGATTCTGGAGTATAGCCACGACGACGGAATCCGCATATAGTAGGCATTCGAGGATCGTCCCAGCCATTGACGAGACCTTCTTTCACTAATATCAGAAGGTTACGTTTGCTTAACAATGTATAATTGAAATTCAGTTTGTTAAATTCATATTGACGAGGACGATGGTCATCCAAGTCTTTTTGCTCTTTAAGTTCATCGATGAAATAATCGTACAAAGGACGATGTACCACAAATTCGAGTGTACATAATGAATGTGTTACACCTTCAAAATAATCGCTTTCACCATGAGCAAAGTCATACATAGGATACACATTCCATTTATTTCCAGTGCGATGATGAGGAGTCTTCACCACGCGATAGATGATAGGGTCGCGGAAGTGCATATTAGGATTAGCCATGTCTATCTTAGCACGAAGCACCATCTTACCTTCTTCTATCTCACCACTATTCATCTTTTGGAAAAGTTCCAACGACTCTTCAACAGGACGATTACGATAAGGACTTTCTGTTCCTGCTGTAGTAGGTGTCCCTTTCTGAGCTGCTATGACATCAGCACTTTGCTCATCGATATAAGCCTTACCTTCTTTTATAAGACGAACGGCGAAATCCCAGAGCTGCTGAAAATAATCAGAAGCGTAATACTCGTTAGCCCACTGAAAACCTAACCATTGAATATCTTCCTTGATAGCATCTACATATTCAACATCTTCTTTAGTAGGATTTGTATCATCAAAACGGAGGTTACAGACACCGTTATATTTCTCTGCTATTCCGAAGTCGAGGCATATCGCTTTAGCGTGACCTATATGAAGATAGCCATTAGGCTCAGGAGGGAAACGCGTCTGAACACGACCATCATTCTTACCATTTTGCAGATCTTCAACTACTTTCGCTTTGATGAAATTCAACGACTTTTTTTCTTCTTTTTCAATTTCTTTGAAATCACTCATGTCTTATAAATTTGATTGCAAAAATAATATAAAAATTCGTCGATACAAATGACAATATACATATATTTGCAATAACAAAATCATTATATCATGAAAAGGAATATCAATAAGTTGTGCATTCTCATCGCTTTCTTAATGTCATTTTGCAACATCTCAAAAGCACAATATGACGTTTACTTTACAGATCAACAATTAAGAATAGATTATTATATCTTTGGAAACAGCGACTCATGCCATTATGCTTTGGATAAGTATGTAGTGGAGCCTAAGTGGGGAGGCACTCGTTCCAACCTCATCGACAGTCTTAACTACGGCGATTATCTTTTCGAGGTTATGTTACACGATTCTGATGTCGTCATATATTCAAGAGGATATTGCAACTTATTTGGAGAGTGGCAAACTACCGCTGAAGCTGAGAGCGTTACACGTGGTTTTAATGAGTCTGTCATCATGCCATATCCAAAAGAAATCGTCGATGTGGTGTTTTATCTCAAGGATTATGACGGAAATCTCATCGAAAAAATGCGCCTCGTCGTTGACCCCGACAACTACTTCATTCAAGATGCGCAGAAACTACCTCATTCTATATTAAACGTGCATGGCGATTATGCTCCTGAAAAAGCTGTCGATATTGTCATACTACCCGATGGATACACAGCAGAGGAGATGGGTAAGTTTGTGAAAGACTGTGAGTTCTTCAGAGAGAGTCTATTCTCTTATGAGCCTTACATCACATATAAAGACAAGTTCAACATCAGAGCTGTGATGGCTCCTTCTAAAGATTCTGGTGTGAGCATTCCTGGTGAAGACATCTGGAAAAATACTGCTGTCAATTGCTCATTCTACACCTTTGACTCGGAGCGTTACTGTATGTCTTATGACAACCAATCTATTAGAAATCTCGCTGGCATGGTGCCTTACGATCAGATTTATATCTTAGTCAATAGTTCAAAATATGGTGGAGGTGGAATATATAATTTCTACTGCGTCAGTTCTACTGACGACCATTTCTCTTCCGATGTTATAATACACGAGTTTGGACATGGCTTCGCTGGACTTGGCGATGAGTATTACGAAGACGACACCTCATACGAAGGTTTCTACAACCTTAACATAGAGCCATGGGAGCCTAATCTCACGACATTAGTAGATTTCGAGTCGAAGTGGAAAGATATGATGAAGAGCAAGACTCCTATACCAACACCTATGGACAAGAAATATGCTGATGAGATAGGTGTCTTTGAAGGAGGCGGCTACGAAGCTAAAGGCGTGTATCGTCCTAAGAAAGATTGTCTCATGAAGACTTTCGCTGGCGACACATTCTGTGAAGTATGCCAGAGAGCTATAGAAAGAATGATATTATACTATACGGAGTAATATATCATCAATCTATCTTCAACACCAAGCCTTTAAGATAAGCTCCTTCAGGATGATAAATGTTGACAGGATGATCTTCTGGCTGATCTAACTGATATATTATCTGTGCCTTACGTCCTGCTTCTATGGCAGCTGCCATTACTATGCTTTGAAACTGGGCCTTATCGACAGCCTGAGAACAACTGAAGGTAAATAAGAGTCCTCCTTTTTTAATTTTCGTCATCGCCTCATAATTGATGAATTTGTAGCCCTGAAGACCTCGGTGTAGCGACTTATGATTTTTGGCGAATGCTGGAGGATCGAGTATTATCAAGTCAAACTCGTCTTTTGACATATTCTGAAGATATAACTTAGCGTCTTCTGCAACACTCGGGTTTTCATTTATATCAAAGCCATTAAGGGCGATATTCTTCTCACATGCTGATATAGCTTTCTTCGAGCAATCGATAGAAACAACCTTGTGAGCTCCACCATGAAGCGCTGCGACAGAGAAACCACCTGTGTAACAGAAAGTATTCAAGACATTCTTTCCTTTTGCAAGTTGTCGTACCAACTCACGATTGTTACGCTGATCTAAGAAGAAACCTGTCTTCTGACCTTCTTCCCAATCGATGAGATATTTGGAATCATTTTCAAGGACAAAGTCATCTGATTTTTCACCAACAAGATAACCATCATCGACAGCATCTTTACCCATACGTTGCATCGCCTCAGAACTTTTATTATAGACAGAATCGATTCTCAGTCCATCGATTTTTAAAAGTGAGTTGGCAATATTCTTTACATTTAACGCCATGCCTTCTGTCTGAGCTTGAACAACAGCAGTCTTACCATAAATGTCTATTATAAGTCCTGGAAGATTATCACCTTCTGAATGAACGAGACGATAACAATTAGTATGTTCATTATCGACCAAGCCCATCATCTTACGTAGTTCAAAGGCTTTATTAAGACGTTCTTTCCAGAAGTCATCATCTATCTTTATATTCTCGAAAGCAAGGATTTTAACTGCTATATTTCCTGCTTCTGCGAAGCCTGTTCCTAAGATGTCATTCTTATAATCGACAACTGTTACAATATCACCAGCTTGAAGATTAGGAGCAGCAGTTTCGATAGCGCCAGAGAAAATCCATGGGTGATAACGTCTTACGGCTTCGTCTTTGCCTCTACGAAGTTTTATGATTGGGTATAAAGGTGATGATGGATTCATGATATAAATTTTGCGCAAAGATAATTTATTTTGCTATTTTAACATAATAGTAATTTTTCTATGATTAATAATTTTGATTTTAAATAAAATATTGTATATTTGCCTATTCTGACAGATTATATTTAATACAACTATAATATAATAATTATCAATTAATTACTAACTTTAAATTCAAATAGTATGAAAAAGTTTTTACTTTTAGCTATGATGTGCATACTCGGTTTATTTACCGTTAGAGCACAACAAACAATTGTTGTTGGTGAAGATGGAACAACAATGTTAGAGACTTTACCAATAAATACATTTTGGATGTATTCTATCTCACAACAGATTTACACTGGTGCTGAGATGAATAACACTGTAGGTGACATTACCAAGATAGCATTCCATCAAATTAGTCCTTCGACTTACACACGTAACTTGTCAATCTACATGTTAAACACAGACAAGGAAGTCTTTGAAAATAGCCAAGATTGGGTTCCTGTGACAAGCTCTGAACTTGTGTTCCAAGGTGAACTCACAACTCCTGGAGAAGATCAATGGTTTGAAATAGAACTTCAAACACCATTTGCTTATACAGGTGGTAATTTCATTCTCTGTGTTGCTGACAATACAGGTACCTATATTGACAACACTTACTTCTATGGTTATGAAACAGGTGCAGTGATGAGAACATTATGCAATGCAAGAGATAATCAAATTTATGATATAGCAAATTTGAGTAGTGAATATGGCAATCTCAAAAACCAACTTAACAAGGTTGAATTCACAATCGTTTCAGAACCTGGTTTGTCGGTAAGTCCTAAAGATGGTATCAACCTTGGCACAATCCAATTAGGCAACTATTGGCCAGAAAAAGCAGAAGCATCTGTTAACGTATCAGTAAGCGCAATAGAAAGAACAGTAACATCTATCACATGCGACAACGACTTCTTTACAATTCCTGCCGACTTAGACCTTACAGTATCTCCTATCAAGTTTACTGTTGGTTATGACAAAGAAGCTGCAGCTGGCACATACAATGGTACACTTACAGTGACAGCAGCTGAAGGCGATGTAGTAGAAGTTCCTATGACAGCTGTTGTTTATGATCCAGTAGAACCAGACGTATTTGAACTCGCAAGAGAAATCACTTTCACAAACGATGCTTATTCAGATACTCCTGACTTCGCTACATTACACGATGACTATTTATTACCAAATGAAGGCGAAAACGGCTTAGCTCCAGATGCAGTATATAGCTTTACATTAGAGAACGAAAAAGTTATCAAAACTAATGTTGAAGGCGAAGGCGGTTTCTACGCAATATACAGAGCCGACAGCATTGGCGAAGGTAAAGGTCCTCATGCTAACAACAACTACAAAGGTGTAGAAACAGTTCTTTCAACAACATTTGAATATGATTTTGAAGATGGCAGCATGGACGACTTTACAATCCAAGATCTCGATGAAAATACAGATTACTGCTGGTATGTTGAAAATGGCAAGTTGATTTCTAAATCATTCGATAGCTGGGGAGAATATGGAACTGACACATGGGGTACTATGAATCAAGCTGATGAAAGAGTCATCACAAAAGAGTATTATACTATCACTCCTTATACAGTATTGACTTTTGACATACAAAGAGAAGGCGGCTCATGGCAATATCTGACTATTGAAGTAACACAAGATGGAGAGAACTTTACAGCATTAGGAACCGTACAAGCAGATCCTGACTGGGTTGACGATCCTGCAAATCAATCAATGTTCCCTGAACTCTTCGACGAGAATGGCAACTACATCACCTTCAGAAGAGTTGACATCGGTGCTAATTTCATTGCAGCAGGTCTTGAATATGGTGACTATCAGATAGCAATACATGCTACTAACTCAGGTTGTCCAGAAATTAGCGTTGACAACTTAGCATTAACAGAAAGAGCTGGTGTTTATGAAGCAGGTGACTACTACATGGTAGCAGCAGCTAAAGAAGCTTTCTCAGTAGAAATGGTATTGGAAAATCATAATGACAGTGGCGAAGAGGAAGAAGGCATAGCAGCTCCAACAAACTTGGTTGCAACAGCATTAAGTGATGTTCAAATCGAGTTAAGCTGGGATGCTGTTGAAGGTGCTGTTGAATATGGTGTATATATTGAAGGAGAATTCATTGATAAGACAACATATTTAGGCGCTGTGGTTAATGGCTTTGAAGCTAACACTACATTCTGCTTCACTGTAACAGCATTCGATGCAGAAGGTAACGAGTCTGCTCATTCAAATGAAGCATGTGTTACAACATTAGACGCTCCAACAGATGTTCCAGCAACACCTACAAACCTCGCAATAGAAATCTTGAGCGATACAGAACTCAGATTGACATGGGATGCAGTTGACGGTGCAACATCATACAATGTATATGCTTACGGACAATTACTTGGTGATGTCATAAATAACGCTGTAAAACTCACAGAATTAGATCCTACTATGGAATACTGCTTCACAGTATCAGCAGTGAACTCAGTGGGTGAATCAGCTCAATCAGACGAAGAATGTGCATTAGACGTTGAAGAATTAACAGCTACATTCAACATCTATCCTAACCCTGTCAACGATGTTCTCTTCATCGAAAACGGCAACAACATCGAAGAAGTAAGTATCTACACTATCACAGGTGTCATGGTCTATAACGAACAATGTGTAAGCAACAACGTTCAAGTTAATGTTTCTGAATTAGAAGGTGGTGTTTATATCATCAAAGTCAGAACAGAAAACAATGAAGTTATCAACCGTTTCGTTAAGAAATAATTAAAGATAGATTCTTAACAAAAAAAATCCGTCAGGCAACTGACGGATTTTTTTGTTACACTTTAGTTTTAGAATTACATCATTCCTGGCATGCCACCCATTTGTGGGTTCATAGCTGGCATTGGATTTTCTTCTTTATGATTTGAGATAACGCATTCTGTTGTGAGGAGCATACTTGCGATAGATGCTGCGTTTTCTAAAGCTACTCTTGAAACCTTAACTGGGTCGATGACACCTGTCTTCAATAAGTTTTCGTATGTCTCTGTGCGAGCGTTGAAACCGAAGTCGCCTTCGCCTTCTCTTACTTTATTAACAACGACAGAACCTTCTAAACCAGCGTTTTCAACTATCTGACGTAATGGTTCTTCCAAAGCGCGTTTGATGATAGCGATACCTGTTGTCTCGTCATCGTTTTCACCTTTCATCTTTTCTATTGAGCTGATGGCGCGGATGAAGCCGACACCGCCGCCAGGTATGATACCTTCTTCAATAGCAGCTCTTGTTGCGTTAAGAGCGTCTTCAACGCGGTCTTTCTTCTCTTTCATCTCAACTTCACTTGCTGCGCCAACATAGATGACTGCTACACCACCAGCGATTTTTGCCAAACGTTCTTGTAATTTCTCGCGGTCGTAGTCTGATGTTGTTGAAGCGATTTGAGCTTTGATTTGTGCTGCACGTGCATCGATGTTTTCTTTTGCACCTTGACCGTTGACGATAGTAGTATTGTCTTTTGTCACAGTGATCTTATCAGCTGTACCGAGTTCTGCCAAAGTAGCATCTTCTAAACGGTAGCCTTTCTCTTCAGTGATGACAGTACCGCCTGTCAAGATAGCGATGTCTTCTAACATCTCTTTTCTTCTGTCGCCGAAGCCAGGAGCTTTAACAGCAACAACTTTCAAAGAACCACGTAAACGGTTAACAACTAATGTTGCCAATGCTTCGCTGTCGATGTCTTCTGCGATGATGAGAAGAGGACGACCTGTTTGTAATGATTTTTCAAGTATTGGAAGAAGGTCTTTCATCACAGAGATTTTCTTGTCATAAATCAAGATGAAAGGATTTTCATAGACAGCTTCCATTTTTTCTGTGTTGGTCACGAAATAAGGAGAAATGTAACCACGGTCGAATTGCATACCTTCAACAACATCGACGTGTGTCTCAATACCTTTAGCGTCTTCAACAGTGATAACGCCTTCTTTCTTAACCTTTGCCATAGCTTCAGCAATCAAAGTACCTATGTTGTTGTCGTTGTTTGCTGAGATGCTTGCTACTTGTTGAATCTTCTCGATGCTGTCGCCAACTTGTTCTGACTGAGCTTTCAATGATTCTACTACTGCAGCGACAGCTTTGTCAATACCTCTTTTAAGATCCATTGGGTTAGCGCCAGCGATGACGTTTTTCAAACCTGCTGCCACTATAGCTTGTGCCAAGACTGTAGCTGTTGTTGTTCCGTCACCAGCGAGGTCGTTTGTCTTAGAAGCTACTTCTTTAACTAACTGGGCGCCCATGTTTTCAACAGGGTCTTGTAATTCTATTTCTTTTGCTACTGAAACGCCGTCCTTTGTGATATGAGGAGCGCCGTATGATTTCTCGATGATAACATTACGACCTTTAGGTCCGAGAGTTACTTTTACTGCGTTAGATAAAGCGTCAACGCCTTTTTTTAAACCGTCGCGTGCGTCTAAGTTAAATAATATGTCTTTTGCCATTTCTTTACTATTTTAAAATTTTTAAATATGAAATAAAAAAAATAATAATGAGAGTTAAAATCAGATGATTGCGATAACATCATTTTCTCTCATTATCATATAATCTTTTCCTTCTAAGTGGAACTCTGTGCCGGCGTATTTGCCATAAATAACTACGTCGCCAACTTTCAATGTCATAGGATTGTCTTTTGTACCAGGACCAACTGCCACTACAACACCTTTTTGTGGTTTTTCTTTTGCTGTGTCAGGAATAATAATTCCGCTTGCTGTCTTTTGTTCTGCGAGAGCTGGTTCGATAACGACTCTGTCTGCCAATGGTTTAATTGATAATTGTGCCATAATTTTTACTTTTATATTTATGTGATTTTTATTTTCCAGCCTGCCTCTTGTCAAAATGTTTGCCAAACGTTAAAGCAAAAAAAAATGTCAGAAAGAGTGACATTCTGACATTTTTTTAATTTTATCGTGACTGTTTTTTATTCAGCATCTGCAGCTGGCATTTGATAATCTGAAGGTGCCATTGTGTTTTCTATTTGCTGACGCATCTCTGTGTCAACGCTTGAACCTGCTCCAACACCACCTTTTGGAAGTGCTATACTTGAAACAAGACATAACACAACTAAAATGATTGCCAAGGTCCATGTAGCTTTCTCTAAGAAATCGGTAGTCTTACGAACACCTAAGATTTGATTTGAAGATGATAAGTTAGATACCAATCCTCCGCCTTTTGAATTCTGAACTAAAACAACCAACATCATCAAAGCACTGACGATAAGGATGAATACTGAAATTGCTACGTACATTTTGTTAATTATTTAATTGTTAAACTTATTTTTTGCTTCTTCAATTAATTTTGCAAAGTAAACACTTTTTTCTGGATTTTTCAAACTTAATTTTTGATATACTGAAATTGCTTTTTCAATATATCCTTGATTAAGATAAATCGTTGCTAATGTTTCACTTATGATATTCTCTTGGTCGATTACACTTGTCTGTGCGACAACCATAGGGTCGTAAAATTCTTTCTTAGGTCGCGAAATTTGAGGATTTTCTGCAATAAATTTATCGATAATTTCAGTTTTTGATAATGCTTTCTTTTCTTTCTTATCCTCTTCCTTCTCACGCTCTAATTCTATAATCCTCTGCTCGATGAGACTCTTTAACTCGTCTAACGACTTACGCTTCTCTTCTAATAACGCCATCTCCTTCGACAATTCTTCCTTCGACTTATTCAAATCGACTTCTGGAATTACTATCGTTTCTAATGACTTTTGTCTGTTGTCAGTAGTCTGTTCGCTGAACTCATCAGGCAAATCACAATGCT
Source organism: Lentimicrobiaceae bacterium (assembly GCA_015061295.1). Lineage (GTDB taxonomy): Bacteria > Bacteroidota > Bacteroidia > Bacteroidales > F082 > Limimorpha. The sequence continues at coordinate 54,774 of SUWU01000013.1, forward strand.
CGACTTTTGTCTTTGTCGCTTTTGCCTCTGCCATAAGACGTCGCAATGCGTTTCTGTCGGGCACCATAGCCGCTGCAAGTCGTAACTGCTTTGCTGACCTCTTGTCATTGTTAAGATCTAAACCTACCGATAAAAGAACCTGTGCTATAGTAAAATATGGATATTGCTCAACAGCAGATGACAATAATTCAATGTCATTGTCGTCCATCTTATGCGGACTCGACATTATCTCACTGAATCTTTGCATTTCTGTGTCTTTGCGTCTCTGTACCTCTAATATCACATTTTCTTTATTCATATATTACCAGTTCACAACGGCTTTGTTAAAAATATCCTGACATAAGTCTTCAACTATCTGCTCAACCAAAACGTCTTGAACCATGTTCAAATCTTGTTCGCTTGGATAATCCTGATATTGAGAGAAGTTCTGCTCAAAGTTTTTAGACTCGTCATATCTGTTTGTAAATCGTACATTTACCGTCACTGTCAGTCTGTTCATCGCAGCGGTCTGATTACCTGTGATGGCGATAGGAGAGGTGCTGTAACCCGTAATCTCTCCTTCAAAAGCGAGGTCGCCATTTTCTGCCACTGACTGTAATGTTGTCTGATTTACAAACATATCGTTCAAGGCGTTTGTCAAAGTATTGCTCAACAAGGGATTAACGAGCTGTGCATTGTTAGGGAAATATTGTACCGAGATGGTCTTTGCCTCAGCAGGAATGGAAGCTCCTGAGAACGAATATATCCCGCAGCTGTTTAAGAAAAGACAACAAGACAACAAGACAACGAGACAACGAGTTATAAGTCGCCAAGTCACTAAGTCACCGAGTCGCCAAGTATTTTTGCGTCTCTGTGTCTCTATGTCTCTATGTCTCTGTGTCTTTAAATTCTCCATCACAGTTTGATTTGATATTCGTTAATCTTTCTATACAATGTTCTCTCGCTGATGCCTAATTCTTTGGCAGCGTCTTTTCTCTTACCTTTATGCTTCTCTAAAGCCTTGCAAATGAAGTCTTTTTCTGTCTGCTCTAATGACAAGGTAGGAGGCGTGTCATATTTATTCGCTGCTGACAGCTCAGGCTCGCAAGTCGTATTAGAAGTAGCGGAGTCAGTGTCTTTACTATAATCGTCGTCCTGAACATAAACAAAGCTATCTTCTGGTTCTTCCATCGGAGAAATTACCGTAGCGTTGATAGGCGTGATATTCGACGGCTCAGGAAGATGCTGTATATTACCGCTATTTCTTTGTTCCGACAGTTCCTTAACGGTTCTGCGAAGCTCCATAATGTCGTTCTTCATGTCGAACAACACCTTATATAATATGTCGCGTTCCGAGAGCGGGTCTTCGTCTTTACCTCCTTTATATAATGTAGGTAACGAAGTGACATTATTATTCGGGAGATAGTTTTTCAAAATATCGGGCGTTATGATTCTCTCTTCTTCGATGATAGAAATCTGTTCGGTGATATTTTTCAGCTGTCGTATGTTACCGTCCCAACGATAATTCTCCATCATGACGACGGCTTCTGGTGTGAGCTGCACTGCTGGCATACGATATTTCTCTGCGAAGTCGGCAGCGAATTTTCTGAATAACAGTTTGATGTCTTCCTTACGCTCGCGTAATGCAGGTATACGAATTGGCACAGTATTGAGTCGATAATATAAATCTTCTCTGAACTTGCCTTTTTCTATTGCTAACGGAATATTGAGGTTGGTAGCTGCTACTATCCTCACATCGGTCTTCTGTACTTTCGAGGAGCCGACTTTGATGAATTCGCCGTTTTCCAAGACTCTCAGCAGTCGTGCCTGTGTCGCTAAAGGAAGTTCACCCACTTCATCAAGGAAGATAGTGCCGCCGTCGGCTACTTCAAAATATCCTTTGCGGGTGTCGATGGCTCCTGTGAAAGAGCCTTTCTCATGACCAAACAACTCGGAGTCGATGGTGCCTTCTGGAATGGCGCCGCAGTTGATGGCAAAATAGTTCTTATGTTTCCTCGAACTATTCTGATGTATGATTTGCGGGATAACATCTTTACCGGTACCGCTCTCTCCGTTAATCAATACGGTGAGGTCGGTGCCAGCAACTTGAACCGCAATCTCAATAGCTCTATTGAGATCGCGGCTGTTGCCTATTATCTTGAATCGTTGTTTTATTGATTGGATGTCTTGATTGTCCATTATCGTAATGTTGCTTTTAGTTGTTGTTCTATCGCAGATTGTATCTTAGCCATAGTCTTCTCGATGACTTTGTCGGTCAATGTCTTTTGTGTATCCATCAAGATGAAACTTAAAGCATATTGCTTCTTGCCTTCTGGAATCTTGTCGCCAGTATAAATATCGAAGAGACTTACCGAAGTTAAAATCTTATTCTCTGCTGTGAAAGCAACATTTTTCACTTGCTCAAAGTTCACGTTCTTGTCGAGAATTAATGCTAAGTCGCGACGTACTGCTGGGAATTTTGGCAATGGCTCGTAACGAACAGCCTTAGCTTCTTTGTTGGCTTTCAAAAGATTATCCCAATTCATCGTAGCATGATATACTTCTCTCTTCAAATCGAACAGCTTCAAAGTCTTCTGATTTATCTTACCGAGAGTACATAACTCCATGCCGTTCAAACTATAAACCAAAGAATATTCGTAATGTTTTACGCAGCCTTCGCTTGTCTCTAATTTCTCAACATCAATATTGAGTTTATGTAAGATGCCTAAGACATATTTTTTAAGTTCATAGAAATCAACGTTCTGTGGTTTGTTGCTCCACAATTCTTCCTTATCTTTTCCTGTGATGAACAGGTCTAAGTTATAGATTTCAGAATATGGTGACAAGGAAACGCCTTCTTGTTTTTTGCTTTCATCATAGAAATATGTGTTACCGAACTCGAAGAACTTGATGTCGAAAATCTTATGGTTGTGGTTGTTTTCTATGCTCTTCAACCCGCCGAAAAGCAACGACTGACGAAGTACGTTCAAGTCGGAGCTGAGAGGATTTAAAATCTTGACGTTTCTATTTTCGTCGAAACTGTCCATCTCTTTGGTGTAAGCCTCTTTAGTTAAAGAGTTGTTCATGATTTCATAGAAACCATTAGAAGCCAACATGATAGAGATGTTTCTCTTCAACTTCTCAGGATCTGGTTTTGCCACGACGTTCAAAGTAGCGTTAATCTTTTCTGGAATAGCGATATTATCGTAACCGTAAATACGTAATATTTCTTCAACTAAGTCGGCAGGACGATAGACATCGACTTTACATGTTGGGACATCAACAGTTACAGATTCGTCTGTCAATTCCACTACTTTACAATCTAAGTTTTTGAGGATATTTACAGCGATGTCTTTTTCTATTTCCTGACCTGCTATCTTATTGAGGTAAGCGAATTTAAGCTCTACGCGCACAGGAGTGAAGTCGCCGTTGATGACGTCTTTTAC
>SUWU01000049.1 GCA_015061295.1 Lentimicrobiaceae bacterium
GTGCTATCTATTTCTATATCATATATATATATATATATATATATATATATATATATGATGCAGTATGCTTGATATTAGGTATAGTAGGTATAATATATTCGGTATATACTTTTTGTATTATCTTCTTCAATAAAATCAAATTCGATAGAATATTGGTTAAGAAGAATTTTATACATAAAGTAATTAATATTGTATTATTAATACCATTTATTATTGTATTTTTATTTCTAAGTACTGCCCTATTCACGGTAGAATATTCTGATTATGAGACATTACGGAAGTCATTGGCTAAAGAATTGGTCTTTAGTGATGTACTTTATGCTAAGGACATTAAAGAGATTTCAGTCTCAGGTAAAAATAGTTTTGATGATCTACAGCTAATTTCAGAACTGTATGATTGGACTATAATTACTGATACTAATAATCATTGTCTTATCCTCAAGGAAATAGATGTCTTGCCGAAAGATATTGTGGATACTGAGGAAGAAGAGCCTTCATTGTTCTGGAGTGTTTATTATCATTATATTGACTCTGGTAATCAGCATATCGCAAGTACTGAAAAAGGACGGAAGTGGGCAACTGTTACATCTATAATGGGCTATTTTTTCTTAAATGGTTTGCTTATAGCTGTCCTGATAGGCTGGTTCGATAGACGGCGTAATGAATGGATAAAAGGCGAGGTAAGATATAGCCGTTTTTTGAAAAGAAAAAAACATCATGTGGTGATAGGCGGTAACGGCATGACTCCCGGACTGTTGCAACAACTGCTTAAGAAAGATGATTATATAATAATACAGACTTCAAGAGACGTGGAGACGTTTCGGCGTGAACTATATTCAGAGTTGGAAGAGTCTCAGAAAGAACGTGTCGTCATCTATTATGGCAATAGAACATCAAAATCAGATATAGAGGATCTGATGTTGGAAACTGCCATAGATATATATGTGTTAGGAGAGTCGTTGGCAGATGACGGACAAAATCACGACGCATATAATATGGACTGCCTACGCTTGATAACCGATACTTTGCCCTATGACATAGAGAAGAAAAACGTATATGTGATCTTTGAAAATCAGATAACATTCTCGGCTTTCCAATTTTCTGACATCAGCGTGAATGATAAGAAAAAAATTAACTATATCCCGTTGAACTACTACGAGATGTGGGCTCAAAAGATATTTGCATACTCAGACCCTACTAATATTCTTAATAACAAAAACGATAATGATATTGAATATTATCCTTTGGATATGATTAGAAATGATGTTTATGTATCGTTTATCTCGGAGAATGACAAACATCATGTTCATCTTGTCGTAATAGGCATGTCGAAGATGGGTGTGACTATGGGATTAGAGGCTGCTTATACAGGACATTATCCGAATGCGTTGACATCTAAAGGAGCACGTACACGTATTACATTTATTGATGAAGATGCAGATAGAGAGTCGGGTTATCTGATGAACAGGTATAGTGATATGTTCGCTTTGGCAAGATGGCGTTACGTTGAGGCTGAACGATATGACTGTAGAAAAGGTGTGATAAAGCCATTGTATTCAGATTTTGATAATGATGATGCAACATGGCATGATCCTTTGCATAGCGCGGATTCTACATCTCCATATAAAGATGTGAAACTGGGCGTAGATGGCGAAGAACGAGGTGATGAGTTCTTTATAGATATAGAATGGGAATTTATTAAAGGCGGTTTGAATAACTTCTCAGTGCAACAATATCTAAGAGAATGTGCCAATAAAGAATCGCATCCTGATAAGATTCTGACAATAGCGGTATGCTTGGAAGAAACTCATCAGTCTATAGCTGGAGGACTGTATCTCCCGGATGTGGTTTATGAAAATGCCTTGCAGATATTAGTCTATCAACGTTATTCTGACAGTATATTGAAATATATAGCAGATTCTGTTCTTGGTGATGATATAGGTAAGAATGAGAAGTATAAGAATATAAAACCTTTCGGTATGATGTCAGAAACATTCTCGCTTATGCTTGTCGACGATTATCTCGCTAAGTTGGTGAATTTTGTTTACTGTCATATGGAACATATCTATGATGATAAAACAGGAGAATATAAATGGGATATTCTTGAGAAAGCAACAGATGAACAGATCGACAAGGCATGGAACAATTCAATCTTAAGATTTAACAAGGGAAAATCGGGGTGCGCCAGCCGATGGTCTAACATATATAATGCAAATACTATCAGAATAAAATTACGTGACATCAATTGGGATAGCACTAAGACACTCGATGATGATACAATATCGACGATGGCGATGACTGAACATAACAGATGGAATGTGGAACAACTGCTTATGCATTATTCTCCCGTAAGAAAAGAAGAGCAGAAAGAACTGATAAGGCTTAATACATCTGATAAACAAGAGCATAAAAAGAGAAAAGATGCCCTGAAACAGCAGATGAGACATGTTGACATTTGTTCATATAACCGCTTGAAGGATGTAGATGACGACACTATAATATATGACATAGTTCTCTCTGCAGCCTTGCCATATTTCGTAAAAAAATATAATGATAGATGAATTTATAACAATACATAAAAAACATAAGGATATGAAATACGATATATTTATAAGTTACAGAAGAACAGGAGGTAAAGATAAAGCCAGATCCTTAAAATTAGAATTAGAAAGAAGAGGCTATCATGTCTTCTTGGATTTTGATGACTTAAAGGATAGTGTCTTCGATAAACGTATAATTGGCGCTATCGATGAAGCTCCTATATTTATCATAATATTGTCTAAAAACTCGTTAGACAATTGCAAAGATGATAACGACTGGGTACGTAAAGAGATTGAATATGCAATATCAAAAGATAAACATATAATACCGGTAAATCCTGATAAAGAATTCAAGGATTTCCCCGATGATGTGCCTGATAACATAAAGCAACATATAGGTCAACATCAATTCTCAACTATTGATTTTGAACAACTCTTTCAAGAGTCAATGAATAAGATGGTGAGAGATAGGATAGAACCTGAGTTTGCGCATAAGTCCTCTAAGAAATGGATTTATATTATACTTTTTCTTGCCGTTCTCGCAGCATCCGTATTTGGCTATACATATATGGTTAACAATAAGATATTGCGTGAAGATATTGCTGAATATATAAGGATTGTCAGAGAGGCTGATAGTTTGTATGCTATTATGAAATTTGAAGAATCTGTCGGATTGTATGAAGAAGCGAGAAAGTATGAGGATAAATATATTTCTACAAAATATGCTAATGACTTTAACGAACAAGTTCAAAATAAGATCGATGAAGCCGAGATAAAGATAGAGGAAGAGAAGAAAAAAGCGGAGGAGGAAAAACTAGCAAAAGAAAGACAGGCTATGGAAGAGATGATTAAAGAGAATGAGAAAATAACACAGAAATCTGAAGCTGCCAAAGCTAAAAAAGCTACTATCATCAATGGTCATGAATGTGTCGATTTGGGATTAAGCGTCAGATGGGCTAAATATAATATAGGTGTCATTACCTATAAATTGACGGAAGCTGATGATTATTATGGAGATTATTTCTGTTGGGGCGCAATAACCAATGATGATACATACAATAATGGTACGAAGTCTATTGTCAATACCGAATATGACGCTGCAAAAGCTAACTGGGGCAACGGCTGGATGATGCCTACAAAAGAACAAATGATAGAATTGGTCAACAATTGTACATGGAAATGGGTGAATGATTATAACGGCATACACAATCTCAACGGATACATAGTAAGATCTCGCAAGAAAGGTTATACCGATAAATATATCTTCCTCCCAGCCTCAGGTTATCGTGAGAAAGACTCCCTGAACAGAGAGGGCGACTACGGTTTTTACTGGAGCTCGACTCCTAATACCTCTAAAACTGACTACGCTTATAGCCTCGACTTCTTCAGCTCTATATATTATGTGATAGACTATGCTCGCGCTAAAGCTGTCTCTATTCGCCCGGTATGTAAATGATAATTAAAATGTTTAATAAATTTAAATAATTAAAATAATAGACGTTATGAAAAAGATGAAAAAATTACTATTGGTGTTTCTGACATTCATCTCGTTGAATGTTATCGCACAGAATGACATCTTTAAAGTGAAAGAAGGCTCGTTTAACAAAGTGGAAGGCTGCATCACTATACCTGCCCGTTATGATGATAACGATAAGGCGATGGCAGTACTGAAAATTATCCCGGAGAATATCAATGAACAGGATAGAAAAAAACTAAACTTTGAGGGTAATCTCGCAACATTCATCCAAGTGGAGCAAAAAACAGGTGAAACTTGGGTCTACCTCACCGCTGAAGCAGCTACATTCCTAAGAATAAAACATCCAGACTTCGGCGTGACAGAATTTAATATCCCAATGAGACTCCAAGCAAAACAATGTTATGAAATGGTACTTCAATATATACCTATAAGAGATAAGACAGAAAAACCCAAAAACAACTTCCTTATAATCAGTGTCGACCAACATGACGCTGCTGTCTTTGTAGATGATGAATATGTAGGAAACGGATATGTGGATAAGTCTGTCCTCATAAATAATGAACATACTTATAGAGTAGAATGTGACTTGTATCATACAGAAACCGGCAAAGTCATGATAACAGAAGGTGAACCTATAGAACTCAATGTGAATCTTCGTCCCGCTTACGGATTCCTTAACGTAAATACGACTCCCGAACAGAACGCTATGGTTTATATCGATAATAAAAATGTGGGAACGACTCCTTATAAATCCGATAAGATAGCCAGCGGTACATATAGCGTAAGAGTCGTTAAAACATCGTTTGAAACAGTAGAACAGACCTTCGTGGTGACAGATGGCAATACTACTGAGGCAGAATTGAATATGTTGCCAATAGATGATGAAGAACCTGAAATAATCTACGGACATCTCGAGTTGAGCAGCAAACCTTATAAAGCTGATATTTATATCGATGGAAAATATATGGGACAAACACCTCGTGTCATCTCCGACATAGTGATGGGACAGCATGAACTGAAACTTCAGAAAGAAGGTTGTGTCACAGTGGTGAAGGATATTTTCATAAAAGGATACGAAACACTGACATTAAATGAAACTCTACAGATGGGAAGTGGCGTCTCTGCTTCATCTGAACAGAGAAATACCGTGAGTAAATCTGATGTTGATAAGATAAATTTCGTGTCTCTTAACGTGGCGTATTCTTTAGCTCCACAGCTCTCATACGGATTGACATACGGACAAGTAAGAAAGATAGGTTGGTTCGTTAATGCTATGAGCAACTTCGGCTTTAGATTTAATGGCAAGATGAGCAGCGATGGTAAGATAGTGTTTCTCTCAGGTAATGAAACTAAAGCGCGTCTTTCCTTTACGGGAGGTCTCGTCTGCAGAGTGACAGACAATATATACGCTAAGGTAGGCGCCGGTTATGGTATGAGAGTGAGATGCGTCGAAGATACAGATGGTAATTGGTACAATGTCGTAAATAACACATACAAAGGCGTGGAACTGTCTGCCGGCATGATGTGTAGAGTGAAAGGTTATGCCATAAGCGCAGATGTGCTTACGACAAACTTCAAATATCTCGAACTTAAATTAGGTGTCGGAATAAATTGGAGAAAAAACAAGTGACAAAAGACTTAAACATAAAGAATGTAATAGTTAAAAAAATGAAAATATGAAAAGAATATTATTAATATCAAGCATTGTACTTCTCTTTGTTGGAGGATGTACCAAAGATACAGAATTTAAACAAGAAACTACATATATCGTCACTGAAGGTAAAGTAGAGAAAGATATTGACACAATAAACGGACATTGTTATGTCAACTTAGGTCTGCCAAGCGGTTTGAAATGGGCTGCATGTAACGTGGGTGCATCTTTGCCCGGAGACGATGGCGACTACTTCGCATGGGGAGAGACGAAACCTAAAGACTCATATACAGTGGACAATTGCTTGACATACAACAAACTGATGGAAGATATCTCCGGCAGCGAACAATACGATGCCGCTACAGCCAACTGGGGCACTCCATGGAGAATGCCGACAAAAGACGAATTTCAGGAATTGTTTGATGAATGTGAGATAGAATTGGGTACTTATGATGGAGTAGCCTGTTACAAGTTTACAGGTCCTAACGGTAACGAGATATATCTCCCAGCTGCAGGATATTATAAAAATTCAGAACTTCATGGTAAAGATAATAATAGATTTGTTCTGATTTGGACTTCTACGCCAAGTGGGATTTCAAGAAAAGAAGCGTATAGATTATCGTTTTATTGTGCATCAGATTTTTCCAATATAACTTCTGAAACAAGATCACGTTACCTTGGTTATTCTATCCGTGCTGTAACAGAATAAATATGAAAACAATGAGATATATTCCACAACCTATTGATATTTCAGATGTCTATCTTCCGGAAGAATTGAATACTCTCGTGGAGGCTATGGCAAGAAACGTTCATGAGGTATGGGCTCAGACTCGTATCGAACAAGGCTGGATTTATGGTACAGAACGTAATGATGACCTGAAACAACACCCAAGTCTCATACCTTATGAACAACTTACTGAGGAGGAAAAAGAATATGACCGTAATACGGTAATGGGTACTCTTAAACTAATCATACACTTGGGATTCAAGATTGGATGAATTATAAAAATATTTGTTGAAATAGTTAAAAAAAGAGAATAAGGTGAACCCCTTATTAATATTTTGAGAGGTAGTGTAAACTAAACTGTGTCAAGACGACAATAAAAGAAGTCTAACACAGTTTAATTTACAGTCTCTCATACACTCATCACAACCTTAAATCCTTCATATCCATAAGCTTTTCCAACTCCACTTTATCAGGTTGCCATGCTCTGACATGTATCAAAGGTTTGTCTTCTTCTGTCAAATCTACCAATAAGAACAAGTATCCGACATCGCCGTATGTCGAGGAATAATATTCTTGTAACAATCTGACGCCATAGACTTCTCTATTATTTGGAGTTGCACGAGTAAACTCCGTATCAGCATAACGAAGGTTAATATATTCTTGCAATTTAAAAGTTCTTGATAGATTCTTAAAATATGTATCCTTATCGTATGTCATCAGTTTCACCTCATGTGCGGGAAGATTAAACTCTGCTCTATCAGGTATCACCGTCTTATTCACGACATGTCCTACAATTATCAAGGCATCGTCGGAGTATATAGCCTCGAGGTAATCATAGCGTTTAAGAGCGTAGGCAGTCTGATAGTCTTCCAAGAAATTAATCAATACAAGTCGCGCCTCTTCCGACCACTTAGTTCTTGTAACTATATCTTTTTCTGTTACAGAAGATAATCTAAATGCAATTGACTCGACTTTCTTTGTATCATAGTTGAAACGAAATACTACATCGCGGTTAAAAGACACATGATTTCTAAAGTCAAATCTCATATTTATGTCATGACAAATAATTTGATTGCCAAATTTAATAAAACTATAATCCTGTTGACCGACGACCATCATCTTACCATATCTTGTCAACGTATCTACCATTCCATAGGCTTCATCTGTAAAATAATGCTTTACACTCGCATAGTTTTTATCTCTAAAAGCCTTCTCTATCTCCTGCATTATAGCGAGATACTCTGGATCTTTGACTTGAAATTTTGCATCAATTTTTCTTCTCATATTATTGATGTCTGTCGACTCTAGTTTACTCGATTTTTCAAAATCTCCGGGCTGTATTTCCTCTTCCTTGACGACATTATTCATATGAGCAGTCAAGTCGATATTTTTCTTATAGTTTTTCAAAGGAATCTCATCGAATTTTTTGAGAACCATATTGACATCAGGTTTTGTAATAGACTCTAACTCAAATTCATATTCCACTCTAAGATTTATTTTTGGTTTTGTATCCTTATTCAACAAGATAGTTGTTTTGCCATTTTCGACACTTGTAGGCATTCTTTTGTTGCCATTATTATATTGAAGTTGAAGATTTGTTATTGGCAATCCCGTCGTTGAACGGACATTTAAATTTACGAGCAATCCATCATCAGTCTCTTGTATCGCATTCTCTTTTGGAACGACCACTGAAATTGATTTCAAGATTCCATTTGAACCGTCTACGCGCTCAATCAGCCAATCATATGCGACTACATCTTCATCATCAACATTGACTTTCAATGTCTTGCCATAAGGGTGAGCTACACATAACATCATCGCCCAATAATATGATTTCAGAGCATCTTCTAATTGGTAATTATCTTCGTCTTCACTCTTGAAGCCCCTTGTCACCAAAGTCTGCACACTTGCCTGCCTCTCCGCGCACATATCTCTAAAATCTTTCTTGCTGATATATACCATATACGAATACTCGTCATCTTCAAAGTTTTCCTCAACAGCAACAACTTTACTCTTCTGTTTTATAGGCGCTTCAAAAGTTGTAACAATATCTATTATATGTTTTTTTAGTTCCACTTCACCCACCATGATTGCATTGGGTTCACAATTCTGCGCTATATTCTTATATAAATCTTCAACTGCCTCATCATAAGCCTGATTCTCAGAAGTCAACTCCGGCGTAACACCATAATAATATGTCGTATCATTTTTTATAGACTCATATTCCGACTTCTTATTCTTCGATTGAGCATTCAACATAACAGAAATCACAAGCAACGACAATAGCAAAACTATCTTCTTCATTTTCAATCTTTTTAATAAAATTATTTGATTTAACGTAACATTGCAAATATAAATATTTTTTGTATTCCGCGCATTTAAAAGTAAATTATTATTTTTGCAAAAAAAAGACATAAATGACACACAAATATTACGATTTTTATATGCGTTTCCCTTCCTTTGAAGATGCAGAAAAAGCGCAAAAATTTTATAATGAAACACACAAACCTCGTATCGGAGGCAAATTTGTAATAAATGACAACGGCGTATGCTCACTTTCTATAACCGACGAATGTGAACTTATCTGCGACATATATCAATTCGGAATGAAACGTTTTATCGTCGTTGACAACTATCACGGTCAGAACAGAAAAGACGGCAAGATGTATTTCGACTTCCAAACCGACACCGACGTCTTACATTCATTTTTGTATGACGACGAAATCTTTGAAAACATAAACAAGTTCTTGAAAGATGATATTTACAAGGACGGATACACCAATCAAGGCAGCGACTTCCCTCCTATCATCAAACGTCTCGTCGATGGAATGGGCATAGATGATTTATATGACATGTTAAGCGTCAATGCGCCAGGGTTTGATATATAATTAACAATTTACAGTTAACAATTTACAGTTAACAATTTACAGTTAACAATTGTAGGGACGTGGCTTGCCGCGTACATTGCTTAGACGTATCAATGATACCTAAAATATTAACAAACAATGATGCGTCTTTTTATTTAAAATTTAAAATTGAAAACGGAAAGTTGAAAGTTATGAAAAAGTTATTTCTCATCATTATATTAGCGTTATTTATTAATGTCAACGGGCAACAGACGACGGACAACGGATGTGAGCTATCAGCTGTCAGCAATCAGCTATCAGCTATCAGCTGTCAGCTGTCAGTAAATACCGGAATTATTCCAACGCCTCGAATGACTTGGATTTTCGACTCTGACTCTACAACTTATTTCACTTTGGATAATTCATGTGTATTAGTTGATAATGAAAATGAAGAAATATCTAAAATCATCAATACTTTCAAAAATGATATT
>SUWU01000050.1 GCA_015061295.1 Lentimicrobiaceae bacterium
ATGGACAAAATCTTTAAAAATGACAAAATCATGGGCATCGTAGCCGTCGCTACATTAGCGTTGGTGGCAGTGATGTATTTCAAGAACCGCAAAGAGAAAAGTGAAACAGAGACGACATCAGCACCAACTGCCGAATAACGGAAAGGAGGACTGAAGATGAAAAGGATGTTACCTTTGTTAATAGGGCTTCTTCTGGCGGCTGCCGTGGCTTATTCCCTTTTGAAAAAGAAAAATGCTCCTGTACCAAGTTCTCCTGATGGAGGTTCCGCCAACGGTGTACCAGACCGTATCTCTACCATTAAAAAGATGGAGAAATACATAGATGAGATCTACCAAAAAGGAAAAATAAGTATTATGGGTTGGGACTCAAATGTTGCTACATACAATAGAAAAGCTAAAGAATGGGCGAAAGGCATGTACACATGGTGTCTTGAGGAGCAGAACGGATGGTCTTTTGATAGTCAACAAGAGGAAGCCGACAAGAACGGGTATTCTTTACCTTTACAGATGGTACAGTCAATAGCATGGCAGTTATACGGAACTGTTGGTTTGTATAGCAGTGATGTATGGGATGAAATATCCGAAATAATATTTGACATAGCAGCAAGAGAAGCAAAATAATTTAGTAATTTAAAAAAAATAAAAAAAATGAGTACACAATTGAAAACATCGATGCGTCCAACAGCATCATTTAATTTAAAAAATGTATCCTCGGAATCTGTGAGAGTCTGTTTGTTCCCAGGTCATTTTGATACCTCAGAAGTGGTTGCAGTCTCAGATGGGGATTTAACAAAGGTTGTTTTAGCATATAGTAACCCAGAAGCTATTAATGCAGCTGGTTTTTCATGTGCGCAGGTTGCAGACGACTACAATATTAATACAAAATCAGTTTACAGAGGTTCTGCTGATGGAAACGGATATGCCGTTCAGATCACGCCAGTTAGTAAACGAACACGTTATCGTGATTTTTTGAATTACATCCGTTATGCTAATCTTTCTGTTGTTAAGATTCGTATAACAGATCTTGAAGCAAATTCAGATCACGCAATCTTCAATCAAGAATTGGAAGTTTCGGCCTCTGCTATTGGTGCTAAAGCTGGCTCAGATTTCATTCAATTATCAGCACATAGGAATCCAGCTCATTACGATCAATCTTTTATTGAGATAGATTTGTCTCAACAAAATTTATTATTGAACGAGACTACGTTAGCTTCCTTGGATATTCCTGCAAATGCTAACATTCAAATTGACTTTACTTTGGGTTAAAAAGAAAGTTAAAAGTTATTTAAAGGCGGCGAAACAAACGCCGCTTTTTTTATTAAATAAATAAAATCAATAAATTATGAAAACAGAATCAAACAGATTTATTAGAGTGGTAAGTCATGAGTACCCAGATAGTCCTACCGATGGAACACAAACGTCAGGGGCCGGAACGGGGAATAGTGGTAAAATGTCATCAGACGCATGGTCGTTTCTTGATACTCTTACAACAACACTTGGCAATGTCGCTACAGGTATATGGGGTAACAATCCTGCTTCAACTCCCACTAATGGACAACAAGGTAATGCAGGAGGTAATGTAGGAGGTAATGCAGGAGGTAATGTAGGAGGTAATGCAGGAGGTAATAATACTATAATATATGCTGGGCTGGGTGTATTAGTGTTGATAGTTATTCTGGTGGTATTCCTTAAAAAGTAGTGGCTATGTTTACAAATGTAAGTGGTAAATTTATACCTGCTGTATCTCATTCCGCTTCCACCGCCAAAACTGTGGCGGTGGAAGCAGGAATACTCCCGAACTCTTCTGGTTACCGTAAATTTATTCCTAATGGAACAAATAATGATAAAGATGAGAACGATTCTCCTATTAAAGATCCGTTATCTAACTTAGAGCATTTGATTCCGCCAGTGCCAGGAAGCACTTCATCACAATCAAATGTGTTTGTATTTCTTGAAGAATGCTTTGGAAAATATTGGTTCTTTACACTCCTTCTTATTCTTTTGATAATCTATTTTCGTAATAATATAAACCTATGAAAAATTCTGATATAAAAATATTACAGGAATATGTTAAAGAAGTTCACATAGGAGCTGTTCGCAAAAAAATAGTACAAGTTAAGTGTACTGATAAAGAATGTGCTGATATGGTGACAGATATTTTTATTAATAATTTTGATAAACTTTCTGATTATGCTTATTCATATATACAGGATAACCAAGTTAATAGAAAGGAAATATATGTCATATTTGATGCAAAATACAAAGCGAACCAGTTCAAAGATCGTCTTAATAAAGTGCTTTCTACGGAGATTGATTATTCCAACCCAGAAGGCGATGATGATTCCGACCCAGGAGGCGATGATGATGGCAATAGTAATAATAATGTATTATTTATAGTTGCAGGTGTGGTTGTTTTAATGTCGGTAATTTTTTATATATGGAGCAAAAAAAGATAACATACAAGTATGTGAATACAGGTCATTGGATGGCTCGCTGTGATCATTCTGATAACATAATTGAATTTAACAAGAATGAGTTCTTTAAACTTTCGTATCTGCATAGGGAATATATCTGGATACATGAACATGTACATCTTTTATATGAAGTGTATGACGAGAATGAATGTAATCGTATAACGGACGAAATATTTCTTAGTAGATCTAAAGATTCTAATGATCGTGCCAAAAGGTTGCGGTTTATTGTAGATTCACATGACATGTCAGATAAGAGTCACTGGGTAGCTGTTGCAGGTTTTGTATTGTCACTACTTACAACTGCTGGCTCCACTACTATGTCTATTCTTAACAGGCGTAATTCTGGTTATTATGCTTTATCGGATACTGATAAGGAATTATATGTTGATGAATTACTTTCTAATGCCTACCAACAGAGTCTTTTAACAGATAAAAAGAGTGCTCGTGATTTATTTTGGGAGCAGTTGTCGCCATATGTTGCTCGAAAGAAAGAAAGTACATTCCCTGCATGGGCGGACAATAATCCGTTTGTATGGGAATATATAGATAAGTATTCAACACTTTACAGAGTTAATTTTGAAGATGTAACGCCGATACAATTAGAAAAGCATCCTCAATATATTCAATATCAGAAGACACTAAAAACAATTGGTGTGATAGCTGTAATTGTTGCTGTGATAGTTTTAATTATCGTTTTAATCAAAACCAAAAAGAAATAAAATTATGAATAATACAAAAACATTGGAACTTATAAGCAAGATCGACATCAAGAAGACAGCGATGTATGTAGGTGGTGCGTTGCTTCTTATAATACTTTTCCTTGTCGTGAGAAAGATGATAAAGAAATCGAAGGCAGAGAAGAGAGATGAAGATTATCTTAACCTGGTGAACGAGAGCATTGTTGCCTCGGATTTAACATATAATGAGGTTGAATATCAGACTATGGCTAATTCCCTCGAGCAGCATTTCAATGATACAGGATTGTCGGGAGGATGGTTCGGCGTTAATCAGAAGGGAGTCTATGAGGTTATGAAACAGATGAAATCTAACGCGGATGTACAGAAGCTGATAGATGTTTATGGAAAACGTCCAGCTAAGGATATATCTATTGCTGGTCCTATGTTCGCTGGACTTGTAAAGGAGAAAGATTATATGCTACCGGAAGCCATGAGTAAACTCTTAACCAATGGCGAACGTAAAAAGGTTAATGAGATACTTACAGAAAATGGCGTGACATTTCAATTTAACTAATACAAAAAAGATAAAGTTATGTTAAAAAACAAGAAGATAATAGCAGCTCTTGCAGTACTTGTCGTGATAGTGGTGATCTTTGTTGTTGTACGTCGCAGGAAGAAAGCGGAAGAGTCTGATAAATCCATTACAGGTGGAGGATCTTCATCAGGTACGGGTAATGCTACATTGCCCGTAGCTTCGTTTCCGCTAACGCCATATAGCATGGCAGGCGAATATACGGCTGAAGCTGGATCATATGGACAGCAGATAGCTAATCTTCAGAAGATATGCAACAAGAAGTTCAATAAGAGTCTTACGGTTGACGGTAAGTTTGGACCTAAGACGGAAAACGCGTTCAGATCGTCATTTGGTTATCCTTTTGAAATTCCATATAGTGAAGAAGTCTATAATGGTTTTATTATGCAGTATGGCGTAGGAATAGTGTAAATATTAAAATATAAAATTATGCAAACAAAGATGAATTTCAGCAGCAGGGGAGAGAACGCTAAGAAGGCGTCGAAGATCCTCAAGGACAACAAAAAGGAGTACCAACGTCTTCTTAAAGCCGAAATAGCTTCTCAGAAAGGCAAGAAAGACGTATGCAAGGCAGCCAAGGCAGCTTCCAAGAAACATAAGAAAATGAGCTGGAAACAAGCCATGAAGAAAGCGTCTAAATAAATCCTGATCATGAAGACGAGTGCAATAGGAAGAAAGCTTATCAAGAGCTTCGAGGGCTACAGAAGCGAGGCGTATCTATGTCCTGCAGGGAAGTGGACAATAGGCTACGGTCATACCGCTGGTGTGGAACCTGGCGACACCTGTACGCGTGACGAAGCCGACGAGTTCCTGAAGGAGGATCTCCGCACGGCGGAGAATGCCGTCAACGCCCAGAACTTGGATCTTAACCAGCACCAGTTTGACGCTCTTGTGAGTTTCGTCTATAACGTCGGGGCTGGCAACTTCCAGGACTCGACACTCCTCAAACTTTTGAAGCACGACACCATAGCGCGCGACGGCTTGGAAACAGAATGGAAGAAATGGAAGAACTCAGGAGGCAGAGAGCTTAAAGGACTTGTCCGCCGCAGAGCTGCGGAGTGGCATCTGTACAAAAACGGTTTTTTTCTCCTGACGCTACCAGTAATATTGCTGGTGGCGGTTATAACAATAGTATTAATCAGAAAAAATGCAAGATGATATGAAATTCGCTAACAGAATGGAAGCAATGGCTTTTAACCAAAGCGGCTGGCATATTATAGAAGAGTCGGCTGATGGAAATACAATATACATGGGTAAATCTATGGTACCTGATGCAGATGAAAATGATCCTGTCTGGGCAATAAAAAAAACAACTATATCACTACGTGGTGATGGTAAACGAGTAACAGTGATAAAGTGTGCAGAGGGATGTCGTAACAGATGGAGTCAAAAAGAAACATTAGAATATTTATACTGATATGAAAAGAGTTTTTAATCCTTTAACAGAACAATTTGATATGGTTGGCGATAATGATAGCTCCATATTGATTTTCGATAATTATATTACAGATCAAACACCTTGTGATTTATTAACATTGTCAGAACTTAAAGGGCGTCTTACAGATGAAAGTACCATTGTGTTTTTGTCAAACGCGCAGATAAATAATTCTGTTATTGTAAAAAGTACTTTTGCTATTAAAGACTACAAGGGTTTATATGCAACTGTGGCTCAGCCAGGAGACACCATTTTAAAGGATTTTATTCCAATTCCTAATAAAATATTTTTATGCAAAGCCGATGGGCAACAATATATCTATGACGGAAATACGTTGCGTTTGCTTTCTGCATGTATGTGTACTGTCATCACTCACTCTGAACTTGTAGCCTTGAGAAACAACTCTCAATTAATACCAGGAATGAAGTATAGGATTACAGACTATACCATACGTAAAGATTTTGAGGGAACAATTGACAAGATTTCATCAGAGGTGAAATATAGAGGTCAAGGTTTTGTATTCGATGTTATAGTTACAGCTTCTTCCAATAATTCACTATACGAAGAAGCGCAATCAGTAGAACATGAATATCTTGAAGGAGAAACACATAATCCTATTGAGTGGGATTATCCAAAATGGAAGTTAAAATATACTATTGATAATGATAATCCAAAATACTCATGGAGTGACCCTTTAGGTAAGGGTGTTATCTATGAGATGGAAGATGAATATGGCAATGTATGTCCATACGATTTTAAGAATATACTATTTGAGACTGATGATGATGTATTTTTAACATTTGATGGACTAACATTAAATGGCAATTATCATCACAATATAATAAAACCTTGGATTGTTAACGGTGTTCAACACCTTAACGCCATAATACTTACAGCTGATCAATGTTTTAACAATGTTTTTGATGTTAATTGTAGAAGCATTAAGCAATTAACAGGCGGTGAATATTTTACAAACAATATGTTCCAAAATACCTGTCACACAGGTACTGTTGGTAGAAATGTTAAAAACATAGTCATAAGTGCTAATTGTTCTAATTGGTCTATTGGAGATAACTGTTACACTCTAAATATCGGTACTAATAACGACAGGTGGACTATCGGCAATAATTGTCATGACATTACAACAGGAACTTTAAATACTTATTGGACAGTTGGAAAATATTGTATGTATATTACAACAGGTAATCATACCTGGCAATGGACGTGTGAAGATTATACATCTTCATGGACAGCTGGCAACTCTTGTATTGATTTTACAATAGGATCAGGATATACTCGAATAGAAGAGGATCTTATTGAGTACGAATCTGAAAATATTAATGTTACTATTGAAACTGGAGCAGATAATTTTACATGTAGAGGTCTTAAAATGGGAACAGTACCTACCAGGGCACCACGGACTAATGGTGCAATAACATCTCTTTATAATCACACCCTTTATGTCAAAAAAGGTGAAGAAACACCTGAATTGATAGAAATAAGTTATAGTGCTTTTATTAATAAAAAAAGAAATAATATACTTATTCCAGGTAAGCAATATTTAATTTCCGACTATCATACATTCTATTACAAGGATCAATATCCTAATATGTGTGAAGTTAATAATACTTTACCTATAATAGTTACTGCTGACAGTAAGAATACGATTAGTCCTTATGCAAGATTAGCTGATGGTTCTGCTGAAATTCGTGTTGAATTATATGATGACTACAAATTTCCACTACATGATGCTTATTATGTCTATGAAGGTGTTAAATGTTCAATAGAAGAATCATCAAATGTGGTTAGTTATAATGATGAAGAGTATATAGAGCTTTACTTAAAGGTCTTGAATAGTGATGATAAATATTATTATACATATGTAGTAAAAACTGAATGGGAAGAGGTTATTGCTAAATATAGATTTAGCGAAGAACCTTATAATATTCAGGGATATATTGTTATTATTTCTGGAATGGGACAAAAGGGTTTACAATTTGATCCTACTAATGATACCCATACACTTGTTGCGTTCCAATATCAACATACTTATTATCCAGAAATACCACAATCAAGAGGTATGGGTGAAATTACTTGGATGAAAGATGAAAATGGTAATGAAGCTCCATTTGACTTCAAGAGTGTAAGATGGTATTTTACTGAGGAAGAGTTAAATGACTTAGGCAAGGTGTTGAATGAAGAGAAAAATGAATTTGCTACTATAGATGCAAACTCTAAAAATAATATCATCAAGACAAAAAAAGCTACTGTTATTGTATCAGGAAATGATAATGTAATTGATAATGACGGTGTCATCTGGATAGAAGATTGTCATCACCTGAACGTGCTAAATGTCGGAAATACTTCTCTGATAAATTATGCTGAGAAATATGTGAGATTAAACAGTAACGGAGAAAGGAAGATTTTTAATCTTGCAGATTTAGTAATATAAATTATGAACCTACACTTAAACATAACACAAGACATCGGGCATGGAGTGATGATAATGTTTGTCTGCTTCATGCTCGTGATCTTCGCCGTGCTGATAGATCTGTTCACAGGCGTACAGGCGGCACGCAAGACAAGGGAGAAGATACAGTCGCACATACTCAGAAGAACCGTCAACAAGGTGATAAGCTACCTCACCGTGGTTTTCTTCGGTATCTTCATCGACATATTGGGGCTGTGCTTCCCATGGTACGCCATACCTTACTGCTGTGTCTTCGTGACATTTGCGGTGATACTCATAGAGGGCAAGTCGGTCGTCGAGAACCACGCCAAAGCCAAGAACCCTGCATCGCACGTTCCGGAGATGATAGGCGACATAGCCGAGAAGATCATCAAATGCGACAACATCAAAGACGCAATTGAACTCGCGGAACGCCTGAACAAATCTGAGAAATTGAGAGACTGAGAGACTGAGAAAGTTATGGAACAGAAAGAACTTCTATCAAAGAAAATAGCACAGTTTATCGCTGAAGTGGGAGACAGGAAACTGACGCAGGAACAGGGAAAGATTTTTCATGCTTTTACCAAAACAAAAGGCTCGGTTACATACTTGAATGTAACGGATAGTAAAGGCAAAAACCTGAGGATTAAGATTTATTCTGATAAATTCAGTAATGGAACTCAACATATTTTGTTAGGTCATTACAAAACAAACCGAGGTTATGTAACAGCAATGGAAATTCTAAACCTTTGTGATGTGGTTAGAAAGGGCAACGTTTATAACAGAAACGGCTATACAATTTATAAATTATTGCATAAATATAAAAACGTGACCATTCGCACGGTATTAAAGGTTAATATCAACGGAAATGAAGCTGTACTGAAGAGTTTTTATTCTGATAGATAAACAAAAAAAAACTTTCTAAGCGGCCTGTTCGTGAGTGCAATTTCTTGCGTTCCCATATTTCAGGGTGGTGCCTCTCTCAGAAAGTTTCGCCTGCAAAGATAATACTTTTTTAATTATTAAATTTTTAAAAATCAAATATTATGGCAACAAAAAATGTTAAGAAATTTAGAACTGTAAAAACTTTATTAACAAAGGCATCTGGAAATACAATTAGTCTTGGAGATGTAAAAGGAAATAGAATGCTCTGTAAAGAAGGTGGATTTTTTAATTTTGATATACCTGATAAAGAAAGAGATAAATTATTGACAATATTTGCCAAAGCCCTTAAAGTTAATAAAGACAAGGTTAAAGAGACTCCCAACAGAGGGGTTTTTAATTATTTATATACAGATGGAAAGAATGTATATATGGCCTATGATGCGAAAATATATATCAATATAGAAGATTGTCCTTTGACAAAACAAATCAAAGTTTTGATAAATGGTAAATAACCTTTAAAATTAGGATTTATGCCAACATCCAAAACCAAAATCCCGACAGGCGACAGTAAAGAAGATGTTTACATCCGCCGGGCTATAATAGTGGAACGCTTATATCCGCTTAGGGGTAAAAGCGTTCCATGCGGCGCTTTCAAAGGTCAACAAGTTAAATTTGAATTTGCGTCGATAGACGAAACTGCTACTCATGCAGCAAAACATTACGATTCTACATTGGCGGCTTTGAGAGTTGTAGATGCTTTGAAAAGATCGGTGTTAGTCAAAACAGATAATCCTCAATCCAACAAGCAGAAAAAAATGAACTTTAAAAAAGTACATGAATTGTCCAGTTATCTTAAAAATATTGGAGAAATAAAGATAATTGTTGGGGAAAGAAGCAATACAAAAATTATTCACTATTGTATAACGAAAAAGGAATAAGTAACCGAAGCTCCCCCATACAGGGACATATCGCTATTACCTATTCCTTTCGTCTGCAAAGATACGACAATTTTAATTATCAACAATTTAAAAAGTAAAAATTATGACAACAAAAACAGCGACAATTAAAATGACAAAAGATGCTGTCAAAAAAGGAAAATATAAAGACACATCAATAG
>SUWU01000014.1 GCA_015061295.1 Lentimicrobiaceae bacterium
TCTTAGGAACGACAGCGAGGAGATGTTTCACGCTGAAAGGACGGTAGAGGTGTACGCTGACCAAACCAACTTTCTTACCTTCTTTATTAAGTTTATCGACGACAGTCTTGATAACGTCGGTGATAGAGCCCATGGCGATGATGATGTTAGTAGCATCTGGTGCGCCATAGTAAGTGAAAGGAGCATATTCACGGCCTGTGATTTTGCTCATCTCTTTCATATATTTAGCCACTATGTCAGGGAGAGCATAGTAGTATTTATTTTGTAACTCGCGTGTTTGGAAATAGATGTCAGGGTTTTGTGCTGTACCGCGTGTCACAGGATGTTCTGGGTTAAGAGCGCGGTCGCGATATTCTTTAAGAGCTTTCCAGTTGACGAGTTTAATAATCTCATCTTGGTCAGCAGCTTCTACTTTTTGTATCTCGTGTGAGGTACGGAAGCCATCGAAGAAGTGCATGAAAGGAACGCGTCCTTCTATAGCGGCGAGGTGTGCCACTGGAGCTAAGTCCATGATTTCTTGTACAGAGCCTGTCGCTAAGAGAGCGAAGCCTGTCTGACGAGCACTCATGACGTCGGCATGGTCGCCGAAGATTGACAATGCCTGCGCTGCTAAAGCACGTGCTGAGACGTGGAATACTCCAGGAAGTAACTCACCAGCGATCTTATACATATTAGGTATCATCAACAAGAGACCTTGTGATGCGGTATATGTGGTGGTGAGAGCTCCAGCTTGTAATGAGCCGTGAACAGCACCTGCTGCACCAGCTTCAGACTGCATCTCAACAACTTTTACTGTCTCGCCGAATATATTTTTTCTGCCACCAGCACTCCACTCGTCAACGTATTCCGCCATCGGTGATGATGGTGTAATAGGATAGATAGCTGCAACTTCACTGAACATATATGCTACATGAGCAGCAGCACAGTTACCATCGCATGTCATGAATTTTTTCTCTGCCATAATTTTACTTTTATAGTGTTATTAGTTTTCTTGAATTTACTTTTTTAATAAAGACGCAAATTTAATTTTTTTTTGCTAACAAACCAAATAATAATTCAATTTCTTAATAAAAAAATGAGCGGGATATTCCTCCCACTCATTCATAAACTATTTTTCTCTGTTATTGTTTTACAGAATGAAAATTAACTTACTGCTCTATTGACGACTTTTCTTGCAGCTTCTTCTGCTTTCTTTGTGCTTTCTACTTTCTCAGCATCAGCATCAATCTTCTGAACTTCTTTCTCAAATTTCTTCTCACATTCTGCCTTAGCTTCTTCGCATTCTACCTTCTTTTCTTCACATTTCTTCTCACATTCAGCTTTATTTTCTTCACATTTCTTTTCACATTCAGCTTTAGCTTTATCACATTCTACTTTGTTTTCTTCACATTTCTTTTCGCATTCAGCTTTAGCTTTATCACATTCTACATGCTTACCATCACATTTTTGTTCACAGTTTGCATGGTCGTGTTTGCCATCACATTTTTGTTCGCAGTTTGCATGATCGTGTTTTCCATCACATTTTTGTTCACATTTTTGTTCTTCTTTACCGTCACATTTCTGTGCACCTTTTTGATTATTATTACAGCAGCTTGCTAATAACACTGTAACCAATCCTAATACTAAAAAGAGTCTTTTCATAGCTTTATAATTTAAGTTTAAAATTTTACTCGACAAAGGTAATTATTAATTTTGAAAAATACAATATATAAAATGTTATTTTTTAAACATAGACGTGTCAATGATATATTGTTTATTTGTATTTGTATCATCGACGCGTCCCTACTTATTGTCTCATTGACTTATTGTCTTATTGACTCAAAAATTCTATTGGAAATCTATAGAACACCATCTCATAACTAGTAGTATCCACTTCTCTCTCTTCCACGAACATTCCTATCGTCTTGTCGGGGAGCACGCACAACGAAGAATATGCCGAGTAGCGAGGCACTATGATTTTACCATCGTTCCATGTCTTGCCTTCGTCTTTGGAGATATAAATCGCTACGTCGCGGCGTGAGTTGCCTTTAGGCAAGCTATGTAACAATGTATTTTCGTCATATCTTATGATGTCGCCATTACATGCTGGACCGATGAGGTCGTCCCATTCTGATGTCGTCTCGTTCCATGTGATGCCACCGTCGTGTGAGATATTATACAACCTCTTCCCTTCCGTTCTTATGCTCATCAAAATGTCGCCGTTGTTGAGTTCCACCACCTTAGCCTCGTCACCACCTACGGATGCACGTCCGGAGACATTCCATGTCGCGCCGTTGTCGTCAGAATAAATCACATAGTTACTTATGGTATATGCCGATGTCTCGCGGATACATGCCACGAACATAATCCTCCCTGTCGATGTCAAGAGTCCGTTGCCTGAGGCGCAAAACGAGGCGCGCCACTTACTTCTCACGCTATCTTGACAGCTCTGTCCAAAGATAAAATGTGTGATATCCTCTGGCTCTGTCCAAGTACGACCGTTGTCATAACTCATAGATTTATATGTATGATTATGATGTGACGGTCTCGATTTCCAGAAGCCTTGTCCCCCGACAAACACCGCGATAAGTCCGTTGTCGTCCTTACTATGAGCCACTGCACAGTCACCAAAACTTTCCATATAACCGAAGCCTTGCGCCAAGGTGTAAGGCTCGCTCCATGTCAAGCCGCCGTCGGTACTGTAATTACATAAAATATCAATATCTTCTGGCAAGTCGGTCTCATTCTCTTTGCGTTTGTCGGTGAAGACGACGAGGCTGCCGTCTTTTGCTGTTATGATAGCTGGAATACGATAATACTTCGAGCCGTAATCTTCAGGACGATAGATGACGGTGCGTGTATAACCATCGAATTTATCTTTCTTCTCACACGAAGAAAAAACAGAGATTAATATTAATAAAGGTAATAAGAGTTTTTTCATTTTTTAAGTCAATGAGTCAATAAGACAATAAGTCAATAAGTCAACGGGTCAACAAGACAACAAGTTATTAATTGTTAACTATTAACTGTTAATTGTAAATTGTTAATTCTCTTCATCGTCTGCTTCAATAACATAGATGACTTCGTTATCGCGTTTCATCATATATTTCTCACGAGCAATGCGTTCCATCATGACAGAATCTTTATTCAAATTATCCAAAATATCCTGCTGTTTATTTATTTCTCGCTCGTAATATTCCACTTGTTTCTTAGTCTCTTTCAGTCTTTTATGATTTTTCACCTGATTAAAGACGTTATATCTATCAACAAACAATATTATCACTGCAAATATCAATGTCACGATAATATACTTATTGTTAAATTTCTTTAAGATTTCTTTAAAATTCATAATTATTTTTTCCACAAAGATAAAGTTTTTTTTCACTTTAATATCATGATTTTATCACATAAATTATAATTATTGTTTGAATTGCAAAATGTTAATTTCAATCCCAAAACAAATATTCTTAAAATTATTTTTTTCAATTTCACCGCATATATATTTTTGGCATTTAATTAAAATTATATTTTTGCATATGAAAATTTTTGTAGATTTATTTTAATGATACTACAAACGAGCGATGAAAAATAAAATTATCAACGATTATTTTAGCACGAAATACATTGCATGTTTATCCTTATTGATAAGTGTATTGTTGCAAGTAGTGCTATATTTTTCATCATATTTCGCTGTAGATTTACCCTCGATACCAGACAACATTCAATCCAAGTTTCATTTAGATGGTTTTATATTAAACATTATCAATGCGTTCATCTTCAGCTTCACACTATATCTTGTGTGCAGAGGGATACAGTTGAAAGCTACAAGCAACAAAAGGAGGTTGATATACACAATAATAGCTTTGGAATTGGGTGTCATAGTATTAGGGGCAATACTCACGATATTACATCCAATTTTACTTAATACATTACACGATGGCGCGCCACCTTTCAGAATGGACATAAGCTTATTATGCTACGGTTTTGTTCGCTACACTTACATAGCTATCGTGGTAGGCTGTTCTTGGGAGTTGTTTGTTTTGAATTATAACAAGCAGAAGGCCATCTTAGAAAATGAAATCTTAGTATCGAAGAATCATATTGCCAGATTTGAAGCACTCAAAAATCAGATCAACCCTCATTTCTTGTTTAACTCTCTCAACACTTTACAATCGTTGATAGTCAACGACAAAGCTAAGGATTATGTTCAAGAGTTATCGAATGTATTGAGATATACTTTGCAAAAAGATGAGATTGTAAGTTTGAAGAAGGAGATTCAATTTGCCAATTCATACTGCGATCTCATGCAAATTAGGTACGGAGAAAATCTCAGTTTTAATTTTGACATAGATGAAAGAATGATGAACGATGAGATTATACCGTTAAGCATACAAATTCTGATAGAGAATGCGATCAAACACAATGTCATAAGCGACAGACAGCCTCTTGTTGTAAGTATCACTTCCGACATTGAAAATCGTAGAATTGTGGTTTGCAACAAGATTCAGCCCAAGTCAGAGAAAAGCAATGGCAACGGGATAGGACTTGCCAATCTATCAGAGCAATATAAATTGAAATGGAACTACGAGATTGAGATTTATAATGATGGCGTGTATTTTTGTGTAGGTGTAAAACTGAATAAAGTTAAATCAAATCTATAAAAAGATGAAGATTGTTATTATAGAAGATGAAATTATTGCAGCTGAATCATTAAAGAAGCTTATCATGCAAATTGATAATACCATAGAAGTGATGGCTATGCTCAAGACTGTAGAGGACAGCATCGCATGGTTCAACAGCAACGCACATCCCGACTTAATTTTTGTAGATATTCATCTTGCCGATGGCTCTTCTTTCTCTATCTTTGAAAAAACAGATGTCAAATGTCCAGTAGTATTTACCACGGCATACGACGAATATGCACTGAAAGCTTTTGAACTAAACAGCATCTATTATCTACTAAAACCTATCAACAAGAACGATCTTCAACGTGCAATAGATAAATATAAGTCGCTCATAGAACATAATAGCGAATATAGTCAATTGACAGATAATGTAATCTCTATGATAGAGAAAAAAGAGTGTTATAGAGAACATTTTCTTATTCCAGAACGAGATAA
This sequence comes from Lentimicrobiaceae bacterium, assembly GCA_015061295.1. Lineage (GTDB taxonomy): Bacteria > Bacteroidota > Bacteroidia > Bacteroidales > F082 > Limimorpha. The sequence continues at coordinate 5,100 of SUWU01000014.1, forward strand.
ATTAGTACCTTTAGCAGCGAAAGACATAGCATATATTTACATCGATCTTAAGATTGTCAAAGCGGTGTCATACACCGAGAAGGTTTATTATATAAACAACACCTTAGACGAGTTGATGAACATGCTTAACCCCAAAGATTTTTTCAGAGCTAATCGTCAGTTTATCATAGCACATCAAGCGGTGAAAGACATATCGCTATGGTTTGGCAACAAGATATCTGTCAACATGAAAGTTCCTGTTGACGAGAAGATAATAATAAGCAAAGCCAGAGTAACAGAATTTAAACGCTGGTACTCAGGAATATAGATCCACAAGGGGCGGTCTCCCTTCTTATTTTCATAACATAAATTTATACTCCCTTATTAATGGCCGCCCCTTTCTTTAAAAACATTCAATAAAATAGGATATTATTACAAAGTTTTTTTTACCTTTGTGAGGTAAAAAATTAGAATTATGAAAAAGACACTTTTAATATCGTTATTGTTAATTACTACAATATCGCTCAGAGCACAAGACGACGAATATCAACGTTATTTAGAGTCGATGCGCCAACAGATGTCGGAGATACAGAGCGACTACAACAGCAATGTCAGCAATATGAATGAAGAATTTGCCGATTTCAAAGCCAAAGCCATTGCCGAGTTCGCCGACTTCATGGCTAAGGAATGGGCTCTCTTTGAAGAGTTTAAGACACAAGAGCTCTCCATGAACGCTCCCAAACCAAAGCAGATACCTGTAGCAAAAGAAACCAAGATAACAGAAGTGTCATCATCAGAGTTAAACTACAAGGAGAACACCGATTTACCAAAAGTGGTTCAGTTAGCCGACTCTGACATGAATATCAAACAAACGCCAGAAGCAGATGCTTATGTCATAAGAAAACATATCACCGACAAGGGTGTTGAAGATATTAAAGATAAAAAAGTTATTATCCCTGTAGCGGAAGAGAAGGGCACACCTTCTGTCAACAGCACAGCTATAGTGAAAGAACCGAAAATCAACAAAGACGCCAATCTTCATATCGATTTTTATGGCAAGAAACTCTCGTTTAAATTTGACGACAAACTACGTCTCAAACATAGAGGAATAAAAGAAACAGAGGTATCTAACTATGTAAAAGAACTTGCTAAGATGTCGAAGGAGACCTCTGACCTTTGGAAACAGATCGACGGCTATGTCAAAGAGTTAGGACTCAATGAATGGGGATATTTCTGCATCTTACGCTCCCTTTCAGAGGAGGTATTTACCGACATCGACAACCGTGTTTTGTTCACTTTTTATATGATGAGAAATGAAGGCGGATTCAAGGTAAAGACTGCAAGAGGAAAAGACTCTAACAGACTTACCCTTTTGGCTGCCATCGACAATAGCAAGGAGGTATATTCATATAGTTTCTTCCGCTTCGATGATGCCAATGGAAAGAAATTGAAATATTACACAATATACGGAGGCGGCAAACCTAAAGAGAGTGTGTTCACTTATGCTTTCTGCGAACATGACAACAACTTAAAACAGATAGGTCTCGACTTCAACAACACTCTCAACATGGGAGCCTGCGATGTCAAACGCGAACTCTCTTTCTCCAAGATAAACACATCAGTCACACTCCCTTATAATAGTTCTCATATCGCCTACCTCAATGATGTGCCGATGACTATCTTCCCTATCTATTTCGCTTCTCCAATATCAATAGAAGCTCAAGAAATCCTAAATAAAAAGCTCAACGAACTAAAATCAAAGTATAATCCTGTTCAATTTATCGACATTCTCCTCAACTTCGTTCAGACAGCCTTCGACTATAAAACCGACGATCAACAATTCGGTTACGAGAAATATTTCTATCCTGAAGAAGTGATAGCCTATCCTTATAGCGACTGCGAAGACCGCTCTGCTTTATTCGCTTGGTTAGTAACAAACTATACCGATGCTAAAGTAGTTGGATTACAATATGAAGGACACCTTGCCACCGCGGTATGTTTCGGCGATAACGTTAATATTGGAGGTGACATGTTCTCCTATGGTGGTAAAAAATATTACGTGTGTGACCCTACGTATATCAACGCATCAATAGGAATGACGATGCCTCAATTTAAAGGCAAGATGCCTAAAATCATCAAGATGACCAAATAACTATTCTAACTTGGTAAACATCGATTTAACCCCGTAGTCGTCGTGATACTCCAAATTCATGAGGTCTAACTTGGTTATCTTATACACCTTAGGGACTATGCCTCCTATCTCCATTTGATGGTAATGGGTAAATCTGTTCTTATTAACTTCCCATGTAAATTTACTGCCTTCCGACTCCACTACATCATCGGCTGTATCCCATGTCACGCCGCTACCATCATCATTAAATCTGTAATAAACACTACCTTCCTGCCATAATCCAATGAGCAAATCGGTATCATAGACCTCATCTTCAAAGACTTCAGGTTCTAAAATCTCTGGATCATAAGCCTTAGGAGTGACGAGTTTATAAACGGCAAATGCTGCTAACGATAATCCTAAGACTATCAATAATATTATCAAAAGTTTCTTTTTCATAGTAAATAATTTTTAATACTGCCGTAAAATTACACAAAAAAATGCAACCTTCAATAATAAGTTTATTTTTATATGCGATTTTAAAAATAACGTTTTATCACTGCATAAGCCTCTTTAATTCCCAACTCGCCAGCCTTACTTAAATCTTTGTTAGCCAACTCTTTCTCTCCGAGAAACAGTAATGTAAGACCTCTGTTATAATAAGCCTCTGCCAAGTTATTCTCATATTTGATGGCTTGAGAATAATCATCGATGGCCTCATGAAACTCCTGCATATGCAAATGAACATTACCTAAATTATACCACACAAAAGGATTCTTAGGATATTCCTCTACCAAATCTGTCAGAGTGTTGAGAGCCTTGTCATAATTAGGTTTCGACAAAGGAGTTATATTATTGCTATTATTATTATTTTTCTTATTACTTATAGTAACTCTTTCATTATAATTCTGATCTGCCAACAGCAGTTCTGCCCTATCTTGCTGCAACGATGCTATATTCATCGCTGCATATAAATCAAGATTTTCATCACCGAGCAACGATCTAAACTCACTTTCCGAATGATGGTAATTATGAATCTCATAGTTAACAACACCTTTAAGGAAGGTCTTCAAATCTTCATCTTCCACATTATCAATGATAGAGTCATTCAGCAACGATTGATAATCGTCAGAAAAGATGTCTGCTACTTTATACGCGAGCTGTAGTCTATCGAGAGTATTATTTTCATTTATCACACTCAAGGCTGCATCAATAAAATAGTTATTATTTCTATCATACTTATTCTTAGAGTCGAACTCTACCACGGTGACAATAATATTATTGAAAGGCTTTATGTCTATTGTCGAGAACTGAGCCAACTTCCCGCCTTTGTCGCCTTCAACAAAATCCGATTCAAAAGCGAGTATATCATCGTATTCGATAGATTTAGAATATACATTAAACAGAGAGTCGATGTTATTTTCATCTTTATTGATAAGATTGATAATCTCCATCGACTTTAGTCTATCCAATTCAGCGCCTTGTATATCACCTTTCTCGTATCGCACCACAGACCTGTTAACCCATGCGTCGATAAAATCGGGGAATAGTTCTATAGTTTTTGTAAAGTCATCTTCTGCGTTATCCCATTCTTTCATTTTATAAAACAAGATACCTCTATTGAAATATCCGTATATGTTATTTGGATTTATCTCTATCACTTTATCATACAACGCCAGAGCTATATCATATTCATTCAACACACTATATATGATAGCTCTATTGAAATAGGTAAGAGCATTACGTTCATCAATATTGTTCACTCTTTCATAATCTTTCAGTGCGGCGATAGTGTCGCCGAGATTAAGGAAGACATTACCTCTATTGAAATATATTATTGGGTTACTGACATCCATTTTCAAAGCGCTATTAAAGTCGAGAAGAGCATCTTCATAGTTCTCACATTCCATTTGTATCATGCCTCTTCTCACGAGAGCCTCCACGTTAAAGAAGTCGTAATATACTGCTTTATTGAGATCTTTTATTGCATCTTTACGTCTATCGAGATAGCGTTTTGCAGTGCCGCGATATATATATGCGTTGGCATTGTTTGGAGATATTATGAGAGCGGTATCGAAACTAGCTATTGCATCTTCAAATTCGTTAAGATGCATTTTGGTGGAGCCTATAGCCATATGGAGTTCAGCGTCGAAGGGATCTAGTTTTATGGCTTTATTAAAATCTGATTTTGCATCGGCATAATTACCGAGATGATCGTTCGACACTCCCCTATAATGATAAGCGCGCACATACAGAGGATGTATCTTCAGAGTTGTTGTAAAGTCATCGACGGCTCCTTTGTAATCGTTGAGGCTATATTTAGCTATGCCTCTGAGGAAGTAGGCTTCAAAGTCGTTGGGTTTGGCAGCGATTGCCATATTAAGGTTTTGTATTGCAGAGGTAAAATTCTCTTCTGAGAGTTCTATTCTTCCCATCAAGATATAGTGTTTATGATTGAGTTGAGGGTAAGCTTTAACGCAGCAGAAGAGCAGCAATAATGTTAAGATATTTTTTGTTTTCATTGTTTATGGAGTCCGTTTTGTTTAGAATATATAACAAAAGAATCCATTATTTTGTCGGTATAAGATTTAGAGATAGGGATTTCTTTTATTTCTGGCATATCGAACTCCATAGTCAGCTCGCCATTTTCTTTTCTAAGCGATGACACATGTTCAAGGTTAATCATATATGAACGATGGCAGCGTTGTATTGGTGTTTCAGCGAGGTCTGCTGATATTTTCTTAAGTGAGTTGCGTATCACGAAATCATTGATTTTATCATTATTAAGATATTTGATAATGCAATAATTGTCGGAAGACTCCACAAAAAGCACCTTATCCGAAGCAACAGTAAAACGCACTTCGTTCCTTTCATCTTTAAAATTAATGACACACAGCTCAGCGCCTTCTTCTTTCTTATTGATGACATCTCGTATCAGATGTTCATTATAAAGATAAAGGAAAGATATTATATATGGTATAAGCAGCATCCATGTGGTATTTGCTATTGCTTTTCTCAATATATCGAAGATAGCCTCCCACAGAGTCAGGTTAGGATTTTCCACGAGGAAGTTATCTATAAATCCTACTCTGTAAGCCATGAAGACATATATTGATGCGAGGATAAAAATCTCTGCGAATATCCATATTAGATATTCGAGATAACCTATGGATATTTTTTTCACGAAATAATACATTATCACTCTACTCAACGAGATGAGCAGAGAACCCATAAGCACCATGAGTGAGGAGTAGATAAAATAGTTGAAGTTGTTTATTCCTGGTATCCATGTCTCCGAATTAAAAGGGCGGAATATATTTATAAATACTAAGGAATATATTGTTGTGAAGAATATTAGTTTGATGATATTAGCTTTGGTGACAAGAAATGCTGGGAGATCTTTGTTACCAAAACGTAATGAATATTTCTTTTTAACACTCTGCTCGTTCATGAATGCAAATTTACATTTTTTTTTAAAATAACGGATATTTAATTTGCCATTCTTGTGTAAAAAAAAGAGCTGTCATTACTGACAGCTCTCTATGTAAGATTATTATTTCTTTACTGTAATTTAAAGATGATAGGAGCGTTGAACGAAACTCTCACTGCTGTACCACGTTGTTTTCCAGGTTTCCATTTAGGCATACTTGAGATAACTCTAACAGCTTCTTCGTCGCAGCCACCGCCGATACCACGTAACACGTTAACGTTTGATATTGATCCGTCTGGTTCCACAACAAAGTTAACGAACACTCTACCTTGGATATCGCTTTCACGTGCCAACATTGGATATTTGATATTTTTCTGGATATATTCCATCATCTTAGCAGGACCGCCAGGAAATTCAGGCATCTCTTCTACTGCGAGGAAGATCTCTGCTTCAACGATCTCTTCTTCTTCTATCTCTGGAGCTTGGTACTCGTACTCTTCAATAACTTCGTCTTGATCCACTTCAGCGTTGATGTCGATTTCATCTTCAACCTCAACATCGTCTTCAACAACCTGAATCTGTGTTACCTGAGGTTTTGGTTGTGGAGGTTGTACCTTAGGTTGTTCTTGTTTTGTAATTTCAACCATTTCCTCTTCTATAACCTCAACGGTTCTTTGTAAATTATCTACTGTTTGTTTGTCATAGCTTTTGTATTCAAAAACGCGCCAGACAACGAATAATGTCACAACCAAACCGATTAAGGCAAAAGTAAGTTTCTTACTTTCAAGATCTGCTTTTGGTGATTTCTTAATTTCCATTTTATTTCTTTTTTCGTGTTATAAATCAAAAATCATTTCGTGCCGCAAATTTAAGAAAAATATATTAGATATTCATCTTTGACCGACTTATTTTTTTATTTTTTTTGCAATAAAACATGAATGCTAAAACTCCAAAGATGCAACCTATTGTATCTGCGATAAAATCATAAACACAGCCATATCTTCCTACGAACACATATTTTTGTAAAATCTCTGTCAATCCTGCGTATGATATTGTAACAAGCGAGGAGACTACAAGGAGTTTACGAAAATAATTTTTATTTTTTTGTGGGATAACATTTCTATATCCCCATAATGTCATAAAGGATAATAATCCGAATATTAAAAGATGAACTAACTTATCGGGGCTTAGCCAATCCCACAAAGTAACAACTGCCGGAAAGAAATTTCCTGGCATTCCCACTAACACCATTATAACAATGGCGCAGATGAGACCTGGATAGAAACCTTCCGACAGTCGTCTCAAATCGTTATCCGATTAATTCTTTGTAAGCTTCAGCGTCTAAAAGACCTTCTAATTCTGATGGGTCTGACACTTGAACTTTGATAATCCAACCTTCTCCGTAAGGATCGTTGTTAACTGTTTCAGGAGCATCAGCAAGAGCTTCATTAAATTCAACTACTGTACCAGCCACTGGCATTAACAATTCTGATGAAGTCTTAACAGCTTCTATTGTTCCAAATGTTTCGTCTGCTTCGAGTGTCTCATCAACAGTGTCGATGTCAACGAAAACGATGTCGCCTAATTCATGTTGTGCGAAATCTGTGATACCTACATAAGCTGTTTCTCCTTCTAAACGGATCCATTCATGGTCCTTTGAATACTTTAATTCTGCTGGAATGTTCATCTTGTTTATTTTTAATATTGATTATTATTGATTTTATCTGACTCCAAAAATACAATTTTTATCTTTATAAATAATGTTTTTTTAAAAAATTATTGTGTTAGACTAAATCTCAAGGTTACACCAGCAAAGGTATTTGATGTTTTGAACGAATTAGCGACGAATGGATCTGTCACGTCACGTTTAAAGAAAGCCTGCATTCCTAACCTCGAACTGAAATCATAATCGGCTGTCAAATAGATATTTATTCTATTTTGTCCTGATGAGATTTGACTATAGTTTTCATCAATACTGCGTAATGTAGTGATGTCTTTTCTAAATCCTATATCGAGTTTTAAGACAAGGTCATTAGTATTACGTTTAGAGTTGCCGCTTCCCGACGATACTACGATACCTAAATCTTTGAAGGTGTATCCACAACCTATTATTATCTCTCGTCCTTCTACCTCTGTCAGCTGATTGTTAATAAAACTTAACGTCAAGCTTCTGCTCTTCTTATACTCAAACGATGGAGCTAAGTTATTGGCAAATGACATATTAACACCTATAAGAGGAGCATACTGTTCCGACACCACGATCTGAGCTATATCGTACTCTGGCACTTTTATATTTGTACCTTCATACACTGCCAAAGGATTTTCTTCTACATAGTTAATGTTAGAAGCCCATGTCGAGATAGAGTAATTAGACTTATATGAATGTGTGATGTTAAAAGTCTTAAATATCTTCTTAACAGCAGGTATCTTCGTCAGACCGCTGAAGTTAACTGTCCAGTTTGGTAAAGCGAACTTCTTAAACATCGTCAAGCCTACTTCATCAATATCTTGTCCAGAATAGGCGGCGAGGAATGAATACATCAAGACTTCCTGCGACGACGCTCCATAACCGTATGGGAAGAATCCTTTGCCTATGGAGTCATACACCTCTGGTTCTCCGAGTCCTATCCACACCTCATTCTCTCTTGCTAAACGGTAAGCTATGTCTTGTCGGTTGGTTAATAATGTGTTAAATAATTCATCGCTATCTTTAAATGATGTTGCTGTCATTAGATACGACATACTGAAGTTACCTCCATTAGAAGGTGTGAAGAAGTTAAACACTCCATTGGCATCAGCTCTGAAATATTCTGAGAAGTTTTCTACATAATTACGCATACCGCTGACATCTATTTTCAAATCAGGGAATGGTTCTAATGTAACCTTATAGTTATAGTTCTCGTTAAATCTCTCCGAATATGCCTGATTGAACGTAGAGTCGGTGGTAAGCCAATTACCTGCTATTGCTTTATCGAGGATGTCTCTGTCCCATCCAAGAACAAATCCCAATCCAGGAGCTCCTGTTATAGAGTTGAGTCCTATATAGTCGGGCTGCATCATATAACCTGGCAAAGAGACGCCAGATCCTTGCGAGAACGTAAACGACACTTTCTTAACACTCAACAGAACTCTTATCGCTCCATCACCTATGATCTTAGCGTAATTCTTCTTAGGACTGCGTTTCGTTGTGTCGGCAGACTTAACCTCATCTTCTATCTTAGGCTGGCGAGCTCGATTGTTGTTACGTTTTGGTGTCAGAACTTCCTTAAAATATGGCACCTTATTATATAACTTCGTTAAGTCAGCATTAGCATTAAACTGTATCGTCTGCTCATTCTCGTTAAGGTTACCCATGATACTTTGTGTCGAACGCGACGATGCCGTCCATCTATATATTCCTGTATAACTAGCATTTGATGTCACCCATTCCATAAAAGGTAACTTATTGACAGGGATGGTATAGTTAAGTTTAGACGTTTGATTAAACCTCGATATAGAACCTAATCCGAAAATCTCGTCTCTGATGGTGTCTCTGTTAGCAGTCCACTCAGCGGTCTCTCTCTCTGGATTACCTGTAGGTTCATAGATATATGCGTTAGCACTAGCGTTATATGTAAAGTTCAATCCTTTGGTAATGTCGTAACGGAAGTCATAGTTACGATTCCAATCCCAGCTCTTTGCGTAGGTTGGTTTTATGATAAGAGCTCCCGAGCTCTTGTTTCTCAGTTTCTGTTCCTGATATTGTCTATACATCTCCGTAGAGAAAGAGAAACTCTTAGGCAGATAATAGAAGTTAAAGTCTTTGATGAGTTTCAGATATTGCGATGAAGCCCATTTTGCCTTAGCGAAAGGCTGCACATTCTTCGGATTGGTAGAATATGTATAATTGATACCTCCTCTATGTGATTTATCGATGGCATACTCTATATCGCTATCTCTTTGTTCTTGTTTTCTGTATGCGTAAGACGCATTGAAGTTTTCAATATCCCAGAAGTGAGGTTTCTTCTTACCTACACGTGTCTTTCTCAGGTTAGTGATATTAAAGTTTGTCTGTTTCACAACATCTTTAGCCGCAAACTTAAGTGAGTCGCGACCTTCTTTGGTTTCGACATTATTCAGAGCATCTTTAAATTTCACATCTGGGTCGAAAGGATTATATTCTGGTGTTATGGTAGTTTGATTCTGGTCGTAATGTATTGGCACGGTAATACCTGTTTTCTCTTGTTTCATAAACTTACCAAGGTCGATGTCTGCCGACACATTATAGAAGCTATTAGATTCCATCTGCGATTCAGTGACTTTAGTCTCTAACGATCCATATCCTGCCGAGTTATACGATCCTGATGCTGACACACGGCCTAAATCGGCTAAAGTAGCTTCTATACGTCCTGTGGCGGCCCAACCTCCTTGGTTATTCAAGTCGGTGAGACGTAACTCATTAATCCAGATGATTGCACTCTTGTCGGTATCTGCCTCATTATTATTCTTAGGATTTCTAACACCTATCATCATATTTCTCACCTCGCTGATAGTTGGATTACCCAAGACTTTTATCTTGTTCTTTCCAGAGTACTCTGTATATTCGCGATTTGTCTGTACGTTATTCTTACCTAACGATTTATTACGATTATTCTTCACCTCCACGAGTTCTTCGAAGTCGATTTCTATATTATTCTCTTCAGGCCAGATGGCAAAGTCATCAGTAGATGAGGTGTACCATTCTGTGAATTTAAGAGGCACCTCGTATTCGTAATAATTGTCTGTCAAGTCGGAACCGAAACGCAAGAAAACTGTAAGGTCGCCATCTTCTAGATCATCATGTTCATACATCTTCTCGGCATGAACGAACATCTTCATCTTCTTATAATACCTAAAGTCGAAACTTGTCGTTTTATATACAGCTCTAGCATCGCCATCAGTAAGATTCTCGACCGACAACTGCAGAGCTTGTTCATTCTGTCGTATTGTCGATACTGTTCCCGTATAAACTTCTTGATATATTCCAGGAGGGATGACATAAGGTACTGGCTCACGACTGCTATTCTCTTCAAGGTTGACTGCCGACATCTCGAATAAGGTGTTGTTACTTTGGTCGCCAGAGACATATTCTCCTGGAGCTTGTATAGCCTGTGTATAAGTACGCCACTCGCCTCTCACAAGGTCTAATGTAGCAAAACGAAGCACTATATCGTCTTTAAAATCTTTCATGAAGATTCTCATGAAACGTATTGAGGAATAGCCTTCTATATTACCTACAACAGCATCAGGCTCTCTAATAGGGATACGGAACTGATACCATCTCACTGTCTTAACATCACCATTTAATGTCGTCACCGTAGCAGTCCTAATATCGGAGATTCTATTTTGACCAGCATTCATCATCTTCATCGGGTCGATATCAATCTCATACTGATAATAATTCTCCGACTCGCTAAGAGTATTGTCATTATTAATATCTTCTACATCAGGCAATGTAGTGTTATTGGTAGTATAACTCTCTGTATATTGTACTTCTGATGGTGAGTTACCTTCATTTCCGTTATATAATTTATAACGTTCAAGGATGCTGCTATATTTTGAGTTCGCATCGTAATCTGAGCCTCTGAAATAATGATAGTTGTCAGACGATGGGTCGTCGAATGTCTTGGCATAAGCCTCAGGCGACAATTTCTGCTGCAATACATCGAGATAGTTTTTAAAGAACGATCTTTCATCGTTATCCGACAATCCATCGTATCCAACATCTTGATATTGTCGTGAGTCAGGGTTAGAGTCGAATGCATCTACCAGAGCCTGTAGCGAAGGCACACGTCCCCATGATGTAGTATCCACATTAACGACATCTGCTGTCGTAGGCAATCCATTTTCATATGCCTTACGGCCATCGCGTAAGATGTCTTCAGATATATCACCGAGGTTGAAATACAACTTACCTGTATTACTTTGATCTTGTCCTTCATAGAATGGATCCATCATCCAGAATTCTATGTATTCCACATTAGTAGCATTGAAGTCTGACGACTCTATAGCTCTCATGATACCGCCCCATCTATCTTCAGGATTAGAGAAGGTACCATCAGAATTGACATTGTCAGTGTCATAGTTATAAGGTCCTCTTTCATCAGGATAATATGCCAAGTTGAGTACCGACACATTTGTTGACGCTCCTGCCTGTATATCTCTGTTAGGGAAGATCTCTGTCTCAAGAATCTGTCTCACTCTATGATCCGACAGCTCATCGTTAGAGATATTAGGAGGCAACAGAGAACCATAACGGTCGTAGAACACCGAGTGGTCGATAGTGTACCAAGCCAACTTAGAACGATTTTTACCATAGTCTAAACCTATTGTTGAGAAAGCCTCTGGGAAAAGATTATGCTGATGTTGTGGCGTACTTGCCAGGTTCCAACTCGACCACTGACGAAGGTCAATAGTCGATTTAGCGCCTTCAAAGTCATCGATATAAGAAGTTCCAGTCTGTCCTGTCTCCTTGTTGATACCTTGTATGAAGTGAGCGAACTCTCCATACACTGAGATACGCGACTTCTGTTTTGTCTCTATGAGAGGCAGTTTGTCGATAAGGTCTGTCAACAGCTGCGACTCTGTCTGATAATTAAAATCAAAGCCGTATATTGTATTCGACAGTGGCTCGTCGTTATAGTTAACTTTAGTGGTATAAGCTCTTTCTGAGAGATGTAAGATAGTACCTCCTATGAGGAAATCTGGGCTTATCTCATGTTCTATTCGTGAGCCTAAGAAAGTCTTTTTCATCGTAGAGATGGCGGTGTTATTCTCTAACGAGATATTGATACCTGTACCTGAGTTAAGCAGAGCCTCATTCAATATTATAACACGACCGAGAGTATAGTCAACGGTGTAATCGACGTTTTCTGTGAGTGGCACTCCACCTGCTGTCACAGTGACAGAACCTGGCTCTACGTTAAGAGCATTAAGGTTAATCTCGCTTCCCGATGATGAGGTATAATGACCTTCTAAGCGGAATTTGTTTTTATCGGTAAATTGTTCTGCCGAAGTCTTAGTAAGCGTATATAAAGAATCGAAGGCATATTTATCAGCAAGAGCAGGGTCGTCTTTAAATATCTCTCTTATGTGACTACCAAAAGGCTCAAGCACAGTGAAATAGATACGACCGGTAGCCGCATTGATAGTACCACCGTTTGTTGTCGCTCCATTGATAAAGTCGAACATACCATCACCACCTTCAACAGGATTCATCTGCGAGTTAAGATTATCCATATTCATCAGGTGAAGCAACGACTGTCCTTTCACATCTCCTTTAGCATCGGCGAAATATCCTGTAGCAACACCATTATCATTACCTATATACAAGACATTCATAACGAAGTCGCTCGGACTCACCTGATAGGCTCTGATATTATAGACATTCTTCATCATAAGATCCCACATTGGCATCTTAGTGTTTATAGTGGTACTCTTCAACAGCTTAGTAACCAAGAGATTCGGATCTGAGATACTCTGATCTGAGAACTCACCAACTTGATATACCTTATCTTGTCCTATGACAGTATATTGATAGGCTACAGCAAGGGTCTGGTTAGCATTAAGATTAACATTCAATGTAATGAAACCCAACTTACTATTAAGCACATACTCCGATGGACTAAGTTTTCTCGCCTTTTGTATCTTCTCAAAATCCTTTCCTGAAGTATAGCCTTGTGAAGTAAGATATGACGTAACTGTATTTAACGACCTTATGGAGTTATCCATGTTATACAACAAGGTATTGACGGTGTCATCAGGATATTGTGGCCCCATTATACCGGCAGATTGTACATTACTGTTATATATCCACTCTTCTTTACCTTCTCCCAAGTCGGTGAAAGCTACTATATTACGGCAATTCTCGTAGTTTGATGTGGTATTCGTTACCCATACTTCAATCTTATTGATATTGATGTCTGATGCTACCAACGGGAGATTAGCCAGAGCCTTCTCATAGTTCTCTCTAAAATATTGACTGAGGAAGAAGTGTCGGTTCTCTTCATAATCAAGACATTCCAACTCGTATTCATTTGTCAAGGCACCACCACTGACTTTAATATTCTGCGTCTCACTTTCTTGATACGACACCACAGAGGTAATACTTGTCTTACCGAATTTCAATTTTGTCTTTATACCAAATAACGACTGTGTTCCTGTTATCAATGAGCTACTCAGTGGCATACTGACATTACCAGCTTCAATGAGTTGAATAATGTCGTCTTCATCGCCTTCGTATTTAAGAGTGAATTTGTTATCGAAAGTGAATTGCGTTTTTGTGTTATAGTTGAGTTTAAATTCTATCTTCTCTCCTATCTTGGCAGAAGCGCTCAACTGCATATCCATGTCAAAGTCAAAGTTCGTTGTCTTTTGTTGACTAACAGTCAATGCAGGGTCTCTTCTTCTCTGACTCTTCAATCCAAAAGTAACATCTGCAGAACCTTGCAGTTTAATATCGATTGTATTACTACCGAAAATCTTATCGAATGCCTTACCTCCAACATATATCGTAGGTATCAACTGATTACCAGCATCTGCCGATGTACTTCCTGTCTCACGACGTTCCTTCCAATAATCATTAATCGATTTATCATTGATGTAATCGATATACTGTTCTCGCGACATGGTATAAGGATCACGATACATGAAATCTCCAATCTTATTGTAAAATACATATCGATTTGTAACAGGATCATAAACGATCTCACGTGTGACGTTAGACGGATCATTAAGATAAAAACCAGATTTATTACTATCCTGATTATATGGATTTCCATCATCTTGAGGGATAGGATATCTCAACTGCGTGGTATCGTTCACCTGCGCATTCAACTCGACACACGACATAATCACGCTGACAAACAGCAGCGTCAACAGAAATGTATTCTTAACAAGTAGTTTCTTCATCTTAAATCAATAAGTTATAATAGTCTGAGAGCCTCCTTGATTAACTGTTCAACATTGGGGTTATCCATCTGCGACAATAATTTATCCAATATTTTCTCAACACTTGTTCTATTAAAGCCCAAGACCATTAAAGCAGATAACGCTTCTTCTTTTATCGTATTGTATATTGCCGGCGTTTTTTCGCCATCTGAAATGTTAAGTTTAACAACCTTATCATGGAGATCTACAATAATCCTCTGAGCTGTCTTTGCTCCTATACCTTTCACGCCTTGTATAACTCTAATATCGTTATGTGAGATAGCTTCTATCGTCTCTCTTACCGATAATGACGACAATATTAAGCGTGCCGTATTACAACCCACTCCCGACACTGTGATAAGCTGCAGAAATAAAGAGCGTTCTTCTTCGGTGTAGAAACCATAAAGCGTATGCGCATCTTCTCGTATAGCAAAATGCACATAAAGTTTTACTTCCGTCTGATCCCCTATTGATGTAAATGTGTTTAACGTAATATTTATCAAATACCCAACACCATGATTATCAATAACAACATATGCAGGATTCTTCTCTGCAACCTTACCAGAAATAAAACTATACATGCTTCTACTATATTTTCAAAACCTCCAAAAATAAGACTGATTAATGAACGACAAAGGTACGAAATATTAAGTAATATAATGATGTTTTTTTTATATTTTTTCATTTGTAATTAACAATATATGATTACCTTTGCAGATATTTTTTTAACTCATAATAAAATATCATATGACACAATCAATAGTTATTCTTGCTGGCGGCGGACCAGCTCCTGGCATCAACACAGTGATAAGTACAGTTGCCAAGACTTTCTTAAAGGACAACTTCCGCGTAATAGGACTTCATGAGGGCTACAAAAATCTTTTCAAGTCAAATCCTAAATTCATCGATATAGATTTTGCTTACGCAGATTTAATTCAAAAAATGGGAGGCTCTGCTCTTCAGATGAGCCGCTATAAACCAAAAGACGAAGAGTTCAACACCGACTTCTTCGTAAACAACAATGTAAAGCTCCTTGTCACTATCGGTGGTGACGACACTGCTTCAACAGCAAACCGTATCTCTAAGTTCTTAGCAGCCAACAATGTAAAGATACAGAACATACACGTTCCAAAGACCATCGACAACGACCTTCCTCTTCCAGAAGGCACTCCTACTTTCGGCTATTATTCCGCTAAGGAAGCTGGCGTGAGAATCTCTCAAACAGTTTATGAAGATGCTCGTACAAGCGGCAACTGGTTCCTCGTCTCGGCTATGGGCCGTGAAGCTGGACACCTCGCTTTCGGCATGGGCGCTGCCTGCCATTATCCTATGATCATAATACCAGAGATGTTCTATAACACCGATGTCACTTTCGACCGTATATTAAAACTCGTCATCAGCGCTATGTTGAAACGTAAAATCTTAGGCATCGACTACGGCGTAGCCATCATCAGCGAAGGCGTATTCCATTTTATGACTGATGAAGAAATCAACAACTCTGGAGTCAACTTCACCTACGACGACCACGGTCACCCTGAGTTAGGCAATGTAAGTAAAGCTCATATATTTAACACCTTGCTTCAGAAACGCATCAAAGAACTCGGACTTTCTATAAAGAGTCGTCCTGTAGAGATTGGCTACGAAGTACGCTGCGTCGATCCAGGTGCTTTCGACTTGTTCTACTGCAGCATCTTAGGTTACGGCGTGAAACAATTGTTTGACGAAGGCGTGTCGGGCGCTATGGTCACTGCCGACAACAAAGGCGAAGTAAAACCTTTATATCTTAAAGACGTAGAAGATGAAAACGGCAAGGTAAAACCTCGTCTCGTCAACATGAACGGTGAGAAAGCTAAACTCGTATTCCGCGATTGTCTGCAATATATCACTCCTGCCGACTATGAGGCTGCTAAAAAATACGTGGCTAATCCAGAAGATTATGACTTCAAGAAGATACTTAATTGGCAATAATATCCCACATATCAGTGGATAAAAAAAAGAGAACGAAATTTCGTTCTCTTTTTTTTGAGCCGGCGGAGGGATTTGGACCCCCGACCCCGAGATTACAAATCACGTGCTCTACCGCTGAGCTACGCCGGCTTATCCTATTCTGCGTTTATGCGAGTGCAAAAGTACAACTTTTTTTTATTCAAACAACACTTTTTTTTATTTTTTTTGATAGCGAGTTTTTATAACCTCATTCAACTTTCTTGCAACATCTCTCAACAAAGCGCTATCACTCGGAAAATCAACAACTTCATTACTAAGCAAAGATAACGTCTGTTCAGAACATGCACCCTTATCGCCATCAAAAGAAGCGTATTTATAACGGAATGTAGAAGAAACATCAAAAGGAGTTTTCATCAAAACAGACTTTTCTTTCACATCAATCAGCTCTATTTCACCCACAATAGTAGCCGATTTACTCATTGTTTTATCTGTAATCTTCGCCACTTTATCACCATCCCTCTCTTCAAAAGTAACAGCATCGACACGTTCAGGAGATATATTTTTCTCATCTATCATAACACGTATCATCAAATCATATTCAATACTATCACGAGGAACAATATCAAAAGGCACGTCGTATATTGTGTTTTCATCAAAGTCTAATGCGAGTTGAGCAAAATCATCTGGCATTTCCAAATCCACAGGAGTTGCTATCCTAAAGAGAATATGCTGAGCATTAGACATCACACATCTCTGCCAAAGCTCTTCGATGTTAGCATTATGTGAGTTAAGTTTATAAAGATTATTGATAAAAATTTCGGCTTCATTATAATTCTTCTCATTCAAAAGAACATTGGTTTTAGCCACAAGATATGCTTCCGCTTTAGTCTTCGCCATCGTCATTTCCTCATCAAGAGATAGTTTCTTGTAATTCATAGCTTTCTTAATCTCTTTCGATAATCTATCAACTTTTTTCTGACGACTGCTTATATTTCTGGTTTTATAAAATACATCTAACCAAATATCTGGCTGTCCAGTCTTTTTCAATTCCATTATCCTTTGAAAATCTTCCTGGTTAGCTTGATGATATGAATTTTTAAGAAATTCAAACTCCGACTCATTGATGTTATTTCTATAAGCCTTATCCGACAATTTCGTTATAATCTTATCATACTCTTTTGATTCATACAATCTTTTATTAGTTGAGCAAGACAGCAATGTCAGAAGAATACATAAGAAAGATAATTTTAATATTTTCATCATAAAATTTTTGCGCAAAAATATTGCAAATTTCGCACCATTTTTTCATCATCATTATCAAAAAAATCGTACCTTTGAGGTCATAAAAAAATAACAACAAACAGTGTCATTTATGAATAGTGTAGATAATATACAAAAGTTGATAAACGAATATATCGACAATCAAAGTTTTAGCGGAACACCAGCCGAGTTATACGCACCCATAGAATACATTCTGCGACAAGGTGGAAAAAGAATGCGTCCAACACTATGTCTTCTCGCCTGCGACCTATTTGGAGGTGATATTAACGACTGTCTGACGCCTGCCATAGCAGCTGAGATATTTCACAATTTCACATTAGTTCACGACGACATTATGGATCAGGCGCCTCTCAGAAGAGGAATGGAGACCGTATATCACAAATGGAGTTCCGACATCGCCCTATTATCTGGCGACACCATGTTAATAAAGGCATTTCAATATGTATTAAACACCAACAAAAAATATTATCATGAGGTCTTCGCCGAGTTATGCAAGGTAGCTCTCGAAGTTTGCGAAGGTCAACAATACGATCTAAATTTTGAGACTCAAGACAATGTTACCTTAGACTCTTATCTCGAGATGATACGTCTCAAGACAGCAGTACTTCTTGGCTCTGTATTGAAGATTGGCGCTATCACAGCACAAACCAACGCAAAAAATCAAGAGGCTATATATAACTTCGGCATCTCACTCGGAATGGCATTCCAACTTCAAGACGACATATTCGACTGTTATGGCGATGTAAGCGTATTTGGAAAAATGACAGGTGGCGACATCTCTGACAACAAAAAAACGTATCTCTACTTGAAAGCCTTAGAATTATCATCAGAGGAAGATAAAGAAATCCTTATTAATTTATTCAAGATGCCTAAGGGTAGAGATGAAAAGAAAATAGAGACAGTATTAGATATTTATAAAAAATATCACGTCAAAGAAATCGTAACCGACTTGATGACACAATATTATGAAGACTCATTAAAACATCTCGACAGCATCGATGTTCCTGAAGAAAGAAAAGTCATTTTAAAAGATTACGCCAACTATCTTTATAAGAGAAATAAGTAAATCTTAAAAAAACTTATACATTTATTAAACAATTTTGCCTTTTCTTTTTTTATAGTTATAAAACAACGAACTATGAAAACAATAGATAAGACATCGGTACTACTCGTAATAGATGAGTCCGACTTACGCAACTCCATCAGCGAGAGTCTAAAGGCAGTTGATTATAAAGTATATAACACAAAGAAAAGCACTGAAGGTCTCGAACTATTCAAGAAATTCGACATTGACATATGTATCATAGATGTAGAGTTGACAGGTATTGACGGGTTCGCTTTATCGGCACAGATAAGGATATTAAATCCCGATATACCTATAATATTTCTCATTCCCAAGGGGCTGCAATACGACATGCTGAGAGACATCGAATATAGCGTTGACGACTATATCACCAAGCCTTTCAGCAATGACGAGTTACTCTTAAGGATGAAGTCTGTTTTGCGACGCGCGGAGAGAAACAATCCTTTCACCTACTCCTTAGGCGAATCAAAGATCAAGATTGGACGTTTTATTTTTGATGCTAAGAACATGTTGCTCATCTTAGATGGACAAGAACAACCTCTTACAAGAAAAGAAGCCGCCTTGCTCAAGGTATTATACGACAACAAGAACGACCTTGTTACTCGTAAGAAAGTATTGAAAATGATATGGGGAAACAGCGACTATTTCATCGGACGCTCCATGGATGTCTTCATCGCCCGTCTGAGGAAATATCTCAAAGCTGACCCTAACGTTAGGATATTAACAGTTCATGGTGTAGGCTTTAGGTTAGTCGTCACAGAACCTGCCTTAGTTTAGAGGCAAATCACATCCACCATTTTCTGTGGTTGAAGAAATATATTAAAGCAACGCTTACTAATAGCATCACACCTATTATAACCCAGAATGCCACTTTTGTTGTTGTGATGAAAGGAAATACGACATTCATCCCAAAGAGTCCCGTGATAAAAGTGAGAGGGAGTATTATAGAAGAAAGAAGTGTAAGTATCTTCATAATCTCATTGGTTTTATTCGTCTGCATAGAATCAAAGGTCTTAGAGAGACCTTCAATTAAATCCTCGTGATCTTCGGTCATATCCCATACTTTTTGATAATAGTCAAGAATATTACCCCAGTAGTCTTCCATGAACTCTACATCACCGAAACCTTTGATTTGTCCTGTCTCAAAACTATGGAACATTCTCAGCTGAGGCTTGAAGATAGTATTTATCGTAATGATATTCTTCCTTGTCACAGATATTCTCTCAATAATCCTAACTTGCTTACTTCCAAAGAGTTCTTTATTAAGCATCTCCAACTCAAAGCCTATCTTCCTCAGCAGATACAACGACTCTTTCATCAGTTTCTCTATGATACGATACAATAGAATATCAGAAGTTGCAAGATCTTTCATCAACAATTCATCATCACGTTCGCTATATTCGTTAAACAACTGACTCACATGCCAGCGTTTTCTCTCCAAAGTGATGATGTAATCTTTACCCCAGAAAAGTTTCACTTCTTTTGGAAACACAAACTTATCCTGTCTATCGAAATCAGGATATTGAAGGATAAGGAAATAATAGTCATCGTAAATATCTATCTTAGGACGTTGGTTCACCGACCTACAGTCTTCAATATCTAAAGGGTGGAAATGAAATTTATCTCTCAATTCAACGAAATCCTCTTCCGTCGGGTCTGTAATATGATGCCATTTCAGTTTGCCTACTGCTAATGTTTCTATCATGGTTTCCCCCTTTCTTTGATAATGAATACTATGTTATAAATCCTACATAAGATGTATGTGTAAAAAAAATTTTGGCAAAGATAATAAAAAGACTCTGACTTTTGACTCTGACCATGACTTTTTTTTATCTGAGAAATTGAAAATCAGAAAACCTGAAAATTTCTCTTGGTGACCTGGAGACTCGGAGACTCAGAGACTCATTTCCACTCTATCGTTTCGATAAGATGACGGATATCGTCGGTGATGAAATCGATAACGGGTGCGAGAGAATCGTTATTAGTTCTCACATTAAAGTACAGAGAGCCTCTCATAAAATGGTTTACGCTGTCGGTAAGATAAAACTGCAGAGGTGATGCCACGCCTTCTCCTTCAAGGAAATAGACGAGACCATAGACCTTTCTATCACGATTTATCACCACGCTATCGCGGATACCAACAGCTCTTGAGATATGTTTTATCATCATCGAATAAGAATCTTCGAGATATTTATCCAAGTTATCTTCAATAGTTTTATAACTAATATGTATAGTTCCTTTATGGTTTGGATATTCAATATTTATCCATTCCTTTTCATGAAGAGAGTAATAATCTGGAGTGATTTCGGAATATGCGGGATATTCGAAGGAATAATATTTCATTGTATCGAGTTTCACATATTCTTTCTGAGGCAAATCTATTCTAAAGTAGCCTCTTGGTTTTGGCTGATAATTTTTATTGTCGCATGAAATGAATAAGAAAATAAAGAATGTACAATAAAGAATGTACAATGAAGTTTTTAAAACAAACTTGTTGTCTCTTTGTCTTGTTGACTTGTTGAGTTTTTTATCCCTCATTTTTGCGACTCACTTTAATTTTAATAATATGTTTGTTGTCGGCTTCTGTTATCTCGAAGGTAAAATCCTTAAAGGTACAAGTAAATCCTGTTTCTGGGATACGACCTTCTTTTTCGAGGATAAGTCCCGCCAAGGTATCTGACTCACCTTCTATCTCTTCAAAATAATTATCTTTAACTGATAATATCTTACAGAAGTCGATGAGACTTATCTGAGCTTTGAAGATATATGTAGAATCATCTATCTTTTTATAGTTGTCATTCTCAGGTTCTTTATCAAATTCATCGCTGATGTCGCCGACAATTTCTTCCACAATATCCTCCATTGTCACGAGACCCGACGTTCCACCATATTCATCAACGACAATAGCCATATGTATTTTCTTTGCTCTAAAGTCTTGAAACAAATCATTTATCTTTTTGTTTTCTGGCACAAAGAAAGCTGGTCGCATCAGATTTTGCCATTCAAAATCAGCCTTTTCCACATAAGGCAGCATATCTTTCACATACAACAAGCCTTTGACATCATCTAAATCTTTATCATAAACAGGGATTCTTGAGAAGCCTTTTTCCACGATCTGCGTCATCAAATCGTGGAATGCCGTATCTAATGAGACGGAGAACATGTTAACTCGAGGCTTCATCACATCGCTCACCTCCTTCTCTCCGAATGTCGCGATGCCTTTAAGCATATTTTTCTCATCTTGAGAAGCGCCCTCTTCTGTTGTAATTTCAACAGCT
Source organism: Lentimicrobiaceae bacterium (assembly GCA_015061295.1). GTDB lineage: Bacteria > Bacteroidota > Bacteroidia > Bacteroidales > F082 > Limimorpha. The sequence goes on from SUWU01000014.1 coordinate 27,155, forward strand.
GTTGACAGATCGCTCAACGATATAGTCGATGTCTTCTTCGCAGCTCTCTTGTCAATAAACGATGTAGAGACGACAAAAATCTTACTTAAAGGTTTAAAAGTTATTATAAGCGCTCTTAATATTGGAGCCATCATAAGTGCTATTGACTTTGCTTTCTTTGAGGCATAAACTTTTGGAATCATCTCACCGAAAAGCAATATCAGCGAAGTCACAACGACGACGTTAAGCACGAATGCCGCCACAGGATATTCCACAAGATTAAACATCATATTCATGATATACGTTGAGAATATCGTTATGGCTATATTAACCAAATTATTAGTTATCAGAATTGTTACAAGTAATGTTTTAGGTTTTTGGCGTATCTCAAGAACCAACCTACTATTTCTATCAGAAGACGACTCAAGTTCATTAATATCATTAGGTTGCATTGAGAAATAAGCTGTTTCGCTAGAAGATGCCATTGCAGAAAAAAGCAACATCACGCACATCAACAACAAACACAAAACTACTTTAAACGATATACCTATAAAGAAAGGCTCTGCTGCTGCAACAGTCAGCAGACATATAAGAGGATCTATTGAAAGAGTTTCCAAATCAAAAACATTTTATAATTGAGATTGCAAAGATAAGAAAAAAGTCTAAAGACTAAAGGTTAAAGACCAAAGATTTTATCACAACCATTAATCACTTCACCCTTTAGCACTTTCACCCTTTACATCTTTAGCCCTTTACACCCTCAAAACGGAAGATCATCCCCGTCATAATCAGGATTTGGCATTTCAGGCAACGGAGGCTGCTGGTAATTAGCTGTTGGCTGCTGGCTGCTTACCGTTGGCTGTTGATAAGCATTATAAGACGTATTCTGTTGATTTGGATTTACCTGAGGACGGTTTGTTCCCATGCTCATCATTTTATCCACCACTATCTCCGTGATGTAACGAGTGACATTTTGGGCATCTACATATTGACGAGTTTTTATTCTTCCTTCCACATACATCATATCACCTTTAATATAATTACGTCTTTTTTCAGCTATATCGAGAGCTATATTTCCCCAATTGACTAAATTATGCCAATCTGTTTGTTCAACCCATTCACCATTACGGTCACGGTAACTCTCGGAGGTTGCCAATGTCACAGACATTTTTTTATTTCCATTTTCAAACGATACTATCTCAGGGTCTTTTCCTAATCGACCAATAAGCATAACTTTATTAAGACTTGCCATATTTATAATGTTAAAAATTCTTTACCAAAGGTACATCTTTTTCCTTTACGAAAGTTAAAAAAACGCCGTTTATACATATATTATTAATAACAAAAAGACATTTTCAATGCTATTATACACATTTTTAACGCTTTTAGCAAAAAAAATATTTTTTTTATCACTATTATCAAAAAAAGTTTTTACCTTTGCAAACTAAAATTTAAAAATTATAAATCTTTAAAAATAATAGACATGACAAAAGCAGAAATCGTAGCAAAAATTACAGAAAAGACAGGCATTGAGAAAGTTAATACTCAAGAAGTTGTTGAAGCATTCATGAGCGTTGTTAAAGAAGCTGTTGCTCAAGGCGAACCTGTTTATTTAAGAGGTTTTGGCAGTTTCATCCGCAAGACCAGAGCTGAAAAGATTGGTAGAAATATCAAGAAAGACGTCTCTATCGTGATCCCAGCACACAACATTCCTGCTTTCAAACCTTCAAAAACTTTTGTTAACGAAGTTAAATAATATTAATCTTAATAAATTCATATCATGCCAAACGGTAAAAAACACAAAAGACATAAGATGTCAACACACAAACGTAAAAAACGTTTAAGAAAGGATAGACATAAGAAGAAGAAATAATCCAAGATTATTCTTACGCGCATAACACAACATACAAACCTTAATTATCAATTGTTAGTTTTAATTGTTAATTGTAAATTGTTAATGTTGTGTTATGTTTTTTTTAAATTTTAAAAACCTTTGTAAATATTAACTGAATGGATACTACACAAATCAACAGAGAGCTCATCATCAGTTCTGATGTTTCAGAGGTTAATATTGTTTTATTGGAAGACAAACAGCTTGTTGAATTTCACAAGGAGCAAAAAAACAGCAACATCTCAGTTGGCGATGTTTATCTTGGGCGCATAAAGAAAGTATTACCAGGATTAAATGCTGTGTTTGTTGACATAGGCAATAAAAAAGATGCGTTCCTTCACTACTTAGATTTAGGACCTAACATTCTTTCTCTCATCAAGTTTACTAAGTTAGCACAAGAAGGACACATTGCTCAGACCAGCATGGATAATTTCCAGTTGGAAGAGAGCATCAGCAAATCGGGTAAGATATCTGATTTTTTAGCAGCAGGCGACAAAATACCAGTACAAATCGTCAAAGAGCCCATTAACACCAAAGGGCCACGACTATCCTCCGACATATCATTTGCAGGTCGTTATTTGGTATTGGTACCATTCTCCAACCGTATCTCAGTCTCACAAAAGATACGAAGCAGCGAGGAACGTAATCGTCTGAAACGTCTTATACAAAGTATCAAACCCAACAATTACGGCGTAATCATACGCACTGTAGCAGAAGGTAAAAAAGTAGCTGAACTCAATGCCGACTTAAAGTCACTCGTCAACAAATGGGAACAAGTCAGAGACACATTAAACGGACTCAAGACAACATCGAAGTTAGTCAGTGAGTTAGACAGAACATCGGTTGTTCTTCGCGACATGCTCAACGAGTCATTTAATGGAATACACATCGACAACCTTGCTCTATACAACGAAATCAAAAGCTTTATTTCTACCATAGCGCCGCAGAAATCTGACATCGTAAAATTATATAAAGGCAAAGAAAATATCTTTGACAGTTTTGGTGTCAAGAAACAGATTGCGGGTCTCTTTGGCAGAATAGTCACAATCAGAAATGGTGTTTACCTCATTATTGAACACACCGAAGCCATGCACGTCATCGACGTCAACAGCGGACATCGGTTAAACAAAGAAAACTCACAGGAAGAAAACGCACTGACAGTAAACTTGGAAGCAGCGACAGAGATAGCGCGACAACTGCGATTACGCGATATGGGCGGTATTATCATAGTCGATTTCATAGATATGCACGAGGCGGCAAACAGGAAAGAACTCTACAACAAATTAAAAGAAGAGATGTCGAAAGACCGTGCAAAACATACAATACTGCCAGCAAGCAAATTCGGACTCATCCAGATAACACGTCAGCGCGTAAGACCTGAGACAGAAGTCATAATACAAGAGAAGTGCCCGACATGTAACGGCACAGGAACAATAAAATCGTCATCTCTACTCATCGACGAAATAGAGAATAACCTACGCTACTTGCTTTTAGACCAAAATGAAAACAATGTCACAGTGCAAGTGCATCCTTTTATTCACGCCTACCTCACCAAAGGTCTATTCTCAATAAGAAAAAAATGGCAATGGAAATATCACAAAAAAATTCACATCAAAGAAATCAAAACATTCCATGTCATGCAATATAGTTTCTTAAACACTAACGGAGACGAGATATTTCTCTAAACGAGATAATGAGAGACTACGAAAAAGAGATACTGAGAAACAAAGAGTTATTTTTCTGTTTCTCAGTATTTTTTTATCTTTATTTTTCACAAAAGAAAATCATTATTCAACATTCAAAAAAAAGTCCTTATCAAAGTCAAAAGTCAGAGTCTTTTTATTATCTTTGCGTATTAATTTATAAATATGAAAGAAATAGTTTTAAGCGGTATCAGACCAACAGGCAACCTTCATCTCGGTAATTATTACGGAGCAGTTCAAAACTTCATCAAATTACAAGATAACTATAATTGTTATTTTTTTATTGCTGACTATCATTCTCTTACCACGCATCCACACCCAGATGACTTGCATGGAAGAGTGAAACAGATTTTAGTGGAATATCTCGCCGCAGGTCTCGACCCAGAAAAAGCTACATTGTATATACAAAGTGATGTCCCAGAAGTGGTTGAGCTTTACCTCTTCTTGAATATGAACGCCTACATCGGCGAACTAGAACGCGTCACCACTTTCAAAGAGAAGGTCCGTAAACAACCCGACAACGTCAATGCGGGACTTCTCACCTATCCTACTCTTATGGCAGCCGACATCTTGATTCATAAATCCAACTACATTCCTGTCGGTAAAGACCAAGAACAGAATCTGGAAAAAGCCCGCGATTTCGCGGAACGCTTCAACCGCATATACGGAATAGATTATTTCCCTGTGCCACAAGCTTTCAACTTTGGCAACGACCTTATCAAAGTACCAGGATTAGATGGCAGCGGCAAGATGGGAAAATCGGAAGGTGAAGGCAACGCCATATTCCTATGTGAAGATGATAAGTCGATACGTAAGAAAGTGATGCGCGCCGTCACCGACAGCGGTCCTACTGAACCTAACCAGACTAAACCTGAAGCTATACAAAACCTCTTTAACCTCATGAAGATAGTGTCGAAACCAGAGACAGTCCAATTCTTCGATGAGGCGTATAACAACATGAGCATCCGCTACGGCGACATGAAAAAACAACTTGCAGAAGATATTATCCAAATGGTAACTCCATTCCGCGAACGTATCAACGAACTCGCCAACAACGATGAATATATCAAAAAAGTAGCTCGCATGGGAGCAGAAAAAGCCCACGAAAGCGCAAGCAAAACAATAAAAGAAGTTAGAGAAATTATCGGGTTTAGAAGTTTTTAATATAACAATGACATTGACGATGACAATGACAATGACAATGACAATGACGATGACAATGACGATGACGACGACGATGACGATGACAATGACAATAACAATGATATAATATAGTCAAAAAGTCAAAGTCAAGGTCAAAGTCAGAGTCAAAGTCAAAGTCAAAGTCAAAGTCAAGGTCAGAGTCAGAGTCAGAGTCAGAGTCAGAGTCAAAGTCAAAGTCAAGGTCAAAGTCAAGGTCAAAGTCAGAGTCAGAGTCAAAAGGTCAGAGTCAAAAGGTCAGAGTCAAAAGGTCAAAGTCAGAGTCAAAGTCAAGGTCAAAGTCAAGGTCAAAGTCAAGGTCAAAGTCAAGGTCAAAGTCAGAGTCAAAGTCAGAGTCAAAAGGTCAGAGTCAAAAGTTCAAGAGATGGCAGATAAGTTTGTAGTTTACGAGAAAAAAGAAGAAACAGCGGTGCTGATAGCAGTGAGCACTCAGCAGCAAAACAAGGAAAAGACAGAGGAATATCTGGAAGAACTCGCTTTCTTAGTTGAAACTGCAGGAGGTGTGCCGATGGCTCGTTTCATACAACCTCTCGATCATCCTAACAGCGTGACTTATCTCGGCTCAGGAAAGTTGGAAGAAGTGAAGCAATATATCAAAGCCGAAAACATCACCATGGCCGTATTCGACGATGAACTATCTCCCACTCAGCTTCGCAATATTGAAAAAGAACTAGAATGTAAGATCTTAGATAGAACAAACCTCATCTTAGACATATTTGCCAGAAATGCAAGAACATCTCACGCCAAGACTCAGGTGGAACTGGCACAATATCAGTACATGCTACCACGACTGACTGGTATGTGGACACACTTGGAACGACAAAAAGGCGGTATCGGTCTTAGAGGTCCTGGCGAAAAGGAAATAGAGACCGACCGTCGTATCATTCGTGATAAAATCACAAGTCTCAAAGAAAGACTGAAAGAAATAGATATGCAGAAGACGGTACAACGTAAGAACCGCGGACAACTTGTAAGAGTAGCTCTCGTAGGTTACACCAACGTTGGCAAATCGACAATAATGAATCTGTTAAGCAAATCTGACGTCTTCGCAGAAAACAAATTATTCGCGACATTAGAAACAACAGTGAGAAAGGTAGTAGTGGAAAACCTTCCATTCTTACTATCCGACACAGTAGGTTTCATCAGGAAATTACCACATCAATTAGTTGAGTCATTCAAATCTACATTAGACGAAGTAAGAGAATCTGACATATTACTTCACGTCGTCGATATTTCTCATCCTGACTTCGAGTCACAGATTGAAGTCGTCAATAAGACTCTTAATGAAATGGGAGCTGGCGACAAAAAAGTAATCATGGTCTTTAATAAAATAGACGCATACAATTACATCGAGAAAGAAGAAGACGACCTCACTCCTATAACGAAACGCAACTATTCGTTAGAAGATTGGAAAAAGACATGGATGGCTAAAGGTAACGACTGCATCTTCATATCTGCTGTAGAAAAAGATAATTATCAAGAGTTTAGAAATCTTCTCTACAAAGAAATAAAAGATATGCACGCCATAAGATACCCATACGACAACTTCTTATATTGATCAACATGTACATCGACACACACTCACATATATATGACGAAGCCTTCGACACCGACAGAGAGTCGGCGTTTCAGAGAGCACTTAGTGTCGGTGTCGAAACGATACTGCTACCTAATACAGACGAAACGACCATCAAGCCTATGATAGATTTCTATGAGAGTCATCAAGAGAATTGCAAAGTCATGATGGGTCTTCATCCTGAAGGCGTAAAAGATGATTATAAAAGACATCTTTCCGTCATAGAAAAAGAGATGGAAAAGAAATGTTGGGTTGGCGTTGGTGAGATAGGATTAGATTTATATTGGGACAAGACATATGAAAAACAACAAGTTGAAGTTTTAAGAGAGCAACTACAATGGGCGAAACAACTACATCTTCCCGTTGCATTACATACGAGAGAAGCCTTTGAGTTGATGTTTAAAATCTTAGAACACGAACAAGATGGAAGTCTCAACGGAGTGTTTCATTGTTTTAACGGCACTGAAGAACAAGCTAATATCGCCATAGGATTGGGATTTCATTTAGGATTAGGAGGCGTTATAACATACAAAAACTGTGATGTTAAAAACTATTTAGCAAATATTTCTTTATACAAAATAATATTAGAAACCGATGATCCTTACCTTCCGCCAGTACCATATAGAGGCAAGAGGAACGAACCAGCGTATATGATAGAAGTAGCTAAAAAGATAGCAGAAGTCAAAGGCATCGACATCAAGGAAGTCGCAAGAGTGACGACCGATAACGCAAGAAGATTATTCAATTTATAACATAAAATTACAGCTTATGTCAGGAGAGAAAACATCAATATTAATACTTTATACTGGAGGCACCATCGGTATGATGCAAGATCCTCAGACGGGTAGTTTGGTCCCATTCGATTTCGACAATCTTTATGATCATTTGCCTGTCTTGAGAAATTTAGATTATCAATTAGATTTTTATGCTTTTGACAATCTGATAGATTCTTCAAACATGACACCTGACTTTTGGGTGACATTAGCAAGAAAGATAGAAAGTTGCTACGAGAAATATGATGGTTTTGTAGTACTACACGGCTCCGACACCATGGCATATTCTGCTTCAGCTTTAAGTTTTATGTTAGAAAACCTCAACAAACCCGTTGTCTTTACAGGTTCTCAATTACCGATGGGCATGGTAAGAAGCGATGGCAGGGAGAACATTATAGCAGCTATTGAGATAGCAGCTGCCAAGGACGAAGACACCGCCATGGTGCCAGAGGTAACGATATTCTTTGAGAACCAGCTTCTCAGAGGCAACAGAACAACCAAACATAATGCGGAACATTTCAACGCATTCGTATCGGGCAACTATCCTTCCTTGGCTGACGTAGGCGTTAGAATAAAATACAACAAAGAATATATCATGAAGCCTAATTTTAAGAAATTAAAGCTACATACCAAATTAGATAACAATGTAGCCATCTTAAAATTGTTTCCAGGCATCACAAAAGAATTTGTCACACACACGCTGAATACACCTAAGTTAAGAGGCCTCATCATAGAGACTTACGGATCAGGCAATGCCCCTACAGCGCCATGGTTTATCGATGCTTTAAAAGAATCTATCGACAAAGGACTGATTATATATAACGTAACTCAGTGTAAATCAGGCTCAGTAGAGATGGGTCGTTATGAAACAAGTTTAGATCTTAACAGAATCGGAGTTATCAGCGGTCACGACATCACAACAGAGTCGGCAATAGCAAAATTAATGTATCTCATAGGAGAGAACTATCCGACAGAGAAAATTAAAGAATTATTACAAATACCTATCAGAGGAGAGATGACATTGTAAAGTCTATGAGACTACAAGTCAAGGTGTCAACAAGCAGAGATGTATCAATGAAAGCTTCAATATAAACAAGCGTTGATACATCTCGATTATTGACATTTTTAGGTTGAAAAAAAAGTATATTTTGTTTTAAAAAAAATTCATTTCTTAAAGAAAAATTATGTAATTTTGGGGTCGGAATTAAGGTAGGCATTTTAGGAGAGATGTCCGAGTGGTTTAAGGAGCACGCCTGGAAAGTGTGTATACTCCAAAAGGGTATCGTGGGTTCGAATCCCACTCTCTCCGCAAAACAGAAAATTAAACTAAGTTAAATTAAAAAGTAAACAATCAAAAAGTAGTAATCAACATTATTAATCATGAAAAAATTAATTGCTTTACTCACAATTGCTGGTTTTATGACATTTGGTATCAGCAATTCAGTCCTTGCACAGCAAGATGAAAACGCAGTTCAAACAGAACAAGTTGCAACAGAAGAAGTAGTAGCTGAAGAAGCAGCTCCAGCAGCAGAAGAAGCTACAGAAGCTACAGAAGCTACAGAAGAAATCGTTACAACAACAATGACAGAAGAAGAAGCAGAACCAACATTCCACGAAGTTCTTAAGAAACAATACATCGATGGTGGTTGGGGCTTCATGACTCTCGTTCTCATCGTTTTAGTTCTCGGTTTGGCTATCTCAATCGAAAGAATTATCTACTTAACATTAAGCACAACAAACACCAAGAAATTAGTTGCTGACTTAGAGACAGCTTTAAATCAAGGTGGTATTGAAAAAGCTAAGGAACTCTGCCGTAACACACGCGGTCCTGTCGCAAGTATCTTCTATCAAGGTTTAATGCGCTACGACGATGGTCTTGATGAAGTTGAAAAAGCTATGATTTCTTACGGTTCAGTTATGAATGGTAACCTTTCAAGCGGTTCAAGTTGGATTACATTATGTATCGCTTTAGGTCCTAACTTGGGATTCTTCGGTACAGTTATCGGTATGGTTCAAGCTTTCGACGACATCGCTGCAGCAGGTGACATCAGCCCTACTATCGTTGCATCAGGTATGAAGGTTGCTTTGTTGACAACAGTGTTCGGTTTGATCACAGCTATGATCCTCCAAGTCGCTTACAACTTCATCCTCAACAAGATTGAAGGTATCTTGAACGATATGGAAGACAGCACAATCAGCTTCATGGACATCTTGAACGACTATTCAAAGAAAAATAAATAATTTTCGTTAACCATAAAAACAGTTAACAATGGAAGAAAAATTATTAAAATATTGTAAATACGGGCTCTGGGGTCTCATGGGCATCATCGTTGTTATCCTTGCGATATGCGCATTCAAAGGAGAAGCAAGTGCCGACCTCCAGATGTATATGACATACGCACTCGTCATATTGCTCGTCTTGGCTATACTTTTCTCTCCAATTTATGGAGCTATTGTTAATCCTGGTAACCTCAAGAAAATAGGCATCGCAGTAGGTATCTTTGCTGTAATAGCTTTGATAGCTTATCTCATCTCTCCAGGTGCAACATTAAGCCAAGAATACTTAGAATCAATGGGCGTCACAGCAAAAGCAGAAGCCGTTTGCGACTTCCTCATGATGTTCGTTTATATCATGCTTGGTGGAACAATAGCAGCAGTTATTTATTCAGCAGTAGCAAAACTCTTTAACTAATTAAGATAATATCAATATGGCTAAACAAAAAAAGAAAGTACCGGATCTTAATGCAGGTTCAATGGCCGATATATCTTTTTTGCTGTTGATATTCTTCCTCGTTACAACAACTATGGATACAGATAGCGGTATTACCCGTCGTCTCCCCCCACCAGTTGAGAATCCGGAAATGGACGTCAAAGTTAAAGAAAGAAACATTATGAACGTCTTGATTAATAAGTATGATAAATTGTTGGTCAACGGAAAACCTGGCGATGTAGCCACATTAAAAGACATGACTAAAGAATTTATCACACCACGCCCAAGTGACGAGAAAGCTCCTGAAGTAGAAGTGAAAGATATTGAACTTATACCAGAAGCTGTCATGATAAGCAAAGGTGTCGTATCATTGAAAAATGACCGCGGTACTTCTTACTCAATGTATATCAGCGTTCAAAATGAATTGGCAAAAGCTTTCAACGAACGTAAAGACGAACTGTCATTAAGATACTTTAATCAACATTTCGCAGACTTGACAGATAAGGACAAAATAGAAGCTATCAATAAAGCAGTGCCTGTCCGTATCTCAGAGGCTGAACCAGAAGAAATTAAATAAAATAGGAGATTATTATTATGGCATCAAAATATAGATCAGACGAAGCTAAGGAAGTACCAGCAATGAGTACTGGTTCCATGCCTGACATTATCTTCATGTTGATATTCTTCTTCATGGTTACAACCTCCATGCGTGAAGTGTCATTGAAAGTGAAAATGAAATTACCAGCTGCAACAGAAATCCAAAAATTGGAAAAGAAGTCATTGGTAAGCTACATTTACATCGGACCTCCTACCAACGAGAAAATATATGGTACAGAGTCACGTATCCAACTCAACGATCAATACTCAAAGATAACAGACGTTATCCCTTATATTGAAGCTGAACGTTTGGCTCGTAGCGAGGCTGACAGACCTCTCCTCACAACATCATTGAAATGTCATGAAGAAGTAAGAATGGGTCTTATCACCGATGTTAAACAAGAACTTCGTAAATGCGGTGCCTTCCGTATAACATATTCTACTCGTAAAGGAGAATAAATCAGCAACTGATTTACAAAGTCTCTTGACTCAATAAAAAAATCCTCGGCAGAAATGTCGGGGATTTTTTTATTAATGAACAATGAACGATGAACAATGAACAATGAATAATGTAGAATGTAAATTAAAGAATAATTGTTATAAACAATGTTTTCTAATTTAATAAGTTTTACAATAAACTTTATTTTATGAAGCCTAATAATATTATTTTAGATAAGAGTAAGTTATTTGCTTTGTCTATAATTAAATTGTACAAATACCTATGTAAAGAAAAGAAAGAGTTCGTTATTTCTAAACAAATTCTTCGTTCGGCTACAAGCATTGGTGCAAACGCAAAAGAAGCATCTTTATCTCAATCTAAGAGAGATTATATTGCTAAGTTATCTATTTCTCTGAAAGAAGCTGGGGAGACCGAATATTGGCTTGAACTATTATATGACAGCAAGTTTATTGACGAGAAGAAATATAATTTCTTATACTATAAGAATACAGAAATTATACGAATAATTACAAGCATCTTAAAAACAGCCAGAAACAATCTTTAAACAACAATTTATCCCCCATTTAAAATTATACATTGTACATTATACATTATACATTAAAAAAGAGCGATCCCTATCCGAGACCGCCCTTATTTTAATTATTTGTTATTACTTCTTATTTAACAACAACTTTTGATGTGTGGCTGAAGCCATTAGCTGTTACTGTGCAGAAGTAAACACCTGTGTTGAGGTCGCTGATGTTAACTGAGTTATTACCTGATGTTAAACCTTGGTTAACAACTTTAACTGTTTGACCTGCTATATTGGTGAAAGTGATTGTTGCGTCAGCATCCATTGAAGAAGCAACGAAGATCATGTCTGTTGCTGGGTTTGGATAAACGTTGTAAACAACATCTTTAGCTTCTGTTTCTTCTACGCCAATCTCACTTGAAGAGATTTTGAAGACATAGCATGTATTTGAAGAAGCATTTTGTTGTGTAGCACCATTACCACAGAAGAGACCGTGTACATCATCAGCGCTATATGAGAACCAGAACTCATTTACGTTAGTAACTGTAGGAGCTGCATTGACAAACAATACCTCATCAACAGTATGCATAAAGTCTTCCATTACATGTTCAACTGCAACACTCCAACCTTCATCACCAGCTTTTTTGTATGACATAATTGTTGATCTGTAGTATAAACCATTTTCAGGGTTTGTACGTTGAGTGTCATATGCTGAATAAGCCATTGCTAAGTTACCTTCTGGGTCAACAGAAAGAGCTGGGTAACCTGATGCTGAACTCATGAATAAATAATGGTCATCTGCACCATCATATGTATTTTCATTAATAAAGTCATTTACATTTTCATAGAAAGGTAACCAACCGCAATAGTTAATGCTATCACCTGAGTGGAATACATATTCACCTGTTGGATCTTGTTCAGGATCTGGACCCCAAAGACGTAATGTGTTATCTACAGGATCTCTTGTATCATTCCAATAATGAATACCATCTATTGTTCTGTGTGGATAATAGTAGTAATATGATGTTCCAAGTTCACGGTGTGAATATAATGATGTTGAGAATGCGACGTGGACTGTTCCATCAGGACCAACTACTACAGAACTTGTAACTGGTGTTGGTGCACCTGGATCATCTTCACCACCTGTGATAGTACTTTCGTCTGTTTCCCAATCACCTGGGAATGGATTTTCCCATACGACGAATTTTTCCCATGTCTCACCATTGTCAACTGATTTGTAAGCATAGAGGTGTGCACTGAAGAGAGCTTGATATACAATAGCAACTACATCACCATTTGCAGCGATAGCGTAGTCATCACCACCGTAAATGTCTTTATGTTCATCTGTCTCTGCGAGAGGAGAGTAATTTACGTCCCAGTTTTCACCGTCAGTTGAACGGCAGTAGTATTGAACTACTTCAACACTGCCATCGGCAAGAGTAACTTGAGCAGCAGCAATAACGTGGATAATCTCGTTGTTTTCACCTGATGTAGCAACTCTTGGCCATACCATTGCATAACCTTCCTCCATGTTAGGAATTTGGTAAGGACCATCCCACTGACCTTCACCAGCTGTTTCTCTAATCCAATAGTTAAGACCATCTGCGTGGTTAACTAAGATCTCACCATTAGCACCATAAGGAGCTATTGTTGGCCAACCTGTTCTAAGATCAGCACCTGTTGCATTAGTTTCTTCACGTGCTTCTGGAATACCAGCGAAAGCATAAACATCACCACCAGCTGCAAAGTTGTAACCTGTACCACGATCGGCTGCACCACCGCTAGCGTCTAATGACAAAGTAGCAACAACAGCAACATCACCGTTAGCATTTTGATACATACGGTTTGAAATGCTTCCGTTTGATTGTAAATCGTAGTAAGTAATCATAGCTTCAGCTTCCTCAAAATTTAAGTATCTGTTAGCAACGATACTATTGTTTGCTCTTGAAGAGTTGTCTATAACACTACCCATTTTAGTGTCATCAACAGCTATTCCTTTAACAGCTGTAGCTTTTCTGACAGCGATGTCATTCTTTGCTACGCGTGTCTGTGCAAATGCACTAAATCCCATTACGAGACCTAATGAAAGTAAAAGAACTTTTTTCATGTTAACACTTTTTTTGTTAATAATTAGTAAATAGATTAATTTTTCAAATTCATATTTTGACTTGCAAATATAATAATTTTTAAGTAAAAAATCATAAAGATTTGTATTTTTTTTACATTTATTAACATTCGTTTTTATTTCTTGTAAATATGTAAAATTATGAGTAATTTCGCTGTTTCTTGAAAAGCAGAATTACACATTAAATTAATAAGAACGAAAATGAACAGAAACTTAATTTTAATCATCACAATGTGCATCTTATCTTTCTCATGTTCAACGTCTAATCATGAGAGACAAGATTTGGCTCAGTATGTAAAACCTTTTGTTGGCACGGGAGGTCATGGTCACACTTATCCTGGTGCTGTTGCTCCATTCGGCATGATACAGAACAGTCCCGACACACGTATGGACTCATGGGACGGATGCTCTGGCTATCATATCTCCGACACTACCATACTCGGTTTCAGCCTCACTCACCTTACCGGAACAGGCTGTAACGACTACGGCGACTTCCGCTTCTCTCCTATCACTGGAGAAGTATCGTGCGAATCGGAAGATTATTCATCTTCTTTCAAACACGAAAATGAAACTGCAAAAGCGGGTTATTATTCTGTCATCTTAGATGACTATAATATCAAGGTAGAACTCACCGCTGCAGAACGCGCCGCCATGCAACGCTACACATTCCCTCAGACAGATGACGCTCATCTCATCATCGACCTTCAAGAGTCTAACACTTCCGCGGAGACTATCCATGAGTCGTTCATCACGATAGAAAGCGACAACGCCATCAGCGGTTTCCGTCGCACAGGTCAATGGGCTAAAGACCAATATCTCTATTTCTACGCAGAGTTCTCCGAGCCTTTCACTGGATACGGCATATGCTCCGACAACATTAAACATCCTAACCTTAAACATGCTGAAGGCAAAGACCTTCAAGCATGGCTCGACTTCGATGTCACAGACGGACAGCCAATAGTGATGCGCGTCGCCACCTCAGCCGTCGATGTGGAAGGCGCTAAGAAAAACTTAGCTTCCGAAATCACCGACTTCGACTTCGACGCTTTGGCTCAGAAAACATATCAATATTGGAACGATGAACTCAACCGCATTAATATCAATACGGTGGTGAATGCCGAAGATAAAGATATTTTCTACACCTCGTTATATCACTGCTTCATAGTACCTAACCTCTTCTCAGACGTTGATGGTCGCTACCGTGCTCACGACAAGAAAATATATCAAAGCGACAGACCTCGTTATACAGTGTTTTCTTTATGGGACACTTTCAGAACAGAACACCCTCTACTCACTCTCGTACAAAGAGAACGCAGCATCGACATTATCAACACCTTTATTAATAACTACGAAACAGGCGGACTCCTTCCTGTATGGGAACTCGCTGCTAACGAGACTAACTGCATGATTGGCTATCACTCCATGCCTGTCATCGCCGATGCTTACTTCTGCGGACTTGAAGGCATCGACTATGAGAAGGCTTTGGAAGCTATGGTGAAAAGCGCTAACGAAGATCAGTTTGGTGTGGGCTGCTACAAAGAATATGGATTCATCCCTTCTAACTGCGAAGGCGAATCTGTATCGAAGACTCTCGAATATGCTTACGACGACTGGTGCATCGCTCGATTGGCAGAGGCTCTCGGCAAACAAGACATAGCCGACGAATTTTATCAAAGAGCTCAATATTACAAAAACTTATACGACCCATCAACGAAGTTCTTCCGCGGAAAACGCAACGGCTGCTTCGTGACACCTTTCGATCCTACACAAGTCAACTTCATGCTCACAGAAGCTAACACATGGCAATACAACTTCTTCGCTCCACAAGACATCAACACTCATATCGAGATGATGGGCGGAATGAAAGCTTACGACAGAAAACTCAACGAGCTTTTCAACTCATCATCAGAGATGACAGGAAGAAAACAATCGGACATCACAGGCCTCATCGGACAATATGCTCACGGTAACGAGCCAAGTCATCACATGGCATACCTTTATAACTATTTAGGAAAGCCTTCAAAGACACAACGACTTGTCAATAAAATAATGTATGAGTTATACACCGATCAACCTGATGGCTTATGTGGTAACGAAGACTGTGGTCAGATGTCGGCTTGGTATGTGATGAGTGCATTAGGATTTTATCCTGTGACACCAGCAAGCGGCTACTACGTCATAGGCGTTCCACATTTTGAAGAGATGACGATAAACCTTAAAAACGGAAAGACATTCACTGTCGTCGCTAACAACCTCTCAAGAGAAAATCGTTATATAGAATCAGTGAAGTTGAACGGCAAGCCATTAGAACGCAGCTACATCTATTTCGATGAAGTTCATAAAGGAGGTAAGTTAGAATTTACAATGACAAACAACCGTAAGTCGGAATGGGCAACAGAATTAGAAAATTGTCCATCACAAAAGATTGAAGGTCCTATCATCGTGACAACACCTGTCATCACCGTTGCTTCTGACGTCTTCTTCGAGACATTGAATGTCGAGTTGAGTCATATCGATGCTGATGCCAAAATTTATTATACATTAGATGGCAGCACACCTGACGAAAGCAGCACATTATACACCGCTCCTTTCGACATAAAGGAAAGTACCGATGTGAGAGTCGTCGCTATAAAAGATGGTAAGAGAAGCAATGTCATAGAAGGCAACTTCAAGAAGATAGCAGCAGGAAGAACTATCAAGATTGAGAACAGATACAACTCACAATATGAGGCAGGTGGCGACATCGCTCTCATCGACTACCAGAGAGGTAGCAACAACTTCCGCGTTGGCACATGGCAAGGTTATCACGGCGTTGACCTCGTCGCCACTATAGATTTGAGTGAAGTTCAAGACATCAACAGATTGGCAGGTAGTTTCTTGCAAGATCAAAAGTCATGGATCTTCATGCCTAAAGAGGTAGAGTTCTTCGTATCTAATGACGGCAAGAACTTCAAGTCGATAGGCAGTGTAAAAAATCACATTTCCCAAGAGATAGAAGAACCCGTTCTTCATGAGTTCTCCATCGACAAGAAAATATCTACAAGATATATAAAGATGGTTGCTAAGAAGATAGACGCATGTCCCGACTGGCATGTCGGCGCTGGTGAGCCTGGCTGGATCTTCTGCGATGAGATAGTGATAGAATGATGGAATACTAGTATTCCATCTCTCCTTCGTAGGAGTCGCCGTCACCTGATGGAGAACTCGGCATCCTTCTCTTGTTCTGTTGTTGATTAATGCGATAGTTGAAGTTAATCGTCACCGTTGTAGTACTCCATGTACTCTCGCTATATTGCCAGAAGTTGTCACCCCACGACTCGCCTCCATGTTGACGGCTACCGAAGACATCGCGTATGTTAAGAGATATTGTTGCATTTTTATTAAAGACATCGCGTGAAGCAGCAAAGTCACACCAATAGTTAGCATCGCGGTATCCGAGTGGTTCCTCATGAGGTCCCATGTAGCGACCTGTGATTTGGAAGTCACATACATTCTTGACTCTAAACTTAGCCACGAGACTAGCGAAGGTGTTATATGACTCAGTAGTATAATGCCTGCCATTCCAATCACCAACAGTGTTAGACCTAAAGAAGTTGATACTTCCGTTGAGATTCCACCATTTAAAGACATCCAACGAGCCGACGAGCTCGAGACCATAGTCATCGCTGATGCCAAAGTTTTCTGGACGGCTATACGATATATCATCGATAACGGTAGTAAAGTTACGGATAACATCGGTGCTATGGCGATAGTAGGCTGTGAAGTTGATATTACCTTTCTCCCAGAAACGGAGATACGACATCTCATAACTATCAGTATAGACAGGTTTTAAATCAGGATTACCTGTTCTGATGTTACGGTCGTCATTAAAAGAATGGAAAGGAGCCATCTGACCATACCAAGGACGACGGATACGACGGGCATAGCTTGCTTGCAGCTGATCTATCTCAGTAAGTTTAAAGTTAAGATGACCTGTCGGGAAGAAGTCGAGATATTGCTGAGGTTTATTCTTGTCGGTATCATCTTTCATATAAGCGTCGATATAAGTAAATTCCGTACGGAGACCCAACTGTCCCGAGAAACGTCCGAACTCTCTGCCGTAGCTACCATAAAGAGCCGCTACTTGTTGATTATAATTAAAGTCGTGAGTATAATCTTCAAGGATTACATCATCTTCCTTCACCATCATATTGTTATTGATGAAGCGTCCTGTATATTTACCTCCGAGTTCCACCGTAGATAATCCATAATGATTGACGAAATCTACAGTAGCTTGAAGGTTCTGCTGATACTCCTTCGCATCGGTATATTGATTAACACTGAAGTATGGAATATTGTTATTCAAGCTATCTTCATTCCAGAACTCAGCATCAACGATGTCGGACCATTCTCTATCAGTATTATTAAAATAACGTACTGAGGCTTTGAGCGAGTTATCTTTAGTCCCGAAATATTTATCATACGAAAGGGTATATTCCATCATAGGTCTGTCGTTGAACCAGTCTTCCGTACGACGCGAGAAATTCTTCAAGCCCTCAAAAGGGAAATTGTCGATATAAGTCACGCTCGGAGTGTTATAACCTCTCGACTGACGGAACATAGTGCTGAAAGTAAGAATATCGTTATCAGTGAAATAATAGTCGAATCCTGCTCTCACATTATGACCTTTTCTATTTCTGTTACGATAGGTGTATTGTTCTGTAATCTGAGTCGCATCGTCATGATTTTCAATCATTGGATCATAGCCATAATCGCCATTAAAATATTCTGTCATAGTATAACCATCACTGATGTCGTCACGATAGTTGAAGTTATAATTAGCGAATACGTTAACTCTTTTAAATCTATAATTCAGACTTGCGCCCACGCCTGTCTGGAAAGGAAAATCTTCCTTAAAGAACTTCTCTCCCCATTGTACAGGGAAACCTCCGCGTAGATCCACAGAGGCATTGAAACCCTTACGTTTATCTTTCTTCAAAACTATATTGATGATACCTGCTGTACCTTCAGCGTCGTAACGAACAGAAGGATTTGTAACTACCTCTATCTTCTCTATCATATCAGCTTGAAGGCTACGAAGAGCATCTTGTGTACTCATTCCTGCGAGACCCGACACCTTACCATCGACTAATATCTGTACACCGCTGTCACCACGAAGACTGACATTACCATCGACATCCACATTGACCGATGGAATATTATCGAGAACTTCTATCGCATTACCAGCGGTACTACTCACGTCCTTACCGACATTAAAGACACGTTTATCAAGAGTCATCGACATGGTACTCTTCTCTGCCACAACTTCCACCTCATCGAGCATCGCAGAGTCGGGACGCATCATAATATTACCAAGAGCGGTATCATCTTTAAGATTGATATTAACAGTCTTAGTCTCATATCCAATAAATTGCACCACTATATAATACTTCCCTGCCTTAGCTTTAAGCGAGAAAGCACCTTTCATATCGGTGATAACACCATTCACAAATGTGGAGTCTTGAGAATAAAAAAGACTGACAGTCGCATATTCAAGTGGACCACCAGTCTCTGTATCTATTACTTTACCTTTGATATCAAATTCTTTAGATGACTCTAAATCTGTAGCAAAGACATTATATGACAATATTGATAAAGAAAAAACTAAAAACAACAATGTTATCTTTTTCATATAGAAGTGATAAAGTTTTATTAATATTATTTTTTAACGGCGGCGAAAATTACAAAATCTATGCCACTAATTTTTAATTTGGATCGACATCAATTTGTATTTTCACAGATTTAAATTCATTGTTATGCTTGAAATCTTCTATGGTGTTTTTGATATAATCTTTGACTTTATTAGAGTTTAACTCCTTGTTAATCTTGATTATCATCTGCTTGATATATTGATTCTTCACTCTCGAGACGATAGGATATTCCGGACCGAGCAGATTCTCCTTAAAGACATGACGGAATATCTTAGCGAGTTCATCGGCGGCTTTGTTAACTTTAATGTTATCTACATCTCTCAGCTTTATCATCACAAGTCGCGAGTAAGGCGGATAGTTGAACTGACGGCGTATCGGCATCTGTTCCTCGTAAAACTTCACATAATCGTGACTTATCACATTGAGGATCACAGGGTGATATGGCTGGTAGGTCTGTATTATCACCTTGCCTTTGTCGCCTTTTCTTCCGGCGCGACCGCTCACCTGCTCCATCAGCTGGAAGCTGCGTTCATAAGCTCTGAAGTCGGGGAATGTCAGCATGTTATCTGCATTTAAAATACCGACGACTTTCACCGAGTCGAAGTCGAGACCTTTTGTCACCATCTGCGTTCCGACGAGGATGTCAGTCTCCTTATTTTGAAATTGCTCCAAGATATGCTGGTAGCTGTTTTTTGTCCTTGTAGTATCTAAGTCAAGGCGAGCGCTGTTAGCATCAGGGAAAACCACCTTCAGATCGTCTTCAATACGTTCTGTCCCGAAGCCGTGCATCTTAAGGTCGGTGCTGTGACAGTTAGGACATTCTGCCGGCACGCTTGCCGTGTAACCACAATAATGACATTTCAGTATATTTTGATTTTTATGATATATGAGGCTGACGTCACAGTTGACACATTGCGGTATATAGTTACAGTGGTCACATTCTATTCTCAGCGAGAAGCCTCTACGGTTTTGGAATAGAATGACTTGATTTTTCTCTTCGAGAGTCTTGTTCATCGCCTCGACGAGAGTCTTGCCGAAGTTAGCCTGCATGGTCTTACGACGAGTCTCCACTCTGAGGTCATCGACGATAATCTCAGGCATCTCCACGCCTCCGTAACGTTGCGACAATGTAACTAAGTGATATTTATTTTGTTTAGCGTTGAAATAAGATTCGAAGGAAGGTGTAGCTGAGCCGAGCAGGAGGCGAGCGTGGAACATCTTCGACATAAGAGCTGCGAGGTCGCGAGCCGAATAACGCGGCGCTGGGTCTATCTGCTTGAAAGAGCTGTCATGCTCCTCATCGACGATTATCAAACCTAAATCGCTGAAAGGCAGAAACACCGCCGAGCGCGAACCGATGATGATTTGGTATTTTGAGTCACCGAGTCTCTGAGTCTCCACTCGTTGACTTCTAAAATTCATCACCTGCTGCCAGATCTCAACGCGTTCGTTGTTATCATATCGAGAGTGATATACTCCTACCCTATCGCCGAAATATTTTTTCAAACGGTTGATAATCTGTTCTGTCAGAGCTATCTCCGGAAGAAGATATAAAACCTGTCTTCCTTCATCGAGAGCTTCTTGAATGAGTTTAATATAAATTTCAGTCTTACCGCTCGCCGTCACGCCATGAAGCAAGACGGGTTTCTCTTCATTAAAACCTTGATGTATCGCGTCGTATGCTTCCTGCTGTTTCTCAGTGAGAACGATAGAACTCACGTCGGTAAGAGCCTTATATTCTTTCAGACGGCTTACTCTTTTCTGATAAGTCTCAAAGACTCCTTTATCTGTCAAAGCCGACAAAGCGTTAGATGTAGCGTCAGCTTTTTTTAATAGGTCGGCAACAAGCACGTCATTATCAGCGGAGCCTCCGAGTACAAGAAAAGCCATCAGAAGCTCGAGTTGTTTGTAAGCTCTTTTCGAGAGTTTATCCATCAGCTCATGCATCTTATCTTCATCGCGATAGGTATTGGAGAGACGCACATAACGTTCATATTTCGCCTTATATTTCTGCTGAAGCTCTTCCTGCATCACGACGATTTTCTTCTCTATCATCGTCTTGATGAGAGGCATCACTTTCTTATAACCTATAATCTTACTTACTTCCGTTATCGTCAACTGAGGCTGTATCTGCAAGGCTTCCACGATAAGAAATTCATTATCGCTCAGCGTCATGCTATCGACTTCAAAATCGTCCGACAACACAATCTTCGACTCACTTGAGAGTTTCAGCGCCGAAGGAAGAGCCGCCTGCATCACCTCACCAGGATAACATAAATAATAGGAGGAAATCCAGCTCCATAGCTGCAGCTGTTTCTCATTGACGATAGGATCATCATCGAGTATGTCTATAAGATATTTTACACTATTGTAATCAGGTACTTCTGTCGTGAGAGATATTATCAATCCCGACATTATCTTTGTCTTTCCAAACTGAACTATGGCACGTTGCCCTATCTTCGCTTTTTGATTCAACTCAAAAGGAACGCGATAGGTGAATGTGCCTGGTATTGGTAATGGTAATAATATCTCAGCAAATAATGTAATTCTCTCTTCCGACATATATCAATTAATGTGATAAAATGGTCTTTACTCCTATCAACTGGTCGTAATTATTTATCTGATCAAAAAGGTAAAGATAGATAGTATATTCGTTTTTCGTTTCCCAGAAGTTGCCTGCCACTACGCCAACATCAGCCGCCGTCTGATCTTTTTCTTTCACAGCATATATGTAATCGTAATAACCTTGTTTAAGCAAAAGGCTGAGAGCATAACCCTTACGTTCAAAGTCGTAAGTCATTTTATTTTTCTCATCTAAGTTCCAATCGGTTATAGCACCCATGACATAAACATCTTCGTTAGCCATAACAGGCGACCATTCTAAGAAGAAATCCACCATGACATAATCAGCTTCGGTGGCAGCAGCTCTGTCGTCACGTTCTAAATAAATCACCTTTTCACCGAATAGATCTTGTTCATCTATATAAGCATGGAGGTTTCTTTTCGTGTCGTTATACAAAGTAACGACATAATAATCTTTCGACAGTTCGACGGTCTTAGTCTGTTCTGGACGATCGTTAAGATCGCTAGTGTTAAATCTTCGATATTGATTTCCAGAGTTAAAGACTGTCTTTACATTATTTTCATACGATAGATAATCAGGATAGACGTAAGAAGGTTTCAAGCCTGTGACAGCATTATCCCAGCGACCGTTCTGCTGAATAGTGACATTAGAATACTGATCGGCGAGAGAGTTAAAAATATCTGGATAAGAAATCGTCATATCTATCTGCTGCTTATCGGTACCGAGACTTAGATCGAAAGGATAGCGAGGAATATTGACATTAAAATTAGCTTTCTCATCGACAACCATAAAACGACGTGTGAAGTAAATATTCTCTGGTGAGAGTTCGTTTTCAAAGACTATCAGAAGGTAATTGCCAGATATCTTTGGCATCATATCTTGTGTTGGAAAAACGAGGTCGAAGTGGACATAATCGACCATGGTATTAAGAGAAAAAGAATAATTCTCGATGTCGTCGGAGTCGAAGCCGTTGAGATATTCTATCTGCTGTATGTCGGATTGCTGCGACCAGTCGTTATTACAATGAATAAATGTATAATACATATAAGGAGCGTCGTTGGCGAAGACATCGAATTGCAGATGCAGTTTCTCCATCATATCGTTGAGAGGTATTATCGGCTTCGCAAGAGAATCGCCTGTAGGATGCAAGAGGACTGTCTGAACCTTATCGTTATAGTTTTTATCTGAGTAAGATTGTAGCTGCTGAGCATTGAGGAAATTAGATGATATCAATAACAACATTATAATGATAAGGCTTTTGGCTTTATAAGACGTGTCTATGTTCCTTGATAATGCAGGTATCATTGACGCGTCTCTACTCGTTGTCTCGTTGACTTTATATAAGATTTCCATCGCTTCATTATTTTAGATTTCAAAGATAAGATTTTTTCAATTCATAATGCATAATTCATAATGCATAATTTTCAACAATACAATAATCTTTGATGATTGTTCGATAGGACAAGTCACCGAGTCACCAAGTCAATGAGTTTGAATTACAATTGTACATTGTTAATTGTACATTGTTAATTGTTAATTGTACATTGTAAAGACTTCCCCATTCTCTTCATAGATAAAGAAAGCCTCAACATTATCTTGTGTCTCAATGATCTCAACAGCTTTCTCCATTCCGACGAGCATACAAATCGAGGCGAGGCAGTCAGCCCAAGCGGTGTTGTCGCATATTATCGTAGCGCTAAGAAGATTATTTTCTGAAGGATAACCTGTCATAGGATTCAAGCTATGCGAATATCTTTTGCCATCTTGTTCCACATATTTCCTGTAATTACCTGATGTCACGATACTTCTGTCTTTCAGTTCCACTATCTCCTGCACAATTCTCTCATCGTCTTTATTTTCTGCTGGTTTCTCGATACCGACCTTCCAGAAGTCTCCGTTAGGTTTGTTACCTTTAGCCATAATCTCACCGCCGACATCTACTAAAAAATTATCGACGTCCTTAGAAAGAAGAAATTCGCCTATCATATCTGTGGTATATCCTTGTGCCACAGCGTTGAAATCTAACGTCATATTGGGATTTTCTTTCACGACACGCCCTTCTTCTATCTTAACTTTTTTATATCCTACTAATTGTCTCAACGAATCGATGATTTCGGGTGTCATCGTCATTCCTTCTTTAAAATGAAATCCCCAGGCGGAGACGAGAGGTCCGATAGTAGGGTCGAAGTAGCCTTCTGACAGCTCGGCAGCTCTCATGGCGTAATTGAAGTTGTCTATAAAAATTTGGTTCAAAACGACAGCAGTGTCGTTGCGGTTCACTTTCCTTATGATGGAGTTCTCATCCCAGAGCGAGAGAGTGTTTTCTATCTCTTTAAAGATGGAGTCAAACTCGTGAGCAAAGTTTCTATTTTGGTTATCGAAATAAGTAATTGAATAATAGGAACCTTGTGTAGTTCCAAAAAAATGCTGCTTCTCAACAGAGTCGCAACTCGTCAAGAAGCAGCATAATATTATCAACAACAATGTGTTTCTCATTAGAATTTCACTTCTCTAATCAACAAACCTGGATATAAGTCTTTACCTTGAGTGACTTTAAATGTTGTATATCCGAGTTCTGCGTTAGGTTGACCATCTTCTAAAGCCATATAACGGTTATCCCAGATCAAGTCGTCGACAGGTTTTAGCATACCGACTTTTCTATATTTACTGTCGCCTTCTTTTGTCTCAACTCTTTCTAAGACTTCATATTTTGAGTTTTTGCTAACGCCTTCTTTAAGACCTATCTTAGCATATACAAGACCTAATGAGTCAGCTACTTCATAGATAGGTTCTTTAATTTTAAACTCTTCGTAGTTTCTTTGGAGTTTCACTACGCTCTCGTCCAATGCACGATAGAGGACTATCTTAATGAGTGCTTTGAGATCCCACTTATTTTTCAATACTGTCTGAGCACTCACAACTTCTTGAGAACCGACATATGTCAATGTATAGTTAGCTTTTTTCCAAGCTTCTAACTTTGCTGCATCGTATGACTCTGCATCCATATAATAATTCTCGAAGAAGAAATCGTTATCAGCGTCTTTCCAATCTAATCTGTAAAGGTGAGTCTTTATCTTAACACGAAAACCTTCGAAGTCATCAACGACATCAGCTGTAAGTTTTGACAAGTCATCGGTAGCACTTCCTAAATCAGCGTATGCTTGTTCTCCTGTTACTTGTGCTGCGACTTCACCGACAGCCTTCATGATTTCACCAAAAGCTTTAAAACCACCTGCAACTTTCTCATTACGTTCGCCTTTGTCGATATAAACGATGTCGTGAGCCAAAACATAAGTATTACCAATAAGGTCTGTACCCATATCCATCAAAAGTGACTTGCCTCTCTTGGTGTAACCTGCAGTCTCGATCTCTTCTGTAGTAGCACCTTCAAGACCTCTACGATAGATGAGTTCCATATCGCAATAACCTGTAGCTTCATTTCTATTAAACCACTTAGCTACGAGTGCATTAGCGATATCATTGTTATTTACATATTTATTAATCTTCTTGCTTTTAAGATATTTAGCACCCTTCACCTTAATGATGTCAGAAGCCAATGTGTGATCATTAAACTTCTCACTTTGTGGTCTGTTTTTATATGTCTCTAAGATTTCATCAGAATATTTCTGGTCGTCGTGGAATATTAATATGTTGTGTAATGAACTACGATGATATACTGTGTTCATATTTTTGGTTCTTTTCTTAGTACCAAAAACTGCTTCTTGTACTGGGATTGTATCTTGTGCAAAGGTTGTTAATGACAAGAAACATATAATTAATGTAAAAAATCTTTTCATAATTTTATTGTTATTAAATTAGAATATAAAATCTAATGATTTGATAATACCATTATCTGAGAGATATTTGCGCAATTCGTCTTTATTTACCGATACGGTAAGACTTATTTTAAAATCTTTTGAGCCTTTAATTTTTGTTATTGATTTTGAACTATTTACTATCGAACCAACGAAGTTAAGATATTGTTTCTGTGCGAAGAAATCGCTCAGAGCCTGTTCGTTACCTTCAATTTTAGTATCATTATTCATCAATGCTGGTTGCTTTAAGGAACCGTTTCCTGCTGGAATACCTCTGTATATCACACAATGAACAGCTGATTTCTTTAAACCATCGATATAGACTCTCTCATCTGCTGTTTGAAAATAATCGGTGACTTTGATGAGATATGTTCCATCTTTACCGACACCCATTGTCTCTACTTCGTAATCTCTGGTTACTGTAGCGACTTTCTTTGTTGAAGTACAAGAACTTAAAATCAATATAACGAATAACGCCAGGTAAGTAATTTTTTTCATAATCTTTATTATTATTTATTGCGCAAATGTAAATAGTATTATTCAAATTGTCAATAAAAAAAGTAAAAGTACTTTAAATTCATAACAGTACTTTTACTTTCTATAATTTATCAATTGTTAACGATGTTGTTAAGATCGAAATCCATTACAGCTGGTTCCATTGAAGAAACGCCTGAAGGTGCATTGCTCTTAACAGAAGCTCTTGCAACATTGAGTTGCATTCTTTCACATTTAGCATCAACTACTAATTCACCTTCCCATTCATAATAATCATTTTCTGCCCAGAAATAGTATTCACCATATTTCACTCCGTAGAAGTTTGCACAACCTTCAGAGCCACATGATGGAATACTTGAATAGTAACTTGAAATATAACGATATTGATCGTAGCTGTCATCATATTTCCATAAGTTTACTTCAACATTTTCATAAACATCGTCGTCTGTCCAGAAAGTAACATCAGCTGTTTCTGTCTTTGGAGTGTCTTTTGGTTCATCGTCATCATCTTTACTACCACATGAAGGCAATACCAATACGAATGCTAATAATGCCATTGCATAAAATAACTTTTTCATAATTTCTCTCCTCAGTTATATACCATCGA
This sequence comes from Lentimicrobiaceae bacterium, assembly GCA_015061295.1. Classification (GTDB taxonomy): domain Bacteria; phylum Bacteroidota; class Bacteroidia; order Bacteroidales; family F082; genus Limimorpha. Next base: position 53,871 of record SUWU01000014.1, read on the forward strand.
GCCTTCGATTTTTTAATAATTAATAAATAAAATAAATTGTATTCTTAAATCTTCCTTTTTTTAATCATTTATTACCAACTTTACTTAAGATTAAGAGATTGTGAAGAGATGAAAAAGTTACTTCTAAGAGTATAGAAACTAAATAAAAAAGTTTTGATGTAAATAATTGGTTTTTAACAATTTGAATACGGGGGGGGGTAAAATCAAAATTCCTTCTCACAAATGAGAAAGAATTTAACCATATATTTACAGCTCCCTGTTTCATGGCACAAAAGTACAAAAAAAATTAATTATTCAAACATAATTGTTAAAAAAAATTAAGGAATGTAAAAAATCTTAAAAACAAATAATAAAAAAAGAGACGCGTTAAAATAAAAAAGAGACGCATTAATGTGACGTCTCTTCTTATTGTCTAATTACGACGTATCTATTACATCGTGTTTATTTTATTTGGTGTAATCGACGCGTCTCTACTTGGTGTCTTGGTGACTTGGTGACTTGGCGTCTTTATTTCTCTTACAACTCCCATCGCCTTTGCCGCCGCATACGCATTTGGCATCTGGGTCTAAAGAATGAGCGCACTTACGCTCAAATTGTCCGTCTTTTTTCACAAACATCTTTATCCCTATGGCAACGAAAACAATCACCATAATAACGAGAGCTGGAATCAAGATAAGGAAGAATGTGTTCATGATTATTCTGCTATGATGAGATAATAATTTTTCTTACCTTTCTGAACGAGAATGTATTTGTCGTTGAGTAAGTCTTCTTTACCGATGACTTTAGCGTCTGTCACTTTCTCTTTATTGATAGCGACGCCATTACCTTGCAACATCTTACGAGCTTCACCTTTTGAAGGGAAGACATTAGTCTGTGTCAGAAAGTCGATTATCGGCATACCTTCTTCTACAGCGGCTTTCGTGATGTTCGCTTGTGGAACGCCTTCAAAGATGCTCAACAATGTTGCTTCATCGAATTTATGGAGAGCTTCCGATGTTCCTTTACCGAATAAAATCTGTGTCGCTTCCTCTGCCATCTCCAAGTCTTCTTTCGAGTGAACAATGATGGTAAGCTCACGAGCGAGAGTACGTTGCAACTCACGGAGATGAGGTTCTGCAGCATGACGTTCGATGAGAGCGTCTATTTCTTCTTTGCTTAACAAAGTAAATATCTTGATATATTTAGCAGCGTCGTCGTCGGAGCAGTTCATCCAGAATTGATAGAAAGCATAAGGCGATGTCTTGGCAGGATCTAACCAGATGTTACCTTTCTCAGTCTTACCGAATTTACCGCCGTCGGCTTTAGTGATGAGAGGACATGTGAGAGCGTATGCTGTTTCTTCAGCGCCGAGCTTACGACGTATCAACTCAGTACCTGTGGTGATGTTACCCCATTGGTCGGAGCCGCCGAGCTGGAGCTTACAGTTTTTATTTTGATATAGATATAAGAAGTCGTAGCCTTGAACCAACTGATAGCTAAACTCTGTGAACGACATACCTTCGCCTTCGCCGCTGAAGCGTTTCTTGACGCTATCTTTAGCCATCATATAATTAACGGTGATATGTTTTCCGATGTCGCGGATGAAGTTAAGGAAAGAATAGTTCTTCATCCAGTCATAGTTATTGACGAGTTCTGCCTTGTTAGGAGCGTCGCTGTCGAAGTCTAAGAACTTAGCGAGTTGTTTCTTGATACAAGCTTGGTTATGGTTGAGAGTCTCGTCATTTAACAAGTTGCGTTCTGCTGATTTTCCTGAGGGGTCACCTATCATACCTGTAGCGCCTCCGAGAAGAGCGAGAGGTTTATGACCTGCATGTTGAAGATGACGGAGCATCATGATACCACAAAGGTGTCCTATATGGAGAGAGTCGGCAGTAGGGTCGATACCGAGATAACCTACTGTCATTTCTTTTCTCAGTTGTTCTTCAGTGCCTGGTGTCATGCTGTGAAGCATACCACGCCAACGTAATTCTTCTACGAAATCTTTATTCATCGATGTAAAATTTTAATTCTAATTAGAAATGCAAAGATAAGAAAATGGCAAAAGACAAAAGACAAAAGACAAAAGATTTTTTTAAGCCTACAAAAACCTTATTCCCTACAACACTTCGACAGAATTAATAATGAAAGAGACGCATCAATATTGATACGTCTCTACATGTTTATCGGTGGACAATGTCTGTTGACTATTACCCGTTGTCTGTTGACCTTTTACTTCTTCAAAGGTTCAGCGATCTTAGCTGCCAAGAATTGTCTGTTCATTCTTGCGATGTTGGTTACAGAGATGCCTTTTGGACATTCTGCCATACAAGCGTAAGTGTTTGAACAGTTACCGAATCCGAGTTCGTCCATTCTTGCCACCATCTTCTGTACTCTTTCGTAAGTCTCGACCTGACCTTGTGGTAACAAAGCGAGTTGTGAGAACTTAGCTGATACGAAGAGCATAGCGCTACCGTTTTTACATGTTGCCACGCAAGCGCCGCAGCCTATACATGAAGCAGCGTCCATAGAGAGGT
>SUWU01000015.1 GCA_015061295.1 Lentimicrobiaceae bacterium
ATTATTTAATATAAAAAGTCTTCGATGAAGAATATTTTTTTTTGAAAAATTTCCCGAAATCGAAAGCAGAAAATATTTTTTAGTTGTATATTTGCAAATATAAAAACTGAAATTTTAGGATTATGGCAACAATCACATTAAGTTATGATGAAGAAAACGCTGGAGCAAGAGGAATATTAGATGTTGTCTTGTCAACAGGATTCTTCAAACAAGAATATGAACCTAACGAAGAAACCCTTGAAGCTATAAGAGAACTTCGTGAAGGTAATTGTAAATCATACGGTAGTTTTGATGAAATGATAAACGATATATTAAATGAAGCGTGAGTCTGTCACGTTCATCCTGATTGGGTACTTGTCTATGGCAAGACCGACACCAACGAACTGAAAATATTGGAACTCGTCAGATTAGGATCTCATTCTAATTTATTTTGATAAATAATCAATCGGGTTTAGGTAAAACATCTTCTGCCATCCAAGCGGAGCATTGTCAATTCTCCAAGGATAAGGAATTGGCGTAGCAATTGCATAATGCAGATGCGCTGGGGTGTTGGCAGAATTATCGACAAAACCACAATTATAATTCTTTTAATCCATTTCAGCATAAATCAAACAAGTTTGAAGTTATCAATTACAAGCGTATAATAAAATTGCAGATTCATAAACATTCGATGGAATGTGTTTTTAAAGATAACTATTGAAGCTTGATTATATTGTTTGGAGATAAAATAAAAAGCCAACTTACTGTGGATAGGAAGTTGGCTTTTGAATGATAATAGGAGGATTACATATAACCATGCTAAAATTTAATCGTAAATAACTGCCATCTTCCATTTCCATAATTTAATTGTATTACGGCTTTCCCGCTTATGATATTTCCGTAATAATCTACATTCCACCTTATTCCACCACCAGTCCATGTATATCCGCTATTATTCCATCCGTTATGAACATATCCTCCATTACCAAAATATATATGTGTAATATTGTCATTTTTTATACGAACTTCAAGTGTGTATATTTCGTAATTTGTTGAATTACTTTGATATTCTACTGTGAGTTCGTATAAACCATCATCAAGAATTACTTGTCCTAAATTTCTTTGAGTAACGCTATGCACAGGTGTGTGCGAAACGAATGGAAGATCGTACGACTGCGCTTTAACTGAAAATGTTGACAAACATAATGCAATTACAAGGATAATCAAACTATTTTTCATATCATCTTTTTATTAAGTTATTGTTTAATATCTTTTATCAATTCATAAATTTCAAATATACTTTCTCCTATTTCTCTTTGATTGTTAGGATAAGTATCTATAATTTCAGGTGGCAGACCTTTTATGTGCGGATTTATTGATTGCGTTAGAAATTCAGATTTTACTATGAATGTTAGATTTTCCAATTCTTTATAAGATAAATAAGAATGTAAATCCAACAATCTTTCAACAATATTATTAATCTGATCTCTATACGATTCTAAATATGATTTTCTTGTATTTGAAATAAACTTTTCTATCTTCTCTTCAAGATCTACGCTATAAAAATCATCAGCAAAATCTTCCTTATCTTTATATGTTTTAGGATTAAAACTGAAAGGACTAATAATCCCATTTACACATTGGTTGATATGTCCATATAACTTAGAAAATTGCATATCAATAAAAGTGCGCATAATTTTCTTTTTCCTTACTAAAGGTATATAGTCGATGATTACATAAAATATGGCTGCTGCAATTATACTATAAGAGACGTTTTTAATAATTGTACAATAACATTCTGTTGTACAATAAAACACGTAAAATAAAGACAAGATAGTGATAAACGCAAGAATTATAAATATAGTATTGCTTTTAATATAATTCATTAATTTCATGATAAATAATATTAAAAGTGCCGAAAGGAATAATCTTTCGGCACTTGTGATTTTTAAAGTTTTATCTTCATTGCTTTATCTCCAACACTGACAATATAAACTCCTTTCTCGAGAGTAATCTCTTCGCCAGCATATTTATCTATTTTCTTCACAAGCACGCCGTTGATACTATAGATAGCAACGGTGCTGTTGTTGGCGTTTGAGAAGGAAATGTTATTTGATGTTATTGAGAAGTTTGGAATCTCAGCTTCGCCATCTTTTGAAGATGTAGGTTCGTATTCTTGAATATTCCAAAATTCTTTCCAAACATCAGCTGTCTGATAAAAACCAAGAGTTCCATTTGGTACATAAAGTGTTGTGAGATAATAATTAGTGTTTGAGAAAGTATCATCACCAGCAGAAGGTGGAACACTTGTCATGTAAATACTCTCGATACCGCTACAATTATAAAATGTTTTTCCATATATTTCTGTAACATCACTGCCTATTGTTAATGTTTTTAATGTTCTTATGTTATAGAACGGCGAAGGGCTAGAAAAAGAAATGGTACGCCCCATATAAATTGTTTCCAACGAACAATCAGAGAACGTGTTACTCTCTAATTTAAGAATTGTTTCTCCATCTTCTATACTTAGGTGCTTTAATGACGTGCAGCCATTGAAAACATCATCTTCAATATTAGTAATACCGCTTGGTATTTCTATACTTGTTAAACTGCTACAACCATTAAATGCTCCACTTCCAATAGAAGTAACAGAATTAGGTATTTCAATATTTGTCAAACTTGAACAATTATAAAAAACGTTATTTCCAATAGAAGTTAGCTGAGAGTCCTTGCCGAACGTCACATTTGTTAGACTTGAACAACCAGAGAAAGTAGATTCTACAATAATAGTTAGCTGAGAGTTCTCTTCGAATGTCACATTTGTTAGACTCGAACAATTTTCAAAAGCACCACGATGGTGATAATTATTGAAATATAACCAAGTAACACTGTTTGGTATTTCTATACTTGTTAAACTGCTACAACCATTAAATGCTCCACTTCCAATAGAAGTAACAGAATTAGGTATTTCAATATTTGTCAAACTTGAACAATTATAAAAAACGTTATTTCCAATAGAAGTTAGCTGAGAGTTATCACCGAATGTTACTGTTTTTAAATTAGAGCATCCCTCAAAAGCACCATTGGAAATGGCGGATATAACTCCAATAGTTTTGACAGAATTAGGTATTTCTATGCTTGTTAAACTTGAACAATTATAAAAAACTTCATTTCCAATAGAAGTTAGCTGAGAGTTCTCACCGAATGTTACTGTTTTTAAATTAGAGCATCCCTCAAAAGCGCCAATCCCAAAAGGAGTACCATCTCCTATAGATTCAATTGAAGTAACGCTGCATGGTATTACAATACTTGTTAAACTATCACAATTATAAAAAGATCCTCCTCCAATAGTTGTGACACTATATACGTTTTCAGAATAAGTTACATCAGATGGAATAATAACATCACCTGAATATTCATGAGAATATTCATCACAAGATACACCTCTGTAAGTTACTTCAACTGTCAAACTATCTGTTGATAGAATATTGTAATAAATCCCATCAACCTCAAAATCGTGGGCTTGTAATGTTGTGCTGCACAATAGCACTGCTATCGTTATCAGCAATTGTTTAATTGTTTTCATAATTTAAATTTATTTTGATGCTAAATAAATGTAATAGATTGGACCATCAGCGATTTTGCCACCGCCACCATCTCGATCGTTTTCAAGATTTTCCCCATAAAATAACCTTGATAACTTAATCAAGATATTTTCTAATTCATTTAAATCATCTATTGAGGAAGTTTCTGCAATAGGCATTAAGTATCTATACCCTTTTGATTGATGGTCATTTTCCCTTCGTTCCAAATTGTCTGTTTTCCCGATATAAAATTTGGAATTGGGATTCTCACTTGCAAATTTATTAATTTCATTAATGGCTTTCATAGCCTCAAAAACAATTTGTTTTGGCATATAGCAAACATTTTTCAATGCTCCCTAATTCCCAGAAGAAAGCGGATTATAAAAAAAAGAAAGGTGTGGGAACTTATTGTTCTACCCTATTGATGAGGCTTCTCGCATTGCCCTTGCTGTCAGATAAAACAATAACCCACACCAGAGGATATGTAGGAAGCCACTACGGGCTGTACATACCAATGATGTGGTGCCATCGTCACCATCTTCACAGCTTAGAAATTTTGCGAGAATTTCATCAAAGAAGATAATTTCAATAACACCTTTTTCCTCCACCATGGAGGTACGGTGCAAATGTAGAAAAAGTTTTCTATATAATGAAAAGTGTTGAGAAAAATATTTTTTATGAAAATTGTAGAAAAAAAACTTGCAGGTTATAAAATTATATCCTACATTTGCATCGTAATTAAAAATCAAAGTTTATGCCTGAAATATTTAGAATATTTGGGATGAGGTTTTTCTTCTATTCCCATGAACATGAGCCTATGCACGTTCATGTTGAAAATGCCGATGGTGAGGCAAAGTTTGAAATTAGTTCAACATATGTATTGTTGATAGAGAATTATGGAATCAAGCCAAAAGATCTGAAACTTGCGGAGAAAATTCTTGAAGAAAACAAAGATTTGGCAATTTATGAATGGAATAAATATTTCAAGAATAGATGAATTAAAGTTTTGTTTGAATAATAAGTAAATTTAAACTACAATGATAATCACAAAGATTTGGTTTGAAGACAACCGCATTTATGGTTTGACAGATGATGGTCGTACTTTATGGCAGTCGCTGCTATACTACAAGCGGCTGATGTATGCCACACCCGAAGAAAGAGAAAAATATCGTATGGGATTTTGTGGTATCCATTGGGAAGAACTTGATGAAGACGTGTCTTTTGAGAGTTTTGAATATGATGATCCTGAACCTGTTGGAATATCAAAATTTTTCCTTTCTCATCCGGAGATAAACGCTTCTGCCATAGCTCGCAGATTAGGAATACAGCAGAGTCTCATCGCTGCGTATATAAGTGGGAATAAAAAACCGAGCAAAGAGCGTGAAGATTTAATAATGAACGAAATCAGGAAGTTGGGAGAAGAGCTGATGAATGTGGAGTGGTAATTTACAATTGATTCGTGGGACGTACTGGACTCGAACCAGTGACCTCTGCCGTGTGAAGGCAGCGCTCTAAACCAACTGGGCTAACGTCCCATTTTCAATAAAAAAACGCCTCATCGGGCGTTATGTGTGGGGCGAACAAGGATCGAACTTGTGACCTCATGCCTGTCAAGCATGCGCTCTAAACCAACTGAGCTACCGTCCCATTAGCGAGTGCAAAAATACAACTTTTTTTTATTCTACCAAATATTTTTTATTCAATTTTTTATTTTATTTTTGAGTTTTCTAAATACATTATTATGAATAAAATTAAGTCCTTATTAATCATTATGTTTCTGCTTAATGGCATCTTTGCTATTAATGCTCAGGAAAAGAAAAATCTTGAATTAGCCGACATTTATGAGCGCCCAACATTCGCAACTAAACGCGTTGTCGGCATGAATCCTATGAAAGATGGCAACACTTACGCTACTCTCGAAAAAGGAAAACTCAATATCTATAACTATAAAACAGGTAAGAAAGTCAATACCTTATTCGATATGAGAGAGCTGATACTTCCTGGCGATTCTGTCGCAACTCCTTTATACTCAACCTATACTTTGAGTGATGACGAATCAAAGGTCTTGTTTATGAACAATTACAATCCAATCTATCGTCATTCATATACTGCCGATTTTTATGTTTATGACATTAATAATAAGGTGTTGTTGCCTCTTTCAGAAAACGGTTCACAACGTCTCGCTACTTTCTCTCCAGATGCTACAAAAGTAGCTTTCATGCGTGACAATAATCTTTTTATAAAAGATCTTAAAACAAATGAGGAGTTGCAATTTACTCATGACGGAAAATGGAATCATATCATAAATGGTGCTCCAGACTGGGTTTATGAAGAGGAATTTGGCTTCGCTCAAGGTTTCTACTGGTCGCCAGATAGTAAAAAAATAGCTTTCTATCGCTTCGATGAATCTGATGTCAAAGAATATAATATGCAGATATTCAACGGTCTTTATCCTGAAGATTATAAATTTAAATATCCAAAGGCAGGCGAGGACAATTCTATAGTTGAAATTTTTGTGTATGATCTCGAGACAGGTAATACTACAAAAATGAATACTGGCGAAGAAACAGACATATATTTCCCAAGAATTAAATGGACTGAAGATGCTAATGTGTTGGCAATCCAAAGATTAAACCGTCATCAAAATCATTTGGAAATCTTGGCAGCTGATGCTACTACAGGCCAAACTACTGTTTTCTACGATGAGACAAATCCTTACTACATTGATGTTACAGATAACTGGACTTTCCTCGAAGATGGAAAAAGATTCTTGATGACAAGTGAGAAAGACGGTTATAATCACATTTATTTGTATATGATGGATGGAACTCCTGTCAAACAGCTTACTTCAGGTGATTGGGAAGTGACACAAGTTTATGGCTTCGACGGAAAGGAAGTTTATTTCCAAGCTGCTAAGAATTCTTCTGTCGAGAGACAAATTTACGCTGTTAATTTAAAAGGCGAGATGCGTACATTAATTAATAAGGTAGGTGTAAATAATGCGAGATTTAGTTCAAACTTTAAATATTTGATAAACATTAATTCAACAGTTGATCAGCCATATCAATATGTTTTGTTTGATAATAAAGGTAAGCAAGTCAGAGTTTTAGAAGATAACCAAGAATTTGCAGAAAGAATGAAGGAATATAATCTTGCTAAAAAAGAATTGGTTACCATAACAGATCCAGCCTTTGTTTTGCCTGACGGAACGCAATTGGAAATGGAGACATGGCGTATCTTACCTCCAGACTTCGATCCTAATAAAAAATATCCTGTCTTGATTTATGTGTATGGAGGCCCTGGACATCAGACTGTTATGAACTCATGGAATCACAGCGATTATGACTGGATGCAGATTTTAGCTCAAAATGGAATTATTTGTGTTTCAATAAATAACAGAGGCGGTGGAGCAAGAGGTCAGGAATTTAAGAAAATGACATACCAACAACTTGGTAAATATGAAACAGAGGATATGATTACTCTTGCTAAATATATGGCAAGCCAGCCTTATGTAAATCCTGAAAAGATAGCTATTTATGGTTGGAGCTACGGTGGCTTCATGGCGACATCGGGTATAACAAAAGGTGCGGATTATATCAGCACTGCCGTTGCTGTAGCACCTGTGACAAACTGGCGTTATTACGACAATATTTATACAGAGAGATTTATGCGCACTCCGCAAGAAAATCCTTCAGGTTATGATGATAACTCGCCGATAAATTTCGTAGAAAACTTAAAGGGAAATTATTTGTTGTGTCATGGCAGCGGCGATGATAATGTTCATTATCAAAATGCAATGGAACTCATAAAAGCATTGGTTTCTGAAGGTAAACAATTTGATTTGATGGTTTATCCAAATAAAAATCATAGCATTTATGGACAATACGAACAAGATGGACTTGATGTAAGAATGCATTTATTTGAAAAGATAAATAATTTCTTATTTGAAAATCTTTTAGAAAAATAATGTGGTGTATTAGAAAAAAATAACTATCTTTGCACCCGCTTAAGAAAAAACGAAATTTAGTTTAACAATTTAAAGAAAGAGAGAGTATTAACATGATTATTGTTCCTGTAAAAGAAGGCGAAAGCATTGATCGCGCTCTTAAACGTTACAAGAGAAAGTATGAAAAAACTGGCGTTGTAAAAGAATTACGTAACCGTCAAAAATTCACAAAACCTTCAATCATTAAACGTGAACAACGTATGAAGGCTATTTACGTTCAACAGCTTCGTCAAGCAGAAGAAAACAATTGATTTCTTTTTTGCACATTTTGCAAGAATAATCTCGAAAAAAACATTGTCTTATTAAGGCAATGTTTTTTTTATTTTATTTTATTTCCCTTTCAAAGTATTGTTTTATTCAAAAAATATTTTTATCTTTGACGCATAAAGAATGCGTGATGGTAGATAGATTTATTCGGCACATACAGACGGAGAAGAGGTATTCGGAGCATACGCTTGTGGCATATAAACGAGATTTGAAACAATTCTCTGATTTCTTGAAAGATAAGTATGGATGCGATGATCTCCTATCTGTGGATTCTGGAATTATTCGTTCTTATATTATTGTATTAAAAGAGGAAGGCTTTAAAAACAGAAGCGTAAATAGAAAAATATCGACTCTTAGAACATTTTATTTATACTGCTTGAGAGAGAAAGTGATTGCTGTGACTCCATTAGTGGGAGTGAAATCATTAAGACAGCCTAAAGAATTGGCGAAATTCGTTCCGGAGCATGATATGCAAAAATTATGTTTTGAACAAAATGACGATTTTTCGGTAAGAAGAGATGAGCTGGTGTTTGAAATTCTATATCAGACGGGGATGCGTCAAGCAGAATTGAGGTCATTGAAGGATTGTGATATAAACGAAGGAAACATGACAATAAAGGTTCATGGAAAAAGAGCCAAAGATAGATTAGTGCCGATAGGGGAGGATTTGTTGAATATGGTGAAAGCTTATAAGAATTTAAGAGATGATAGGTTTCCATGTCGAAATAATCTTGCACTAATCACTGATGACAAGGGAAATGTTACGACACCTAAGTTTATATATAATGTTATACATAATATATTAGGAGAAATAACAAGCATAGAGCAGAAGAGTCCTCATGTATTGCGTCATACTTTTGCCACTCATCTGTTAAATAGAGGAGCTGACATCAGGGCGATACAAAAAATGTTAGGGCATAGTAGTTTAAACTCTACGCAGATATATACACATAATACGATAGACAAACTTAAGGATGTATATAAGAAAGCGCATCCTTACGGAGATAAATAAAAACATGGTTAAAACCAATATTATTAATAACTAATTTAAAACAGGAGGTTAATATGAAAATTAACATCAATTCAGTTCACTTTAAAGCAGATTCTAAATTAGAAGATTTTATTACACAAAAATTAGAAAAGGTATGTGCTAAGTATTCTGATGTAATAGGATCTGAAGTTACATTGAAATTAGACAATACCGACACACCTGAAAATAAGATTGTAGATATCAGAATTATGTTAAAAGGAAATGATTTGTTTGCAAGTAAGGTTAGCAAATCGTTCGAGGAGTCAACAGATGAGGCAATTGATGCTTTGAAAAAGCAGTTAGAAAAGTATAAAGGTAAGTTGGATAAGTAATTGACAGTGTTGAGAATCAATAAATTGTATTTTTGATAAAAAAAAGTTTATTTTTTTTGATAAAAACGTTTGTAGATTCAAGAAATATGATTATTTTTGCAGACCATTTCAGAGGATTTCAATGAAATGGTCTGCTTCATAAAAAAGGTTCTTTTAATTATCTTAACAGCCGGCGTAGCTCAGCGGTAGAGCACGTGATTTGTAATCTCGGGGTCGGGGGTCCAAATCCCTCCGCCGGCTCGGTCAAATTCTTGAGAAAGATATTTGATGGGGGAGTCGCATAGTGGCAATTGCAACAGACTGTAAATCTGTCCTCGGATGAGTTCGGTGGTTCGAGTCCACCCTCCCCCACACAAGCGGAAGTAGCTCATTTGGCAGAGCGAAAGCCTTCCAAGCTTTAGGTAGCGGGTTCGAGCCCCGTCTTCCGCTCAATAAAGAAAGCCAGCGTAGCTCAGGGGTAGAGCACTTCCTTGGTAAGGAAGGGGTCACGAGTTCAAATCTCGTCGCCGGCTCTTCAGAGAAGAAGTAAATTAAATATTAACCTTAAGTAAAATAATAGCTATGGCAAAAGAAAAATTTGAAAGGACAAAACCACACGTCAATATTGGTACAATTGGCCACGTTGACCACGGTAAAACAACCTTAACAGCAGCTATCACATTACACCTTTCTAAAAAAGGTTTATCAGAAGTTAAATCATTCGATTCAATCGACGCTGCTCCAGAAGAAAAAGAAAGAGGTATTACAATTAATACAGCTCACGTAGAGTATCAAACAGAAAACCGTCACTACGCACACGTTGACTGTCCTGGTCACGCTGACTACGTTAAGAACATGGTTACTGGTGCTGCTCAGATGGACGGTGCTATCATCGTTGTTGCTGCAACAGATGGTCCAATGCCTCAAACACGTGAACACATCCTCCTCGCTCGTCAAGTTGGTGTTCCAAGATTAGTTGTTTTCTTGAACAAATGTGACTTGGTTGACGACCCAGAATTGTTAGAACTCGTTGAAATGGAAGTTAGAGATTTGTTATCAACATACGAATTTGACGGTGACAATACTCCTATCATCCGTGGTTCAGCTCTCGGTGGCTTGAATGACGATCCAACATGGGCTCCAAAACTCGACGAATTAATGGAAGCTTGCGACACATGGATTCCAGAACCAGAAAGATTAGTTGACAAACCATTCTTGATGCCAATCGAAGACGTTTTCTCAATTACTGGTCGTGGTACAGTTGCAACAGGTCGTATCGAAACAGGTGTCATTAAAGTTGGTGATCCAGTTGATATCATCGGTATGGGCGCTGAAAAACTTAAATCAGTTGTTACAGGTGTTGAAATGTTCCGTAAACTTTTGGACGAAGGTGAAGCTGGTGATAACGCAGGTCTCTTACTCCGTGGTATAGACAAAGACGAAATCCGTCGTGGTATGGTTATCGCAAAACCAGGTTCAATCAAACCTCACAACCACTTCAAAGGTGAAGTTTACGTTCTTTCAAAAGAAGAAGGTGGTCGTCACACTCCATTTAGAAACAAATATCGTCCTCAATTCTACTTCAGAACAACAGACGTTACAGGCGAAATCTTATTACCAGAAGGTATGGAAATGGTTATGCCAGGTGACCACGTTACAATCGAAGTAAACTTGATTTCAGAAATCGCTATGGACAAAGGTCTCCGTTTCGCTATCCGTGAAGGTGGTAGAACAGTTGGTTCAGGTCAGGTTATCGAAATCATCGAAGATTGATAATATTAATATATGGGTGCTAATTAGCACCCAATACACAGGCATAGCTCAATTGGTAGAGTAGTGGTCTCCAAAACCATTGGTTGAGGGTTCGAGTCCTTCTGCCTGTGCAAGTAAAATAAATAAAATAGTTCAAACAAAATGAAAAGATTTATAAACTACGTTAAAGAATGTTACACTGAGTTGGTGGAGAAGACTTCTTGGCCAACTTGGAAAGAACTACAAAGTAGTGCAATCGTCGTATCCATTGCTTCCCTAATAATCGCCTTGGTGGTTTATCTGATGGATAAGTCTTTTGAGACTTTGTTAGAAGCGTTTTATCGTATTTTCTAACAAAATGTGTTTGATCTAAATCAACATTCTAATACTTTTAATTACTAATAAGATGAGTGAACAGAACGAAAAGAAATGGTATGTTATTCGCGCTATTGGTGGTAAAGAGAAGAAAGTTAAAGAGTATCTTGAAGCAGAAATAGCGAGACGTGCTGATTTACAAGCTCTGATTTCACAAGTACTTATCCCAACGGAGAAAGTATATTCAGTCAGAAATGGAAAGAAAATCAGTAAGGAAAGAAATTATCTTCCTGGTTATGTTTTGATTGAAGCTGTTTTGTCTGGTGAGGTATCTCATATAATCAAGGATACTCCTAATGTTTTAGGATTTCTTGGAACGAAAGGTGAAGCAGATCCTTTGCGTCCTTCAGAAGTTAGTCGAATCTTAGGAAAAGTAGATGAACTTACTGAGTTGGGTGAGGGTAGTGAACTTTCGTTCATAGTTGGTGAGACTGTTGTGGTTAACGACGGACCTTTCAGTAGTTTCAGTGGCGTTATCGAAGAGGTTAACGATGAAAAGAAAAAACTTAAAGTCATGGTTAAGATATTCGGACGCAAGACACCACTAGAGTTGAGTTATTTTCAAGTAAAGAGAGAGTAGTAGAATTTTGAAATTTTATTTTCATTTAACTTTTATACAAAATTAAAATGAAAGAAGTAAGCGGATTAATTAAACTGCAAATCAAAGGAGGAGCCGCTAATCCTTCACCACCGGTTGGACCAGCATTAGGTCAAAAGGGTGTTAACATTATGGAATTTTGCAAGCAATTTAATGCTCGTACACAAGATCAAGCAGGAAAAGTTCTTCCTGTTATTATCACAGTGTATAAGGATAAATCGTTTGATTTCATTGTTAAGGCTTCACCGGTTGCTGCTTCAGTATTGGAAGCTGCTAAAATAGCTAAGGGTTCAAAAGAACCTAATCGTTCAAAAGTTGGTTCAATGAGCTGGGATACAGTTCGTAGTATTGCTGAGAACAAAATGAAAGACTTGAATTGCTTTACAATTGAGTCAGCTATGAGCATGGTAGCAGGTACAGCACGCAGTATGGGTGTTAAGATTACAGGCGAATCACCTTTAAAGTAAAGACTAAGTCTTAAGCATTTGTAGAACAAAAAAAAGAATTATCAAATGGCAAAAGTATCTAAGAAAAGAAAAGAAGCTTTAGCTAAGTTCGACAAAAGCAAGGTTTACTCCTTGACAGAAGCGGTTGATGTCGTGAAGCAGATCACTTACACCAAGTTTGATGCCTCTGTTGACTTAAATGTTCGTTTAGGTGTTGACCCACGTAAAGCTAATCAAATGGTACGTGGTAGTGTTACACTTCCTCACGGAACAGGTAAAGTTGTTCGCGTTTTGGTACTTTGTACACCAGACAAAGAACAAGAGGCAAAGAATGCTGGCGCAGATTTCGTCGGTTTAGAGGATTACATCCAAAAGATTAAAGATGGATGGACCGATGTTGATGTGATTATCACTATGCCTACTGTTATGCCTAAGATAGGTGCATTGGGACGTATTCTCGGACCAAGAGGCTTGATGCCAAATCCTAAGACAGGAACAGTAACGATGGACATCGCTAAAGCTGTACAAGAAGTAAAAGCTGGTAAGATTGATTTCAAGGTTGACAAATATGGAATCGTCGATGCTGGTATTGCTAAAGTAAGTTTCACTTCTGATAAGATTTATGATAATGCTAAGGAAGTTATCCAACAGATTATCAAGTTGAAACCATCGGCAGCTAAAGGTACTTACATCAAGAGCATCTATATCTCTAGCACTATGAGTCCTGGAGTACAGGTGGACCCAAAATCAATAACCCTCTAATCCTAAAAAAGTTATTGACATGAGAAAAGAAGATAAACAAGTTATTATCAACACAATAACAGAGCAGTTAAATGCATGTCCAAATTTCTATTTGACAGACATTGCTGACCTTAACGCAGAAAAAACAAGCGATTTAAGAAGACAATGCTTCAATAGCGATGTTAAGCTTGTTATGGTTAAGAATGCCTTGTTAAAGAAAGCTATGGAAAACACCGGAAAAGAGTATGGTGATCTCTATAGTGTGATGAAAGGCACAACAGCATTGATGTTGTCAGAGAATGGCAATGCACCTGCTAAGTTGATAAAGAAATTCCGTAAAACGGCTGATCGTCCAATATTGAAAGGCGCATACATTGAAGAATGTGTTTATGTTGGCGATAACATGCTCGATACATTAGTAAGTATCAAGTCAAAGAACGAATTGATAGCAGACGTAGTAGCATTGTTACAATCACCTGCAAAGAACGTTCTTGGCGCATTACAATCTGGTGGTCATATTCTTAGTGGTGTTGTTAAAACATTATCAGAGAGACCAGAATAAAAAATAAAGAATTAGAATAATAATAAATTTGTATAACAATTAAAAACTTAAAGAAATGGCAGATTTAAAAGCTTTTGCTGAACAATTAGTAAACCTTACAGTTAAAGAGGTTAATGAACTTGCCGCTATATTGAAAGAAGAATACGGTATCGAACCAGCAGCAGCTGCAGCAGTAGTAGCAGCTCCAGCAGCAGGTGATGCAGCTCCAGCAGCAGAAGAGAAAACTTCTTTTGACGTAATCCTCAAATCAGCCGGTGCACAAAAATTACAAGTTGTAAAACTCGTTAAAGAATTAACAAGTCTCGGTTTGAAGGAAGCTAAGGAATTAGTTGACGCTGCTCCTAAAGCTATTAAAGAAGGCGTTAGCAAAGAAGAAGCTAATGCACTCAAAGCTAGCCTTGAAGAGGCAGGTGCAGAAGTTGAAGTTAAATAAGGATTTAATTTCCTAAGACACTAGGGCTCAACCTCGACTCCATTAGGAGTTGAGGTTTGTGCCTATGATTAATTGTCTTGATTAAACCCATATATATATATTTTAACTTATAACTATAAAAACATAAACACTTTGGCAGATAAAACATTAGATAGAATAAGTTTTGCGTCGATTAAACGTCCTTTCGATTATCCAGATTTCTTGGATATTCAGTTGAAATCTTTCCATGATTTTTTCCAATTAGATACAAATCCTGACAATCGCAAGAACGAAGGACTCTTCAAAGTTTTTCAAGAAAATTTCCCTATCACAGACGCAAGAAATAACTTTGTACTCGAATTCCTCGATTATTATATTGATGCTCCTCAATATACCATCGCAGAGTGCATCGAACGTGGTCTTAGCTATTGCGTAAGACTAAAAGCAAAACTCAAACTCCAATGTCTTGACGACGAACATGAAGATTTTGAACCTACAATTCAAGATGTGTATCTTGGGCTTATCCCTTATATGACGCCTCAAGGTACTTTCGTTATTAATGGAGCTGAACGTGTTGTAGTTTCTCAATTACATCGCTCTCCAGGCGTTTTCTTCGGTTCAAGTTTGCATGCAAATGGTACGACACTTTATTCTGCCCGTATCATTCCTTTTAAAGGCTCTTGGATGGAATTTTCAACCGATATCAGCAATGTCATGTATGCTTATATCGACCGTAAAAAGAAATTACCAATTACAACATTGCTTCGAGCAATAGGTTTCGAATCAGATAAAGACATCTTAGACATCTTTAACTTATCGGAAGAAATTAAAGTGTCAAAGGCAGCTTTGAAAAAAGTACTTGGACGTAAATTGTCAGCAAGAGTGCTTCGTTCATGGTTCGAGGACTTTGTGAATGAAGAGACAGGAGAATGTGTCTCTATAGAACGTCACGAGTCGATATTAGACCGTGGAACAGTGTTGGAAACAGAACATATAGATGTCATAGTGAACTCAGGAGTTAAAACAATACTTCTTGACCGCGAAGACATTAATATCTCAGACTATACAATAGTATTTAATACATTACAGAAAGACCCTTCTAATTCAGAGAAGGAAGCTGTAGAATATATATACAGACAACTACGTAATGCTGAACCACCAGATGAAGAAACAGCACGTGGTATCATTGAAAAGTTATTTTTCTCTGATAAACGTTATGATCTCGGTGATGTGGGACGTTATCGTATAAATCGTAAATTAGGTCTTGATATACCTTCTGATGTTAAAGTTTTAACGAAAGAAGATATTATTGCT
This sequence comes from Lentimicrobiaceae bacterium, assembly GCA_015061295.1. Classification (GTDB taxonomy): domain Bacteria; phylum Bacteroidota; class Bacteroidia; order Bacteroidales; family F082; genus Limimorpha. The sequence continues at coordinate 15,378 of SUWU01000015.1, forward strand.
ATTATTAAATACCTTATTAATTTATCGAATAGCAAGGCAGAAGTTGACGATATCGACCACTTGAGTAATCGTCGTATTAGAACGGTAGGCGAACAACTATCGGCACAATTTGGTGTAGGTTTAGCACGTATGGCGCGCACAATACGTGAGCGTATGAATGTTCGTGACAATGAAGTTTTTACTCCAACAGAACTTATCAATGCTAAGACATTGTCTTCAGTGATAAATTCGTTCTTTGGAACAAACCAATTGTCTCAATTTATGGATCAGACAAACCCATTGTCGGAAGTTACTCATAAACGTCGTATCTCAGCATTAGGACCTGGTGGTTTGTCTCGTGATCGTGCTGGTTTTGAGGTGCGTGACGTTCACTATACACACTACGGACGTCTTTGTACAATAGAAACACCAGAAGGCCCTAACATTGGTCTTATCTCATCACTTTGCGTGTTTGCAAAAATTAATAACTTAGGTTTCATCGAAACTCCTTATCGTAAAGTTGTTGACGGCGTTGTTGATTTCCAAAATCAACCTGTGTATTTGACAGCCGAAGAGGAAGAGGAAAAGATCATAGCTCAAGCTTGTACTGCTATGGACGATGAAGGTCGTATCACTGAGGAAATGGTTAAAGTACGTCAAGTAGCTGACTATCCTATAGTAACTCCTCAAGAGATTGACTATATTGATGTCGCTCCTAACCAGATCTCATCAATAGCAGCTTCGTTGATTCCATTCCTTGAACATGATGATGCTAACCGTGCGTTGATGGGTTCTAACATGATGCGTCAAGCAGTGCCATTGATGAATCCTGAAGCACCAATCGTTGGTACAGGTATTGAACGTTATGTTGCTAGAGACTCACGTACTATAGTTGAAGCAGAAGGTGATGGTGAAGTCGTATTTGTCGATTCAACGAAGATTATCATAAGATACGATAGAACAGATAAAGAGAAACTTGTAAGTTTTGATGGTGATGAAAAAACATACAATTTAATTAAGTATGCAAGAACCAATCAAAGTACAAGTATCAACCAAAAACCTATAGTAAGAAAAGGTCAGAAGGTAACAAAAGGTCAGATTCTTACAGAAGGTTATGCAACACAAGGAGGTGATTTAGCATTAGGACGTAATCTCATGGTTGCTTTTATGCCATGGAAAGGTTATAACTACGAGGATGCTATAGTTATTTCAGAACGTATCGTAAAAGAAGATTTATTTACATCAATTCATATAGAAGAATTTACTCTTGAAGTTCGTGATACAAAACGTGGACTTGAAGAGTTGACAAATGATATTCCTAATGTTAGTGCAGAAGCAACAAAAGATTTGGACGAGAATGGTCTTATCAGAGTTGGTGCTGAAGTAACAGAGGGTGATATATTAATAGGTAAAATTACTCCAAAGGGAGAGACTGATCCAACTCCAGAAGAGAAATTACTTCGTGCAATATTTGGTGACAAAGCAGGAGATGTTAAGAATGCATCACTTAAAGCAGGTCCATCAATGAAAGGTGTTGTCATCGGAAAACGTCTGTTCTCACGTATGGTTAAAGATCGTAAGTCGAAAGCAAGAGATAAAGATATTATTGCAGAGATTGATCTCGAATGCCAACGCGAAATAGATGCACTTAAAGAGGTGCTCGTTGATAAATTGATGAGTCTTCTTTCAGGAAGAACATCTTTAGGTGTACAAAATAATTTTAAAGACATAGTAATACCTAAGAAGATAAAATTCTCTCATAAGTCGTTGATGAATATTGATTATATGACTGTTAATCCTCATAGATGGACAACAGATGCAGAAATCAATGAGTTGATTGTTAAGACTATCAATAACTTTAATGTGAGATGTAAAGAAATTCTCGGTGTTTACGCTCGTAGAAAAAATGTTGCGAGTGTTGGCGACGAATTGCCTAACGGTATAGTACAGATGGCTAAGGTTTATGTTGCTCAAAAACGTAAATTAAACATCGGTGATAAGATGTCAGGACGACATGGTAACAAAGGTATTGTTTCAAGGATAGTTCGTGAAGAAGATATGCCATTCTTGGCAGATGGAACCCCTGTTGATATAGTACTGAACCCTCTTGGCGTGCCATCACGTATGAACTTAGGTCAGATATACGAGACTGTTTTAGGATGGGCTGGTAAGAAACTTGGTGTTAAGTTTGCGACTCCAATCTTTGATGGTGCTACATTAGATCAGATTAACGATTACATGAAAGAAGCAGGTCTTCCTGAAAATGGTAGCGTCCAGTTATATGATGGAGGTACAGGTAATCCATTTGATCAAAAAGCAACAGTAGGTTATATCTATATGTTGAAGTTGCATCATATGGTTGATGATAAGATGCACGCTCGTTCTATAGGACCATATTCATTGATTACGCAACAGCCATTAGGTGGTAAGGCTAACTTCGGTGGTCAACGTTTCGGAGAAATGGAGGTCTGGGCTCTTGAAGCTTTCGGAGCAAGTAACATACTACAAGAAATCTTGACCGTTAAGTCTGACGATGTGAACGGAAGAGCAAAGGCATACGAGGCAATAGTTAAAGGCGATAGCATGCCAACTCCTGGAATACCAGAATCATTCAATGTTTTAATCCATGAATTACGTGGACTTGGACTTGAAATTACGTTTGAATAATAAAGTTCTAAATATTTTGACCTATATATGGCTTTAAGTAAGAACACAATAAATAGCAATTTTTCCAAGATTACAGTTAGTCTTGCTTCTCCGGAATCAATAGAGAAACGTTCTTTCGGTGAAGTTCTTAAACCTGAGACAATAAACTATCGTACATACAAACCTGAACGAGATGGATTGTTCTGTGAGAGAATCTTCGGACCGGTGAAAGACTGGGAATGTCATTGTGGAAAATATAAACGTATCCGTTATAAAAATATCGTTTGTGATCGCTGCGGTGTTGAAATAACAGAAAAGAAAGTTAGACGTGAACGTACAGGTCACATAAAATTGGTTGTCCCGGTAGCTCATATCTGGTATTTCCGTTCATTGCCAAATAAAATTGGTGCACTCCTTGACCTTAAGACAAAACAATTGGATAGCATCATTTATTATGAACGTTATGTTGTTATTCAGCCAGGTATCAAAGAACAAGACGGTATAAAGTATAAAGATTTCTTGACAGAAGAAGAATATCTTAATATAATGGAAACACTTCCGATTGATAACCAATATTTACCGGAAGATGATCCTAATAAGTTTATAGCTAAGATGGGAGCTGAAGCAGTTTATGATATGTTGGCTCGTCTCGACTTAGACGCTTTGTCATATGAACTTCGCGATAAAGCAAGTAAAGAGACAGCACAGCAACGTAAACAAGATGCTTTGAAACGTCTCCAAGTTTTTGAATCATTCCGTGATGCTCAGAAACGTATAGAAAATAGACCAGAATGGATGATATTGAAAGTCATCCCTGTTATTCCACCTGAGCTACGTCCACTTGTTCCACTCGATGGTGGCCGTTTTGCAACATCAGACTTGAACGATCTATATCGTCGTGTAATTATACGTAACAATCGTCTTAAACGACTCATAGAGATCAAGGCTCCTGATGTCATTATGCGTAATGAGAAACGTATGCTTCAAGAGGCAGTTGATTCATTATTAGATAACTCACGTAAATCAAGTGCTGTTAAGACAGAATCGAACAGACCTCTTAAGTCATTAAGCGATAGCTTGAAAGGTAAACAAGGTCGTTTCCGTCAGAACTTGCTCGGTAAACGTGTTGACTACTCAGGTCGTTCTGTTATCGTGGTCGGTCCTGAACTTGATATGCACGAATGCGGTCTTCCTAAAGATATGGCAGCAGAACTCTATAAACCATTCATCATTCGTAAGATGATCGAACGTGGTATAGTTAAGACTGTTAAATCAGCAAAGAAAATCGTTGATCGTAAGGATCCTGTTGTATGGGACATCCTTGAGAACGTCTTGAAAGGTCATCCAATCTTATTGAACCGTGCTCCTACCTTGCACCGTCTTGGTATTCAGGCCTTCCAGCCTAAACTCGTTGAAGGTAAGGCTATCCGTCTTCACCCACTCGTATGTACAGCTTTCAATGCTGACTTCGATGGTGACCAGATGGCTGTACACTTACCACTCGGTAATGCAGCAGTTCTTGAAGCTCAGATATTAATGCTGGCTTCGCACAATATCTTAAATCCTGCTAATGGTGCTCCTATCACTGTGCCTTCTCAAGACATGGTTTTGGGTCTCTATTATATAACAAAACCTCGTAAGAGTACACCTGAACATCCAGTCAAGGGCGAAGGTAAATCGTTCTATTCTCCAGAGGAAGTTATTATAGCTTATAATGAGAAGAAAGTCGATATGCACGCTATTATTTATGTACGTGCTAACGTTCGCAAGGATGATGGAACTATAGTAAATGAAAAGATAGAGACAACAGTTGGTAGAGTTCTTTTTAATGAAGTGGTTCCAGCAGAGTTTGGTTACATTAACAAATTGTTAAACAAGAAAGCTTTGCGCGATATCATCGGTACAATGGTGAAACTTCTCGGTACTGCTACGACAACCAAATTCTTAGATGCTATTAAGAATATGGGTTATGAAATGGCTTTCAGAGGTGGTTTGTCATTCAATTTAGGTAATGTTTTAGTACCTTCTGTTAAAGAAGAATTGATACAAGAGGCTAACGATGAAGTCGCTGCAATACGCGAAGAATATAACATGGGTTTCATTACCTCGAATGAACGATATAACAAAATTATCGATATTTGGGGTCACGTTGTTACTAAGTTGACAGAAGAGGTTATGACACTTCTTCCAAAAGACGATCAAGGATTCAACCCTGTATATATGATGCTCGACTCTGGAGCTCGTGGTTCTAAGGAACAGATACGTCAGCTTTGTGGTATGAGAGGTCTTATGGCAAAACCTCAGAAATCATCGTCAGCAGGTGGTGCTGAGATTATCGAAAACCCTATTTTGTCGAACTTTAAAGAAGGTCTTTCGGTTCTTGAATACTTCATCTCAACACACGGTGCTCGTAAAGGTCTTGCTGATACCGCTTTGAAGACTGCTGATGCTGGTTACTTGACACGTCGTCTTGTTGACGTAGCTCATGATGTTATCATCACAGAAAAAGATTGCGGTACATTGCGTGGTTTGACAATAAGCGCATTACGAAGAGGAGATGAAATCATAGAATCTCTCTATGATAGAATCTTAGGACGTGTCGCTCTCCACGATATATTCCATCCTCAAACAGGTGAGTTAATAATTAATGGAGGTGAAGAGATTACTGAAGATATAGCTAAGAGAATAACAGATTCTCCAATTGAAAGTGTAGAGATTCGTTCAGTATTGACTTGTGAATCGAAACGCGGCGTTTGTGCTAACTGCTACGGACGTAACCTCTCATCAGGTAAACTTGTTCAAAGAGGTGAAGCTGTCGGCGTTATCGCTGCTCAATCTATCGGTGAACCTGGTACACAGTTGACATTGCGTACGTTCCACCAGGGAGGTACTGCTTCAACAACATCAGACGATTCTTCAATCAAAGCTAAATACAATGGTATTCTTGAAATTGACGAACTTCGTGTTGTTGACTATGTTGAAGATTCAGTAGATCCAATCACTGGTGAACATAAGAAATATCAAGTCGTTGTCGGTCGTTCTGCAGAAATGAAGATCGTTGACAAGAAGACGGGAGTGGCTCTGACAACAGCTAATATCAGATATGGTTCAAAACTTTATGTTAAACCAAATTCGGAAGTTCATCCAGGTGATCTTATTTGTGAATGGGATCCTTACAACGCATTGATTCTTTCAGAATATCAAGGTGTTGTTAAATATGAAAATATCGTTGAAGGTGTTACATATCGTAATGAATCTGACGAACAAACAGGATATAACGAGCGTGTTATTATCGAAGGACGTAAATACTCTAAGAACCCATCTATTTCAATTCTTGACTCAGAAGGTGAAGTTGTTAAGTCTTACGACTTACCTGTGGGAGCTCATATCATGGTTGAAGATGGAGCTGCAATAAAAGCAGGTGATATGCTTGTTAAGATTCCTCGTGCCGTTGGTAAATTGGGTGACATCACTGGTGGTCTTCCTCGTGTTACAGAGTTGTTTGAAGCACGTAACTCGTCAGAACCTGCAGTGGTATCTGAAATCGACGGTGTTGTTTCATTTGAAAAGAAACTTGTTCGTGGAAATCGTAAAGTTACTATTACATCAAAGACAGGTCAACAGAAGAGTTATCTCATTCCTACATCAAAACAAATTCTTGCACAAGAAAACGACTTCATGAAAGCAGGTCAGCCGTTGTCAGACGGAGCAATCACACCAGCTAATATACTTGCAATTGAAGGTCCAATGAAAGTTCAAGAATATATCGTTAATGAAATTCAAGAAGTTTATCGTTCACAAGGTGTGACTATTAACGGAAAACATTTTGAGGTTATTGTTCGTCAGATGATGCGTAAGGTAGAAATCGATAATCCTGGTGATACAAGATTCCTTGAAGGAGAACTCGTTAATAAACTTACATTCCAAGAATATAATGACGAGATATTTGGAAAAGTTATCGTTACAGACAGAGGTGATTCGGAAAACCTTGCAGAAGGCCAGATGATTTCTGTAAGAAAACTTCGTGATGAAAACTCGGTATTGAAACGTAAGGATAAGAAACTCGTTGAAGCACGCGATGCTGTACCAGCTACAGCACACCAAGTGTTGCAAGGTATCACAAGAGCTGCTCTCCAAACAGACAGCTTTATATCAGCAGCATCATTCCAAGAAACAACTAAAGTTTTAACATTGGCAGCTATCAACGCTAAGTCAGATACTTTAGAAGGTATGAAGGAAAATGTTATTGTTGGTCATAAGATTCCTGCAGGAACAGGTTTACGCGAATACAATGATTTGATTGTCGGTTCACGTGACGACTATGAACCTATCACAAATGTGGAGATAGAGGAAGTAGTAGAACAAGACTGATAACAAAAAATATCGTAAAAATAAGTCGGTTTTAGCCGACTTATTTTTTTATAAGAAAATTAAATTATCTTTGTGGAAAATTTAAATCTTAGGTCATGGAAAATAAGGAAAATAAGAATCAATTGAACATTGAATTAACAGATGAGATTGCAGAAGGCATATACTCTAATCTTGCAGTGATAGCACATTCTCCAACAGAATTTATCGTTGACTTTATTAAAATAATGCCAGCTACACCAAAAGCTAAGGTTAAGTCAAGAATAATATTGACACCGCAAAATGCTAAGCGATTGTATAAGGCTTTGGCGGAGAATATAAGCAATTACGAGTCGAAACACGGTACTATTAAGGATGTGAACGAAAAAATGCCTCCTTTTACTATGGGAGGACCTACGGCTCAAGCGTAAATTGTTATAGAAAAAAAAGGTGCGCTCAACAGAGCGCGCCTTTTTTGTTTTTATATAAACTCGATGTTATTTCCGGTTGTATATTTCTCGCAGTAATGGCATTTAAGATTTACCTTGCCATTGTCATCTCTCAAGACATCAAATTTTGTTGATACGTTTTCTTTGTTGGTAACGCAGTTTGGATTGAAACATTTTACGATGCTATCAATGTGGTCTGGGATTTCGATGCTATGTTTGTTAATAACCTCGTAATCTTTGATTTCAATGAGTGATGCAGAAGGAGCAACCAAAGCGATTTTATTGATGTCTTCTGGATCGAAATATTTATCGCTTATTTTAATGATACCTTTACGACCGTATTTTTTACTTTCTAAATTTGTTCCGAAATAAACGGAGTTCTTTGAATGTTCGAGATCTAATATTTTGATGACTTCGAATACTTTATCTGCTGGTATATGGTCGATGACAGTTCCGTTTTCAATAGCTGATACTATAAGTTCTTTTCTTTTATCCATGATTACAAAAATCTAAAATGTTATAAATTACTTTTACTTGTTGACTTGTAGTCTTGCTGATTTATAGACTTACTTAAGACCAAGTATTGCTGCTATCAAGGCTTGGCGTACATACAATCCGTTTTGGGCTTGTTGGAAGTAATAAGCTTTTGGATTAGCATCTACATCGGTGTGAATTTCATTAACACGAGGTAGTGGGTGAAGGATACGACAGTTAGGTTTTGAGTTCTCAAGCATGTCGTTTCGTAAGATATATGAGTTTTTAACTTTCTCGTATTCTAATGGATCAGGGAAACGTTCGCGTTGAACACGAGTCATGTAAATAATGTCAGAATGAGGTATTACTTCTTCGAGGCTTGTATATTCGTGATATTCAAGACCAGCATTCTTGATGTATTGTATTACTGTTGAAGGCATCTTTAGTTCCACTGGAGAAACAAAGTTGAATTTAGCCTTAAAATTGCACATAGCTTGAACAAGACTGTGAACTGTACGTCCGTATTTTAAGTCTCCAACCATAGTGATTTCAAGATTTTCGAGGGTACCTTGGGTTTTTCTAATAGAATAGAGGTCGAGTAAACATTGAGTTGGATGTTGATTAGATCCGTCACCAGCATTGATGATAGGTACTTTGGATACTTCTGATGCGTAACGAGCAGAGCCATCTATAGGATTACGCATTACGATAAGGTCGGCATAACTTGCTACCATCATGATGGTATCTTTTAAAGATTCGCCTTTTTGGACACTTGTTCCTGCTGTACTACTGAAACCAATGACATTACCTCCTAAAAGCTGAATGGCAGTTTCAAAACTGAGACGTGTTCTCGTTGATGGTTCAAAGAATAATGATGCAATTACTCTGCCGTTCAATAAGTTCTGAAGACGGTTGTTTTCAAAATCTTCGGCGATGTCAAGAATATGACAAATCTCTTCTGGAGTGTAGTCGTAAATGGAAATAAGGCTACGATTTTTTAGTGAAATAGACATTGCTTATTATGTTTTTAGTTAAATAATATATTTTGCTATAAAAAGGACACAAAAAAAGACGATTTTTGAAATCGTCTCTATAATGAAAAAATAAATTAAAGTCTGAGAATCTGTTATTTAAATTCTCAGTTTTGAATAAATTTGATAATGTTATTATCTGTGTCATCAAAGCACAAAGATACAACGATTTTAAATAATGTCAATAAAAAATATCATTTTTTTTCTTAATTTTTTTTATGAAAAAAATACTTGACAAAGGGGTATTTTTTGTATTATATTTGAAGCGTCAATAAAAACATTATTTAGTGGGAGAGGAGGTGTTGTGTATGATTGTGTTATGACATTAAGAACCAAATAAACAAATTAAAAATTACCAAAAACTTAATTATTATGAGACGTTATTTATCAAAAAAGAGGATTTTAATCATTTTTTCATTTTTAGTAGCACTTGCATCGTTTGTTGCGTGTAAGAAAGACAAATTAACAGAGCCGAGTTCAAATGAGAGATCTGTATTGGAGGAAGTGTGTAATACTTCTGATAAGATAGTAGAAAGAATTAGGAATTTTGATTACAGACTGAAGCAGATGAAACAAGGTATCTGTAGAGATGACTATGGTGTTAATATAGACAGTGCATTGTGGGATATAGAGTCATTATTTAATGCGTCGTTTGCATTTCCCGATCGTGTGTATATAGAGAAAAAGAAACAGGAGTTGTCATTTAAGTTGAAGGTGTCAGATTCTAGGAATGTTATGATGAAGGATGTGAGCGAACTATATGACGACATCATTGTATCAGTTAGAAATGCTTATAGAAATGATGGTATTGTTATAGATAAATCGTTAATGTCTATTGTGTTAAATAAGGGTAAGATTATTTCTGGGGAATTGGAGGTTAAATTACTTTTGTTCACAGGCAGAGTTTTACAGAATAATGTAGGCATGAAGTCAGAATCGTCAGGGCCATTTCAGGAAGGAGACTGCTGGTATTTTGGTGAGTATGGAGGTTCTTGTGATGATCCAGATATTGTATATGATGCAGCTAAGGCTCTGGAAGATATGATAAATTTTAATTATGGAAGCGATGCGTATAGAGATGCAGGGAACAACAGATGTATTTATGTAGGTATGAAAAATATATCATTAGCAGGAAATGAGTATTGGAATGCAGAATTAGATGATTATTACATATACTACAAAGTTAATTGTCCTGATTCTTTGTTGTATATCGATTATAAGGAGTTGAATAAGTACTACTATAATATGGTGGATGTTATATTTGATATAGTGCCTAATGACTCCAAGTATTCGTCTGTAATGTCGCAGAATCCTAATTTTGTGGAGGTTAGTATCGATGGTATGTTTTCTATGGATGGTAAGAATACTATACATAATCATAACACAGATATTATATATGGCTCCAAACATGTGATAAAGAAATCACAATTATCATTACACGTTGATTTGTTGGAATATTGATAATTTAATATTATGAGACAGACTATTTTATTATTGATGATATTGTTTGTTGTGAGGTATGCCGATGCACAACAGTGGTTGATAGAATATCCATATCATGATAACGAGGATGTTGTTTTTACCATAGGAGATATGTCTGGTAAGTACAATTATTCGTTTGGCTATCGATATGATAAAGTAGAAGATATTATGTATCCTCACGCGTTATGCGTTGATCAAGAAGGTAACTACATAAATAAAGATATAGAATATGAAGGCGTTAAAGGAGCGTTTAATTCTGCAGTGGGTATGAGTGATAATAATGTTTTTGTTACAGCCTACTGTACAGATTATGAAGCTACGGATACGTATGAGAAAATGTGGGTTGCTGTTGTAGATCCAGGTTTGAATATTTTGTATGAGAGTTATGTTAGTATCGAAGATCCGTATGTGTCGTTTGGCTATACGGCATACAGTGTTGTCAATGATGATAATAAGTTTGTTGTTTTGACGAAAGTGGCTAAAAATGTAGCTGAAGAGATAATGTTAGATTGTGATTTTGTTTTTTACGAATTTGATGAGCAATGCAATCTTCTATATAATAAGTACTTAGAGAATACATCATATAATAGTGAAATATCAGACTTTGTTTTTATTCCCTATAGAAATTGTTATGCGATATTTGGTAGGGCTATGAATGTAACTGGTGTTAATTCGGTGATTTATGTTGACGAAGAATTTACTTATTTATCATGTTTACCTATTGATGATCTTAATAATTATCCGAATTATATAAGACCGTATTTTGTTAGTGTAGGACATTGTTATGAAGATAATACTATCTTGCTGTCGATGCAGACAAGAAACACAAGTAGTCTTGCAGAGTACTGTCCGTTAGTGTTAAGAGTAGATATGGATATGAATATAGTTGATTCGATTATGTTTGAGAGAAAAGATGTTACTGATTATGTGTCTCAATATAATAGTATTGCATATGTTAATTCTAACACTATATATGTGTCAACGTTTGAAGTTGGTGATATGTATAATCTTGAATCCAATACATCGACGGTTTATGTTATAAACGACAATCTTGATTTGTTAGGAAGTAAGAAATTTTGTTTAGGTTACTTTATGAATATATTATATGTTCAGCCGACTCAAGATGGTGGATGTATTGTTCAAGCGTATTATGAAAAGGATTCTGATAAGGTTGCTTATATATGTAAACTCAGTGCTGACGATTTTGATGTTGCGGTTGAAGAATATAAAGGCAAAGTTGCAATTGAAAGTTATCCCAATCCTGTGTCTTCTATCCTGAATATCAATATTGGAGAAATAGAAAGCGATGATATGATGATAAACATATATGATATATCAGGAAGAAGATGCAAGGATTACACCGTAATGACAGAAGATAAGATGATATCTATAGATTTGTCGATGTTTAAAACTGGCATGTATTATTATTCTATAACAGACGATTATGGGAATGTTGTGATAGATAAATTTGTTAAGAAATAAGAAACTGTAATTTTAAAAACCAAATTTTATGAAGACAAAAACATTATTTATTGTAGTGTTTTCGCTATTGCTATGTAAAGATTTTAATATGGTGAAAGCACAAGAAAGAGGAGGCTGTGATTTATGCGGTCCAGCTTCAGGAGTTAGTCAAAATATTGTTAAAGGTAATTATTCAGCGACTATTGGTGCTGGCTGTGAAGCAAATGGGTCGTATTCGTTGGCGGTAGGTAATGCAGCTAAATCGAATGCCTCTATGACGACGGCGATAGGAAAGTATGTAAGAGCTAATGCGACTAACTCTGTGATAATAGGTTCAGGTGTTAGTAATTCAGATACAAGAGCTTTAATTAATAGTAAACCCAATAGTCTTATAGTAGGATTTAATAGTACGTATCCTACTTTGTTTGTAGGTCCGTCATCAGGTTACGGAACAACAGGGAAAGTAGCTATTGGTAATGTTACAACACCAGAGTCGAAGTTGCATGTTAAATCTGATGTAAATGAAGATGCGGGTATTATATTAGAGACTTCAACTTCAAGTAAATCATCATATCTTCAATTTACAGATACCAATCATAAGATAAGTTATGATAAAAGTACTGGTATGCAGATAATGTCGAAAAATGACAATATCACTTTGGGAAGTAACATTATTAGTATGAATGCTAAAGTTGGAATAAATACGACTAACGATTTTACTGATAATTATGATTATGCGCTTGCTGTTTCGGGAGGAGTTCTGACGGATAAGATTCTTATAAAAGAAGTGACAGAGTGGTATGATATAGTTTTTGAAGATGATTATTCGTTAATGTCATTGAAGCAATTAGAAGATTATATTGGTCAGAATGGACATCTTCCAGGAATGCCTTCGGCAGAGGAAGTGAAGAGTGAAGGTTACAATATGGTAGATATTGATGGTCTTCTTCTAAAAAAAATAGAAGAATTGACTCTTTATACGATAGAGTTGAATAGGTTGTTTGAAGAACAACAGAGGACCATAGAAATGTTACAATCTAAATAAATTGACAGATATGGAACGGCGATATGTAAAAGTATTTCTGTTGATATTGTTATATTCTCTTATCCATACAGAGATGTCTGCACAATCGTGTATTTCTATGAAGTATGATGTAAATGGAAATAGGGTACAGATGAAAATTGGCGGATGTGATGTGGAGGAGAAAGAAATCAACAAAGAAATATCAAGGAATGATGTGCAGGAGAATAGTTTTAATGAAGATGTGTTGGTGTATCCTAATCCTAATAGTGGAATTTTTGAGGTGAGAATAGGATCTAATGAAGGAGCTACATCATCTCAATATGAGATATATAATGTTAAAGGATTGTTGGTAGATAGTGGTGTCTTTTCAGATTATTCAATTATTAATATTGAGAACTATACATCAGGCTTATATCTGATAAAGATTATTAGTAGAGATAAAATATGCAGTAAGGTTATAGTTAAACTTTAATTACGATTTATTATGAAGAAGTTGATTATTTGTGTTGGAATTATCCTGCTGTCGGTAATAAGATTGTTATCGCAAGAATATATAAGGCGGCTGGAAGTGGAGATGAATGGGGTTTTAGATGGTAATAGGACGTATCAATGTGAGGCTACCAAGGAAATAAAATTGAAGCCTGGATTTTATTATGAACCTACAGCTAATAATGAGATGGGACTCGTTATTGACAGATATTCGGTGTATCCTCCTACAGGTGGGTATTATGGTGTAGGCTCCTCCTCGATAGATGATTCAGGAATGGAGTCGGACTGTGTAGTCGGCTCTCTTCCGGCTACATTTAATGTTGACAATACAGGTGCGGCTGTATATTCTATTGACTTGGCATTGCCCCGAGCAGTCGGGGCAATGATGCCCCAATTGTCGATTGTTTATAATAATCAAAGTGGTAATGGCATGATGGGGTGGTCGTGGGATATAAGCGGATTGTCGGCGATATCTCGTGTGGGACAGACCGAATATCATGATGGTGAAGTGACATCTGTCGATTTTACTAATGACAGATTCGTTGTTGATGGTAAACGACTGATAGCTTTGAATAATGCAATATATGGCGCTGAGGGTACTGTGTATAAGACGGAGTTTGATAATATGGATAAGGTTGTCTCTTATGTTGATGGATATAAGGGGCCTAAACGTTTTGTCGTATGGAAAAATGATGGATTGATATGGGAATATGGAGCTTCTGAAGACTCTCGCTTAGAGTCTAATACTGCAAATAAAACTGTGCTCAAATGGTTGTTAAGTAGAATTGCAGACAGAGATGGTAACTCAATATTGTTTCATTATGACATCAATAATAAGACGGGAGAATCATATATTGATAATATTGAATACACGGTAAATGAAGATGCTGGACTTAAAGCCGCCTACAAGATAGTCTTTAAATATGATGAAAATAGATTAGATCCATGGAGTGGCTATGTGGCGGGAATGAGTGTGTCGTGTAAAAGATTGTTGAAAAATATTCATGTTATAAAAAATGATACAGAGAGAGTTCTGTTTGATTATTCTTTTGAATATAACGCTCCAACCTATTACGGAGATCATTATTTTTTGCATTACAGACTAAAGTCAATAGGACTCGCTGTTGGAGATAAAAAGATAAATTCAACAAAGATAAAGTGGAATGATGAGAAAAAACATTACCCTCAATCACAAGGTTTTAATATATATAAACTAGATAAGACACTTTTTACGGAAGTTCCTTTTGTTGGAGACTTTAATGGCGATGGACTGTCAGATGTTTTTACAGTACCTTATAAGATACAGGATACATACTCTTCTGATATAAAAGGTAAGGTGTATCTTAACAATGGTAATGGAACATTCAATAATGAAGCAATGACAACGATAACATTGCCACAAAATCTTGATTGGGTTTATGTAATGGATATGAATGACGATGGTAAAGATGATATCATTACATATGAATACAATTATGATTATGAATTGGGTGATGATGTCCTGGTTACGCTTAATATGTATCTTCAACAAAATGGAACTTTTGTCAAGAAAGAAACATATTCGTATAATGATAATATTAGCATAATACCGGGGAAATTCCTTTCTAATGATAAGCAGGGGTTGATAATTATAGTAAATGATGTAGATGAAAGGTTGGCTTATTATATATCTTGTGTCTATGGAACTTTTACTAAAAATCCAATAGGTAATCTTACATTGCAGAATGAGTCTGATTTTGAACATATGGCTTTAGATATGACGGGTGATGGTGTTACTGAGCTGTTTAGCATGGGGCAGAAAGGTTGTTATATTAATAAGCTGGTTCATGATAGTTGGGGATATAGGTTTGTTAATTACATCTATAGTACATCATTTAATAAAGATTCTTATACTTTTCCAAATGATTTTAATGGTGATGGTAAAACTGACATACTTTATTATGATGGAAGAACAAATTGGAATATAGTATTTTCGAGGGGTAATGCTTTCTCATCGCCGATGTCGTGTGTTAATACAAATCTACTTAGGTTTGTTACGTTGAATACTAAAGATAGATATAGATGTTCGTTGAAAGAGATGGCGGAACCTACTGTGGCAATAAGAACTGCCGATTTTGACGGTGATGGTTTGTCTGATGTAGGCGTGTTTACAAATAAAGGAGGCAACTATTATCTTCAGATTGGTTTTATGCCGTATGTGAAGGATGATAATACATGTGACTTTAAGTATATGAAGAGGTATCATATGCCAATTAATTATTCTCATCAGACAATTCATATTGGAAGGTTTTTGCCTCAAGAAAATGTTACCTTTATTTCTAGTTTGTCAAGAAAACCATATACTACAGAGAACCCATATCTCGTTGCTATATATCCTCATTCGGCTATGTATAGTGTTGAAAGAATAACAGATGGATTGGGGAATGCTCGCGGTTTTTGCTACGATTTTCTTATACCGAAAAGTAACACAGATTTTTATACCTCTGATAATGGTTGTATAGAACATGATATGAAAAGAATATCGCTGCCTTTACAAGCATTGAAAAATGACACAATATATAATGTTAATGGTAAACCAATTATAACTAAGTATGAATATAATAATGCTGTATTTCATACGAAAGGACATGGCTTTCTCGCTTTTGAAAAGACTATAATTAGAACCTTTGTAAATGGTAATTGTGTTTCTAAACAAATACAAGAAACAGAACCTAATACAATGGGTGCTAACTGCGCATTGTTGCCGAAGTCGTTGAGATTATATTATGGTGAGGATCAACTTGTAAAAGAGGTATTGCCTAAGTATAAAAAATATTCGTGCAAAACTAATCCTAAAGTAGTAATTCCAGTGTTAATAGAAAATTGTGAGATCGAGTATGATTATAATAAGCATGGACAAGTACTTAAAAGTGTAATATCTAAGTATGATTATCAATCGGATATAAATTCAGATAATTTCTATGGCAGAGTGCTTCCGCTTGTGAAAACTACGAATGGATATAATAATGATAAATTGTGCAATGATGCGTATAGTTGTCCTTATTGGGAGGAAGAAATATTAGGGTATAATAATAACTTTAAAGAGTGGATTGTTAACCGTGTTGCACAGAGGAAGAAGGTTTTTGGAGGTGTAAATGAAACATCGTTAGGTAGTGTGGAAACTTATTCATATAATGATAATAATTCGTTAAAGGTTTCTACGATTACAAAAGTTCCTAATATAAATAATGATAAATCGGATTCTTTAACGCTTACGGTTGAATATGAATATGATAAATTTGGACATAAGGTGCAGCAGGCAATATCATCACCATCATTAAAATATAAAAAGATATTGAAGTATGAGTATGGTGATAAATATCAGTATAGATATCAGACAAAATCAATAAATGAAATAGGAGATGTGATATCATGTGAATATGATGATGATTATGGAATGTTGACGAAAACTATAGATTATAATCAGTTTGAGACTACAAGTGTTAAAGATCCTTTGGGTATAGATGATATATTGCAATTACCTGATGGCATACAACAAGTTAAGTCGTTGAGATGGTCGCATGGTAATGAATATGCTCCTAAAAATTCATCTTATTATTGTTGGGAGAAAAGTTCTGGTAATGCGGAGAAAATGATATTTTATCATAAAAATGGGACAGAACTAAGAAGTGTTACATTCGATATTAAGGGAGAACCTATTATCAAAGATATATCTTATGATGATTTTGGTAATATTATTAGTGAGACGTTGCCATATTATGCTGATGGTGAGAAAATATTAATGTCTATGCAATATGATAAATATAATAGAATTGTAAAGACGTTGTATCCCAATGGTCTAACTTATGATGTTTCATATGATGGTAATAAGGTTGTTACCAATATGATAGCTAAGAATGGTGTGACAAAGACGAAAGTTGATGACTTTAATGTTAGAGGCTGGCTTGTTAATACAACAGATGTCGGCGGTAATAAAATTGAATATGAATATTATAGTGATGGGTTGATGAAATCGACACAGATAAATAGTAATGATAATACAAGGATTACCGTTAAATATGATAACAATGGAAATCGTAGTTGTCTGATTGACCCAAATTATGGGACTATTACATATGTTAATGATGCTTTGGGAAATATCATCAAAGTTGTATCGAGTAATGGGAATGTCGTGGAATATGAATATGATGTGTTGGGTAGAAAAATTCGTATGAATGAATTTGACAAGAGACTAAATAATAAGACTACCACGCAGTGGATTTATGAGGATCAAGATGGGAAAAGAGGAGTGCTTAAAAAAGTTTATAATGGTATTCATTCAACAGAATATTTCTATGATGATCAATTGAGGGTTGCTAATACAGTAGAGACTGTTAATGGCAAAAAGTATAATACATCATATACCTATGATAAAGCGAGTAGGATGTCAACGATAACTTACCCGACTGGATTAACATTGTTAAGAACATATTCAAACTCGGGATATGATTTGGCATGTCAGAATAAAGGAGATGAGACTTTATTGTGGAAGACTGTAAAGACAAACTCGTTGGGATGTATCACGGAGTTTCAATTGGGTAATGGCATGAGGACATTATACTCATATGATCCATACACGTCAATGATTAATAATATTTATACGTCAAAGGAAGATAATGTGGTGCAAAATGATATGTATGAATACGATGATTTTGGTAATATGATTAGTAGAAGTAAGAATGTTGGCAAGTATAGGAAGGAAACATTTGAGTATGATGAGTATGATAGGTTGATTGGGACGTCTTTGAATGGGAAAAAGATAGGAGAGATGCAGTATGATAATAAAGGAAATATTGTATATAAAAACGCTGAGGGTGTTGACGTGTTGTATGAAACTGTATATGACAATAAGAGGCCGTACAACATTATTAAAACTGAGACAGATGCTGCAGAGATATTTCCGTATTTGAAACAGGATATAAAATATTCTGTATTCGATAATGTTGCAAGAGTGGAGTCGGATGATAAATTGTTGGATATAGGTTATGGCTGTGATCGGAATAGGATCTTTATGAATGTTGATAAAGAGGGATGTGAGTACTCAAAAGTTTATGTTAGTAATAGTGAATTTATTGTTAAAGATGGTGTGAGTAGTATGCTGACGTATTTGGTTGGTCCTATGGGTGTTTTTGGAGTATATTGCGTTGATGAAGATGGCGATGAATCAGTATATTATGTTCACAAGGATAATGTAGAATCGTGGAATGTTATCACAGACGAAGATGGTGAGAAGATGCAAGAATTAAGTTTTGATGCGTGGGGTAATATGAGGGATTCTGATGATTGGTATGGAGATCCAACAAATGATGAGATAATGTTTGATAGAGGTTATACGGGTCATGAACATCTCAATGATTTCGGATTGATTAACATGAATGGTAGGATGTATGATCCGATGATGTCGATGATGATAAGTCCTGATAACAATATTCAAATGCCGCATATGTCGCAGAATTTCAATAGATATAGTTATTGTCTTAATAATCCGTTGAAATATAATGATCCGACAGGAGAGTGGGTTGAGAGTGTGGTGTTGGGGATAGCCTTTGGGGCCTCTAATGTAGTTTTTAATGCAGATAAAATAGATACATTTGCAGAGGGAATGTTGTTGTTTGGTGTTGGATTTGTGCAAGGCTTTTTGACAGAGTACACGATGGGACAATCATGGTATGTTCAAGTTGGGGCAAATACTTTGACGGGAGCATTGAAAAGTGGTGTTAATGAATTTGTTTCTATTGGTGATGGTAGTTTTGAAATGACAGGTGATGATTGGAATGCAGTGGCAAGATCTGCGTATTATGGGCTTGGTAGTAGTTTGACTAAGAGTATTTTTAACTCATATATACATGCACCTTCATATGATGATAGGGGTTATAAGCTACAATATTTGTTCTTTGGAAATGAAGAGGTTGCACATGCGGTGACATCGTTTATGGCACATGGAGTAGGGTGTTGGTTTAGCGGACAGCCGATGTTGTCTTCGATGACTTTTGGAGATGTTGGCTTAGATTTAGAGATGCTTAGCATTGTAGCTAATAGATTGTTAGCCTCTTATGTGTATAAATCAGATTTTGCAAAGAATGTTGTTGAACAGCGTTCAAAGGAGATTAAAGATAGAATGTTGAGCGATATATTGTCGGAGAATCCAGATCACGGTGATATTGAAATGTTTAGTGAGTTGTCTTATGTCGATGTGTCAGGTGGTGTCATATATATATCTGGTGATATCGTTGCAAAATTACCTGGTGAACTATTTAAAGTGTATCCTAATGCGTGGGCGAAAGCATTTCCGAAGCCATACTTAGATGAAGTTGTTTCATTTCCATTCAGCTATAGTTTATTCAAGACATTATTTTTCGGTAAATAGTTATGAAATAATACGTGGATTTTTGTTATTTTTGTGCCTCGTAATAAAATAGTACTAATATGTTAGAAGAAATTTTAAGACAGCTTTTTATAGATGCGTTTACAAAACTTTATGGACAAGAGCCCCCTGCTAGTCAGGTTAATTTTCAGAAGACACGTCCTGAGTTTGAAGGTGACGTTACCATAGTGGTGTTTCCTTTTGTTAAAATGTCAAAGAAATCGCCAGAAATTATGGCTGATGAGTTGGGTCGAGAGATTGTGGCGAACAGTGAGATAATATCTAAATATAATGTAGTTAAAGGATTTTTGAATCTGCTTGTTTCTGACAGTTATTGGCTTACATTCTTTGCGGAAAATCATGAAAATGAATATTTAGGAAGGAAACAAGTTACAGGGCAGCCTATAGTTGTTGAGTATTCATCACCAAATACTAATAAGCCATTGCATTTAGGTCATATTCGTAATAATCTCTTGGGATGGAGTGTGTCGGAGATTTTACGAGCCAATGGTGAGAATGTGGTACGTGTTAATCTTGTTAATGACAGAGGAATTCATATTTGTAAAAGTATGATAGCATGGCAGAAATGGGGCGAAGGATGTACTCCTGAGTCAACGGGAAAGAAAGGAGATCATCTTATTGGAGATTTCTATGTTATGTTTGATAAACGTTTCAAGGAAGAGGTTTCACAGTTGTTGCCTTCTAATTATGAAGAATTGACAGAAGATGACAAGGAGAAAGCGAAAGCTGAGGCTGAGGAGAAGTCGTTGCTGATGCAGGAGACTCGTGAGATGTTGAGAAAATGGGAGTCTGGTGATGCAGAGGTGCGACAGCTCTGGGAAATGATGAATGGCTGGGTCTATGATGGTTTTGACATTACGTATAAACGTCTCGGAGTTTCGTTTGAGAAGATTTATTATGAGTCACAGACATATCTTTTAGGTAAAGAACTTGTGAATGAAGGCTTGAGAGAAGGTGTCTTATACAAGAGACCAGATGGTTCCGTATGGTGCGATCTTAGAGATGAGGGACTTGATGAGAAGTTGCTTCTGCGAAGAGATGGTACCTCGGTGTATATGACTCAGGATTTGGGAACAGCACAATCTCGTTATGAAGAATATCAGCCTAAGAAGTTGATATATGTAGTGGGTAATGAACAGAATTATCATTTCGATGTGTTGAAAAAAATCTTGGTTAGGTTAGGAAGAAACTGGGGTAATGATATAGAGCATCTCTCTTATGGCATGGTGGAACTCCCTAATGGTAAGATGAAATCTAGGGAAGGTACTGTTGTTGATGCCGATGATCTGATGGATGAAATGGTTGCAACAGCAAAAGGTGTTTCAGAAGAACTCGGTAAGGCTCATGGTTTGAGTGAAGATGAAGCTGTGAAATTATATGATATGCTTGGTATAGGAGCATTGAAATATTTTATCTTAAAGGTAGATCCTAAGAAGACAATGTTGTTTGATCCGAAAGAATCGATTGACTTTAATGGTAATACAGCATCCTTTATTCAATATACTCATGCACGTATCTGTTCTATCATTCGCAAAGCTCAAGATAATGGTATTACATTTGGAAAAGAAGTTTGTGTTACAGATCTTCATGCAAAAGAAAAAATGTTGTTGATAAATATTTATAATTGGCAATCAGTATTGGAACAAGCAGCCATAAATAGGAGTCCAGCAATGATTGCAAATTACGTTTATGAATTAGCGAAAGATTTTAACCAGTTCTATCAAGAATGTAGTATCATGAGGGAAGATGATGTCAAAAGAAGAGAGTTTAGACTTCAGTTGGTTGATATGACAGCTAAATTGTTACGTAATGCATCTGGTTTGCTCGGTATTTCAATGCCAGAAAAAATGTAATGGAATAAGATGAATGTTTTTTATTTGCCTGATGCACGTGAAGGTAATGTCTCCTTTCCGGAGGAAGAGTCTAAGCATATAGTGAGGGTCTTACGTATGCGGGAAGGAGATACCTTTTGCGTTACCAATGGAAAAGGCAGTCTTTTTGATGCAGAACTTATAGATGCACACCCCAAAAGAGCAATGGCAAATCTCTTGAATAGAAGAGATGGCTATGATAATAGGGCGTTTAAATTATCAATAGCAATAGCGCCAACCAAACTGAATGAGAGAACAGAATGGTTTTTAGAAAAAGCTACTGAGATAGGAATTGATGAAATAAAATTGTTTGCGTCATATCATTCTGAACGTAGAGTGGTTAATGTTGAGAGATTCAAAAAGATAGTGGTAGCGGCAATGAAACAATCTGTGAAATCTAATATGCCGATTATAGAGGAGATGCAAACTTTTGAGAATCTGGTGAGACAAGATTTCCATGGACAGAAATTTATTGCATGGATTGATGAAGAAGTAAAAGACCAATTATGTAATCTCTATGATAAGGGTAGCGATGTTCTTGTTTTGATAGGTCCAGAGGGAGATTTCTCTAAGGATGAAGTTGAATTGGCAAAAGCAAATGGTTTTGTCCCAGTAAGTCTTGGTGAAGCTCGTCTAAGAACAGAGACAGCGGCGATAGTAGCATGCCATACAATACAATTGATAAATCAGATGAAATAAATTTTGATAAATCTTAAACCATAAATTTATGAAAAGAGTAATCGTGATATTTTTAATGTTGATGTCGTTTTCTGCTTTTTCACAGAAAACGCAAGTTGCAGTCTTAAGATATAGAGGAGGTGGGGATTGGTATTCAAATCCGACGTCCCTACCAAATCTTGTAAAATATTGTAATCAGTCGTTAAAGACAGATATCAATATTGATGTGGCAGTTGTTGATGTGGGCAGTCCTGATATTTTTAATTATCCTTTTATTCACATGACAGGACATGGTAATGTTGTGTTTGATGAAGAAGAAGTACGTAATCTTAGAAACTATCTACTCGCTGGTGGATTTTTGCATATTGATGACAACTATGGTATGAAAGACTT
This sequence comes from Lentimicrobiaceae bacterium, assembly GCA_015061295.1. GTDB lineage: Bacteria > Bacteroidota > Bacteroidia > Bacteroidales > F082 > Limimorpha. The sequence continues at coordinate 38,126 of SUWU01000015.1, forward strand.
TGTTATGGCTCAGATTCAGAAAGTGTTCCCTGAGTTGCAATGGGTTGAACTTCCATATACTCATGAGATATTCCAAACTCCATATTCATTCCCTGATGGTCTTCCCAAGATTCATGAGCATGATAATAAATCTCCTCAGGCATTGGCTATGATATATCAAGGGAGAATGGTGTGTTTGTTTACGTATGAATGTGACCTAGGTGATGGATGGGAAGATCAGCGTGTTCATCATGATTCGGAAGAGACTCGTCTTAAGGCACTTAAGATGGGAGCTAATATAGTGCAATATGTGTTTTCTAATTAAATCTTGTCATGAACTACAAAACACAAGATACAAAAGAATGCTTGTTTTGTGGAGCGTCGTTGTTGGGCAGGAGAGATAAAAAGTATTGTGATGATAATTGTCGTAACAATCATTATTATCATGTTAATAAAGAATCAAATGCACAAATAAAGGAGATTAATAATGTCTTAATTCATAATAGAAGTGTGTTGAGTTTATTGTGTCGAGGTGCGAGAAAGGTAATAAATAAACAAAATTTAATAGATAAAAATTTTGATTTTAATCACATTACGTCATTCTATAAAACTAAAAAAGGGGAATATTATAAAAAAGTTTATGATTTTGCGTATAAGATTAATAACGATATAGTGGTTATAGTTAGATGTTGATTGATGAAAAAATAATAATATGAAGAAAAATAGAAAGCAACTCTTTGTAAAGTATCTGCCTATTGTTTCATTATCTTTAACTTCTTGTGTTTCAATGATGACGGACTCTGATATTGATGAGTCTAGAAATCCTAATATAATATTTATCTTGGCAGATGATTTGGGATATGCGGATATTTCATGTATGGGACAGACGAAGTTTAGTACACCCAATATAGATAGATTGGCTTCGCAGGGAATGATGTTTTCGCAGCATTATTCGGGATCTTCTGTTAGTGCACCATCAAGGAGTTGTTTGATAACAGGACAACATACAGGACATACAATGATTAGGGGTAATAAAGAATTGCCTGTTGAAGGACAGCATCCTATGTCGTCTGATATATATACTATTTTTAAGATGTTGAAAGACAATGGTTACAAGACTTCGGTTTTCGGTAAATGGGGTTTAGGTGCTCCTGGTACAGAGGGAAGTCCTGAAAATCAAAATGTTGATGAGTTTTATGGATATAATTGTCAACGTCTTGCTCATAACTATTATCCGTATCATCTGTGGCATAATGATAGAAAGATACTATTGGAAGGTAATAAAGAAAAAAATGAAAATGATTATGCTCCATATTTGATACACGACAATGCTATAGATTTTATTAAAGAAAATAGAGATACTACCTTTTTTATGTGGTACACATCAGTGCTTCCACATGCTGAGTTGAAAGTTCCTGAAAGTGAATTGAAATTATTTGTCGGAGATACACTTTTTGAGAAAGAGAGAGCTTTTGCTGGATGCGATGATGGTGTTTATTACAAAAATGGAGGATATGGGTCGCAAGAATATACTCATGCTGCTTTTGCAACTATGGTTTCGATACTTGATAGGCAAGTCGGGGAGTTGTGTTCTGTGTTGGATAGTCTTGGAATTGCGGATAATACGATAATTATTTTTACTTCCGACAATGGTCCTCATATCGAGGGTGGCGCCGATCCTGATTTCTTTGATAGTAATGGTAAATTAAGAGGATACAAAAGAGATCTCTATGAAGGAGGAATCAGAGTTCCGCTAATCATAAGGTGGGATAATGTTGTGAGACAGGGTTCTGAGTCGGATCATATATCTGCATTTTGGGATTTTATGCCAACATTAGCAGATGTTATTGGGATAGATTTGCCTGATAATATTGATGGGATATCATTTTTGCCAGAATTGAAAGGCTGTGATAATCAAAGTGAACATGAATATTTATATTGGGAGTTTCATGAAAATAATGGGAGACAAGCTATTCGAAAAGGCGATTGGAAGGCTGTTAGATATGATGTTTACAATAAAGGAAAAATAGAACTTTACAATCTTAAAACAGATATCTCTGAGAAATATAATCTGGCGGAAGAATATCCAGATATGATAGCGGAATTTGATTCTCTGATGAAATGTGTTAGGACAGAGTCGGAACTATTTAAATTTCAATAATCTTGTTAAATGATAAGATGTGAATGATATTTTAAAAAAGACATTAACGTTATCTGATGCTATCAAGATAAGTAAGCCGCTGAAGTATAATCTGATGATAAAGACAGTTGGGTCAATGTGTAACCTTAACTGTGATTATTGTTATTATCTCGATAAATCTGCATTGTATCATGGCGTTAGTATAATGTCATTGGATATGTTGGAAAAGATTATTAGAAACTATGTTGAGACCAATGCAGCAGAAGAACTTGTGTTTAATTGGCATGGGGGTGAGCCTTTGTTGGCTGGATTAGGTTATTACAAAGAGATAATAAAACTACAGAATAAGTATTGCGGAAATAAGAAGATATGCAATACTTTACAGACTAATGCGGTTCTTGTAAATGAAGAGTTTGCGTCTTTCTTTAAAGACAATAATTTTCTAATAGGTGTTTCTATTGATGGTCCACAGGATATCCATGATAGGTATAGGAAGGATAAGTTGGGTAATCCAACGTTTAAGAAAGTTATCAAAGGAATAGAACTGTTACATCGTCATAATGTTGATTTTAACACTATGACGACAATTAACAAAGCAAGTGAGAGTAGAGGGCTTGAGGTGTATTTGTTTTTAAAACAGATAGGTAGCCAATATATGCAGTTTATGCCTGTTGTTGAATATGTCAATTCTTTAGGTCGTATAGTACCTCCTAATTACAAAGAGGCGACACTTGCACCTTGGTCGGTGGAGAGTATGGCTTTTGGTGAATTTATGTGTGATATATTTGATAGTTGGGTTAAGAATGATGTGGGTACTTATTTTGTAAATTTGTTTGATTCTACATTGGCAAATATTTGTGGAGTGGAATGCGGATGTTGCGCGTATTCAGATACATGTGGGCTTAACGCTGTGGTGGAACATAATGGAGATGTGTATCCGTGTGACCATTTTGTATATCCGGAATATAGATTAGGTAATATTGCAGAAAATGACATATATGATATTGTATCATCAAGTCAGATGGTCGAGTTCGGAATTAATAAAAGAAATTTGTTGCCACGAAAATGTTTTAGCTGCGATCTCTTTCATGTGTGTCATGGTGAATGTCCTAAACATAGATTCTTGAAAATAGATAAGACTGATAAAGGATTGAATTGCTTATGTGATGGATATAGACTATTCTATGCTCATATACAACCTTTTATGGATATAATGCGAGATTTGATAATGCAGCAGAGGTCTCCTTCAGAGATTATGAGAATGATATGATGTGAGTAAATATGTTAATATGTATTAGTGTTTAAATGTTAAAATTGACTTTTTTATCATTTTTGTTCGTTTTTAATAAAAATACTGAGCATTGGTCTTGACAACTGATAGTAATATATAGTAATTTTGCATTGAAATATTAGAGATTTATAAACCTTATTTATTAACCAAAAAATCAAAATGAAATGAAAAAGAAATTTTATTTTCTTGTTTTGCTACTTTTGTGTACGCCATTGCTACAAGTAGTTGCACAGACAGATTCCTTTTTTTATGAAAACTATTCGGATGATACGAGAGCTATGGGAGTGTTTGGGTGTTTTGGACTTACGAATATGGAGGTAGAAACTGTTCCGGTACCATTGCACGGTGGTTTATTAGTGTTGCTTTTATGTGGTTTGTTTTATGTAGTTTTAAGAAAGAAGGAGGTGTGCTATGAAAAGAATTGATGTTTTTGTTGCTCTTGCGTTGATGATGTTTTTAGTGCAGTGTAAACCAGATGATGAGTTTATAGAACAAGAAGAAGGTTGTATGGTAAAGTTGCATGGAGATGTTGAAATGCCATATTCCAGAGCGTTATTTGACTCGACGGGTTATCTTGAGTGGTCAACTAAAGATATGCTTTACCTTTTTAACCTCAGATTTTACGAACCGCATTTTATGAAAAATTCTGCGACATCGCAGTATCCAGGACATTTGAATTTTGCATGTTATTATAATCAGAGCCCATTGGCTGATTATCTCAAGCGTAACATTTATTATGTTGGTGGTACAGCGCAAAGAAAGGATTCCTTGATATATAGAGATTTGAGAAATCAGACTGGGAAAATGAGTAATATTGGCAATACTATAATGGGTAAAATGACAGTAATGGCAGAGAAATATCCTTCGTCATATCATTATGAAAGAACAACTCTTGGAGTGATAACATCAGTGATACGTATTGATCTTCCTGAAATGGAGTGCGAGAAATATTATCTTGACTATGAGGGATGCTATAATTACTTTGAAGCAAGATTTACAAGGAAGGTGGCTACTGTTCATCCTGATGATCCAACAAAAACGGTAGATGATATGCAGAATAAAGAGACGTATTATCCTGGTAGGGTTGGGGTAAGTGGAACTACAAAGGATACGTATATTGTTGTGTTTCCGCAATCAGAACCTATTCCTAATACTGTTGTCAATATTTATGCCGATGATGAAAAGATTGGATCTGTGGTTTTTCCTAATGGTATAAGAAGTAATAAGTTGTATGTGGCAGAAGGTGGTGGTTCTATACAAATTAATGGAAGATCTAAAGTCGTGGAAGATATTTTATTTACGAATGGAGAGTGATTGTGAGCTAAAATTGGATATTTTTGCATGCTAAGATAGTATATGTATTAAATCAATTAGAATTATCATGAAGATAGCTGTTCCAACAAGAGATGAGCGTGTAGATGATCATTTTGGACATTGTGACCATTACACTATTTTTACTATAGAAAATAATAAAGTTGTCAATAGAGAGACGTTAGCATCACCACAAGGTTGTGGATGTAAGTCTGGTATTGCAGGTGATTTACAAAATATTGGCGTTGAATTGATGCTTGCCGGTAATATGGGTGAAGGTGCTAAGTCTAAACTTAATGAACATAACATAAATGTTATTAGAGGCTGCTCTGGTAATATTGATGAGTTGATACATTCTTATTTGAATGGAGAAATATTGGATTCTGGTATAGGCTGTTCGGAACATGAATGTGGTAGTCATCACAATCATGATGATATTAGATTGTTTACAGGGAATTGAATTTTAAGGAGTGTAGAGATGTATAATCGCAGATGTAATTCGTTTATTTGTAATGTTATTTGATATGGATTACGTAATTCTCAAATTCAATGATGTCGCCAGAGATGATCTTAGCGCGTTTGCGTAGTTCGATTTCTCTGTTACGACGAATTAAACCTGCGGTTACTACATCCTGTGCCATACTGCCAGACTCAGCAATGCCTACGGCTTTCAATAAAGAAATTAATGGGATAAAATTATCTCCATCTCTTAATTCGAAGTTTATCTTTTGTATATCGTTCATATTCATCATTTGTAGTTATTATTGTTCTCTGTTTGTTGGTATGGTTTGTTGTCTATTCAACAATGAATTCTAGACCATCGTATGCTAGCATCATGTTATTAGGAAGTGTTGGGTTGATGACAGAGGATTTTCCCATAGAATGACCAATGTGGGTGAACCAAGCTTTTTTTACTTTCAACCTTTGTGCAATATCAATAGCTTCTGGTAAAGAGAGATGTGAATAATGAGATTCGTGACGTAGTGCTTCAATGATTAGATATTCTATGCCTATTAGTTTGTTGAAAGCTTCTTCGGACAATTCGCTTAGATCTGTTACATATGCGAACTTGCCAATTCTGAATGCGTATGATGTTAATGTAAAGTGCTTTAGTTTTATAGGTTCTATTTCTAGTTCTTTGACTTTAATAGTGTTATTATCAATGTTGATTAGCTCAAATGCTGGTGCGCCAGGATATTTTGTGTTCTCATGCTCAAAGGCATATGAATATTCTCTCATGATTTCTTCCTGAGCTTTAATAGAAGCGTAAACCTTCATGGGGGCCTTTTGCAAGAATATAAAAGGACGAACATCATCTAAACCACCGATGTGATCTTTGTGTTCGTGAGTTATTAAAATGGCATCTAATTTCTTAACATTAGCTCTTAGCATTTGATAACGAAAATCTGGACCAGCATCGATACAAATAGTGGATGATTCAGTCTCTATTAGGATAGATGATCTTAAACGGTTGTCTCTCTTGTCGTTTGAACGACAAACTTCGCAGTTACAACCTATTATCGGGATGCCTTGAGATGTGCCACTGCCTAATATAGTTATCTTCATCGTGAAGTTTGTTTAAAGAATGCAAAGATATAAAAACGATAATTACATAATGTTTGTATGTGAAAAAAATAATCCAACATGTATTGAATATCTCGAGCTAAAAACGTATATTTGCAAATTAAATGTCATAAAATGATAAAGTCTTTGGTATTATTTCTCAGGAAGAGAACGATAAAAAAAATACTACAATATAAGAGGGTGTTAGTAATGCCTGAATTGTATAAATTTCCAGTAGTTACAATCTTAGTAGATGAAAGCCAAAAACAATTTATCAAAGAACTAGAAATAAACCTTAAGACTTTGTTTAATCCGAAAAGGTATCGTTTTGTCATAATTAATGATGTGATTCCAGAAGATTATCTCCAAAGCGATAAAATGCTTTTTATTACTAATGATGATTTTAATTTTTGGGGATTGTTGAAGAATGAGAAAGTGATTGCGTTGAAGTCGTTTGTTGATGATTTGTTTATAAATATGTCGGATAATCAAGATGATATGATAAACGATTATATTGTTTCTATGATTAACTCTAACTATAAAATAGGGAGTGTAAAGAATAATTCATCTTTGCATGATCTGACGTTTAATTTTGGTATAGAAAAAAATAATGTTGAAAGACTGAAGATAATTAAGAAGTATTTATTGATGTTATCAGGAAATAAAGATGAAGAATAATCCATTTATAGGTACAGGAGTCGCACTTATAACTCCATTTAATGAAGATTACTCGGTTGATTATAAATCGCTTGAAAATATTGTAGAATATACATTGTCTAACGGAGCTGATTTTATGGTTGCTCTCGGAACTACATCGGAAGCTCCTACTTTAACAAAAGAGGAAAAAGATAAGGTCGTCAAGACTATAAAGAAAGTGGTTAATAAAAGATGCCCTATACTTCTCGGAATGGGAGGTAACAATACAACATCGTTGATAGAATCCTTGAAGTCGCAGGATTTTGATGGTATAGATGGTATATTGAGTGTGGTGCCATATTACAATAAACCAAATCAAAGGGGAATGAAAGCGCATTTTGAGGCTGTCGCAGATAACTCGCCTGTTCCAGTCGTTCTGTATAATGTACCAGGAAGGGTTGGTGTGAACCTTCAAGCATCGACATGTGTGGAATTAGCTAAACACAATAATATCGTTGCAGTAAAAGAGGCTTCTGGTAACATGCAGCAAATTATGGAGATATTAAGAGATAAACCCGCTGATTTTGACGTTTTATCTGGCGATGATGGAATAACTCAACCATTGATGGCACTCGGAGCAAAAGGTGTTATATCAGTCGCTGCAAACGGATATCCAGAGCTGTTCTGTGAAATGGTAAAGGCGATGATGGAAGATAATGCTATGATGGCGAGAGATATCCATTACAAACTATTGAAAATGAATAATCTTATATTTGCTGATGGGAATCCTTCTGGGATAAAATGTCTTATGGCTTACAATAACTTGTGTAAGAATGTGTTGCGTCTGCCATTGGTGCCAGTTAGTGATGTTGTTAAAGCTGATATAGAAACAGAATTCAACAATATGAAGAAGATATGAAAAGATTTTATATACTCATTTTGTTTGCGTTTTTCGTCGTAAACCTTTTCTCTCAAGAGGATATGTGTTCCCTGATGAGAGAACGTAATGAGTATTATTTTGAGTTTGAACTCAATGATAATTATGATATAAAAGAAATATCTGCAATCGTATCTATAGATAAGATAAATGATGATAGGGTTGTGGCATATGCGAATGCTGAGCAATATGAGAGAATCATATCTTTGGGTGTGAAAACGTCATTGTTAACACCGCCATCAATGCTTGTTGAATATGATATGTATGACAATAAGTGTCGTGAAGAATATTCATGGGATCAATACCCAACTTATGAGGCTTATGAGTCGATGATGTATGATTTTGCGGAAAGATTTCCAGAGAAATGTTCCATATCGGAATTAGGTGTCTTAGAAAGTGGACGTAAGATATTAGTTGCAAGGATAAATGATGGGGTGATAGAAAATAAGCCGAAATTTTTGTATGTGTCAACAATTCATGGAGATGAGACTACGGGTTTTATGCTGCTGCTGAGACTTATAGATTATCTTCTGACAAATGAGGAACTTCCAGAAGTTCGCAAGGTGATGGATAATTTGGATATATTTATATGTCCCAATGTAAATCCTGATGGTACGTATTATTCTGGTAATCATACTGTTTATGGGTCGCGGAGGTATAATGCTGATGGTGTAGATTTAAATCGTAACTATCCAGATTATAAAAATGGTTCTCATCCTGATGGTAACGAGTATGCTCCAGAGACAGAGATGTTAATGCAGTTTGCAGAAGAACACCAATTTACGATGTCTGCAACATATCATGGTGGCGCAGAATTGATTAACTATCCTTGGGATAATGATTATAAGCGTCATGTCGATGATGAATGGTGGCAATATGTTAGTAGAGAGTATGCAGATCTCGCTCAAGAGGTTAACAATAACTATATGACAGATATGAATGACGGTATTACCAATGGGGCTGATTGGTATGTGATAAATGGTAGCCGTCAGGATTATATGAACTATTATCAACAATGTCGAGAGGTTACAATAGAATGCTCTCTTCAGAAATGCCCGCCCGCATATGAGATGCCAGATTTTTGGTCATATAATATTAATTCTATATTTGCTTATATGAATCAGTGTATCAATGGTATTCATGGTAAAGTGATTGATTCATATACAAAAAATGCTGTTGAGGCAACAATTAAAATACTTGATCATGATGAGGATTATTCAGTGGTGAAAACACAGCTGCCTTATGGGGATTTTCATCGACCGATAAAAGCTGGAGAATATATCGTTATGATTGAGTCTAAAGGATATACAACTGTATATGATACGGTTAGTGTTGATGATGGAGAACGGATCGATTTAAATGTTGAGATGTTGACAGAGGAGTCTTATACTATGAAAGACACTACTATAGTCACTTGTAACGCATATTTCTATGATTCTGGAGGTGATGATGATAATTATTCGGATAATGAACTTAGTGTTATTACTTTCAGACCATCAGCAAAAGGCGCTATGATACAAATTGAATTTCTTGAGTTCTCAACTGAAGAAAATAATGATATTTTAAAGGTTTACGATGGTAAATCAGTGATAGATTCAGAATGTGTTGCTACGTTAAGTGGATCATCGTTGCCAGAAATAATAACTGCCACCAATTTAGAAGGAACTCTTACATTAAGTTTCTCATCAGATATTGCAACTAACGATAGTGGATGGAAAGCGATAGTTAGATGCACAGACCCTGTAGATGTTGACGAATATCATTGCAATGATATGGTGTCAATTTACCCTAATCCAACGAAAGATGTGATTGTAGTTGAGAGTGATACAGGAGATATAATATCTAATTGGATATTGTATAATACACAAGGACAGATTGTTATGAGATCTTATAAAGAAGATGTGCTTAGTAATATTGAAGTGACAAATCTTAAAAAAGGACTATATTTTCTCAGTATTATCATTGAAGATAAACAGATAGTAGAGAAAGTTGTTATAGAATAGTTTTTTGTGATAATATTTTGTAATAAAAATGGTTATTGAAAAATAAAATAATGTATTTTTGCACTATGCGAAGTAATAAGTTTTTAATATCGATATTTGTGGTCTGTTTTATAGGTTTGTTATCGTGTAACAAACATGCGCAGTTGCTTAAGAGTACAGATAATGAGCTTAAGTATCAAGCAGCTATGTCGTATTATGAAAAGAAAGACTATAATAGAGCTTTGCAATTGTTTGATGTTTTGCAAGCAGCTTATAGAGGTAAGCCACAAGGTGAAGAAGTAGCTTTTTATACAGCAGAATGTTACTATAATATGCGTGATTACGAGATAGCAAGTCATTATTACAAACGTTTTGTTGTGAATTATCCATTTTCAAAAAGAGCGGAGTCGTCACTTTTTAGAAGTGCATGTTGCTATTATCTTGAATCTCCAAAAGTTTCATTAGATCAGACACAGACATATACGGCTATCAGTGAGTTGCAGAATTTTTTAGACCTGTATCCGCAAAGTACGTTGATAGATAGTGCCAATGTCATAATGGATACCTTGAATTATAAGTTGCAAGAGAAAGATTTCAATACATGTATGCTCTATTACAAAATGGATGAGTATCAGGCTGCAATAGCAAGTTTTGAGAGCTTTATAAAAGAGTATCCAACAACACCACATCGCGAGGAAGTTATCAACTACATGGTTTTGACATATTATAATTATGCTCAAAATAGTATTGAATCAAAACAAAGAGAACGTTATGAATTGGCTCTCGAGAAATATAATACTTTGACGTATATGTATCCCGATAGCAAATATGTGAAGTCTTTAGAACCAATAGTAAACAAGATAAATCAAGAATTAACAAATATTAAAACGAAATAAATGGACATCAAGAAGAACAATTCAGAGACAACGACCTGTATCACTCGTCAGAAAGATCAGTTTTATGTAGGAACAGGTAATATTTATGAAACAGTAGCTATCATGGCAAAGAGATCGGATCAAATTGCTGCCGAAAGGAAAGAGGAACTCTACAAAAAAATAGAAGAGTTTGCATCAAATAATGATAGCTTAGAGGAGGTCTTTGAAAATAAAGAACAGATAGATTTGGTGAAACGTTATGAAAGAAGACCAAAGCCAACATTGGAAGCTATCGATGAGTTTTTAAACGATCGTATTTATTACCGTAATCCTAATAAGGAAAACGAAGGCGATTTTTAATTTAATATGTCACAATGCTAACCGGGAAAAAAATCCTAATAGGAATTACAGGTAGCATTGCCGCCTATAAGATTCCTCTTTTGGTACGTCTTCTTAAAAAAGATGGTGCCGATGTAAGAGTCGTGATGACACCTTCTGCAAAAGATTTCGTTACGCCTCTTACTTTATCTACTCTCAGCGGTAATCCCGTAATATCTCATGGATTCGATGAGAAGACAGGGAAGTGGGAGAGCCATGTAGAACTAGGATTGTGGGCGGACCTCTTCGTTATTGCTCCAGCTTCAGCGAACACCATCGCAAAGATGGCTCATGGCATGGCAGATAATTATCTTCTTACTGTATGTCTGTCAGCTAAATGCCCGATTATGTTTGCTCCAGCAATGGACCTTGATATGTACAAACATCAGGCAACGCAATGTAATATAAAGACTTTAGTGGAAAGAGGTAATGTCTTTATAGCTCCTTCGTCGGGAGAACTCGCTAGTGGTCTCTGTGGAGAGGGACGTATGGAAGAACCTAAAGAAATTTATGAGAAGATAAAAACATTCTTTCAGACAAAGCAACGCTTCAAAGGTAAGAAGATACTCGTTACAGCAGGACCAACTTATGAGGCGATAGATCCAGTGAGGTTTATTGGAAATCATAGCTCTGGACTTATGGGAGTGGAGATAGCACGCGCGTTCGCAGATCAAGGAGCAGAAGTGACTCTGATACTTGGACCTTCAAGTATAAATCCAAATAGAAAGAATATCACAGTGCTACCAATAACATCGGCAAAAGAAATGTATAACGCCACGATGACTTTCTTCCCTAAATCAGATGTGGCTGTGCTGAGTGCAGCAGTGGCTGACTTCCGACCAGAAATAGTGGCAGATCAAAAGATAAAGAAAAATCCTGATGAGGATACTTTGACACTCAAACTCGTTAAAACAGACGATATTCTGAAGACGATAGGGAGTCAAAAGAAAGATAATCAACTCGTTGTGGGATTCGCCCTCGAAACAGAGAATGGATTAACAAATGCAAAAAAGAAATTGCATACCAAAAATATCGATATTATCGTTCTTAATGAAATGAATGAAGCAGGAGTGGGCTTTAAGACAAAGACAAATAAAATTACTGTCATTACTAAGAATGATGATATACATGAATTTGACCTTAAACCTAAAAATGAAGTGGCTTCAGACTTGACAAACGTGATCTATCAATATATGAAATAATATGAAAAAAATAACTCTCTTATTACTTGTTACTTGCTTTCTCGTGCTAAGTAATGCTATTAAAGCTCAAGAGTTTAACTTCGATGTGACAGTATCGACAGCACAGGTGGCAGGAACAGATCAACGTGCTTTTGAATCTCTTAAAGAAGGTGTGACGAATTTCATGAATAACCGAGTATGGACAAATGTGGAACTGAAACCCGAAGAGAAAATAGAAGGCGCTATGGTTATTAATGTGAAAAGTAAAAATGGAAACATTATCGAGGCTGAACTTAATATCGCATTACGTCGCCCTTCCTACAAAGCGTCTTATAATACTCCTTTGTTTAACTTCATAGATCAAGATTTTACCTTCGAATATATTGAGTCTCAACCAATGGACTTTAACGAGAATATGTATATGTCAAACCTGACTTCCACACTCGCATTCTATGCCTATTATTGTCTCGGATTATATTTCGATACTTTCGGATTGTATGGAGGCGACCCGTTCTTTAAAATGGCTGACCAAATTGTGATGTCATCACAGAATGCTATGGAAGCAGGATGGAAAGCTTTCGATGATAATAAAAATAGATATTGGCTCTGCGAAAATATGACTAATGCAGCATATAAACCTTTGCGCCAATATGCTTACGAATATCATAGATTGGGAATTGATATGATGTCAACAAAACAGGAAGAGGGTAGAGCTGCAATAACAAAATCGTTGACATATATACAGAAAATGTATTCGGAAAAACCAAATCTCTTCTTTTTACAGATCCTAAACGATACAAAACGTAATGAGTGGAAGTCTGTATATACAGCAGGAAATCAACAGGAAAAGACGAAAGCTATTAACATTCTCAGAGAAATAGATCCTGCTCATGCTTCAGAATATGAGGAAATATTGTCGGGAAGAAAATAATTATGTTGCAGAAATTATCAATATCAAACTATGCTTTAATAGCTTCATTATCCGTTGATTTTGATAATGGTTTCTCTGTCATTACTGGCGAAACAGGCGCGGGAAAGTCTATATTATTAGGTGCTCTTGGCTTCGTGCTCGGTAATCGTGCAGACTCTAACATCCTCTTCGATGAGACAAAAAAATGTGTGGTGGAAGCGACGTTTTTTTTGCAAGACACTGAGTCACCGAGTCACCGAGTCGCTGAGAGACTTAAATCTTTTTTTGAAGAGAATGACATTGACTTCGATGAAGAATGTATCATACGTCGTGAGCTTACGCCTCAGAAAAAATCACGTTCTTTTATCAACGACACTCCCGTATCATTACAAATATTAAAAGAATTAGGCGCTCAACTTGTTGATATTCATTCGCAACATGATTCGTTGCTTCTCTGTAACCCTGATTTTCAGCTTTCATTATTAGACGATGCTGCCAATAATAATGAGTTGTTGATGGAATATCAGAAGTCGTATCGTCAATATACTTCAGCTAAAAACGAATTGCTTAAACTTCGTCAGAAATCGATAAATAATATTGATGAAAACGATTATCTTAAGTTTCAGTTAGATGAGATGCTGAAAGCTAATCTTCTTGAAAATGAATATGAAGAACTTTATCAGAAGATCGAATTTCTTGAAAATCAGGAAGAGATAAACCGACTTCTCGCTGAATCGACAAACATACTTGAAAATGAGAATCAGTCGCTGTTAGATGGATTGAACACCTTATTGTATAATGTGGATAAGCTGAAACGATATGTCCCTGAACTCGATTCTATGTCGGAGCGACTTAATTCCGTTAAGATTGAACTGAAGGATATTTGCTCTGATTTAAATAATCTTCAGGAAGATTCTGCAGATATTTCGTCTCTCGAGATGCTTCAAGAACGTTTCGATATAATTCAGCGACTTATGATGAAACATCATCTTAACGATTATTCACAATTACTTCAATTGAGAGAAGATATTAAGAAAAAAGTAGATGAGTTTTCAAATATTGACGAGATACTTGAAGATAAGGATAAGGAAGTCAAGAAGTTGGAAAAGGACTTGATGTCGAAGGCTTCAGAATTGAATAAGCGACGTTTGAAAGCTAAGACTTCATTTGAGAAAGAAGTGACTTCTGTCATACATCAGCTTGCGATGCCATACGCTGTCTTTGAGATAAAGATTGAAAATGTTAAGGAGCTGAATGCTAACGGAACTGATGCTGTGACATTTATGTTTTCTGCTAACAAAGGATACGCTCCTGAGAACATGGCGAAAGCCGCTTCGGGCGGGGAGTTGTCTCGTTTGATGTTAGCGATTAAGAGCGTGGCAGCGAAAAACAATTATATCCCGACTTTGATTTTCGATGAGATTGACACAGGCGTTTCTGGTGAAGTCGCATCTAAACTCGGCGACATCATGAAAGTGATGGGAGAGACGCTGCAGCTCGTAAGTATCACTCACTTGCCACAAGTCGCAAGTAAAGCCAAGAACCATTTCTTTGTCTACAAAGATATTGTTGATGAAAAGACACGTTCCAACATCAGAACTCTGACTCGTGAAGAACGCATCATGGAAATCGCGAAGATGCTTTCCAATGCCGAAGTCACTGCCGAAGCGATGAGAGCGGCGGAGGTTTTGATTAATTAACAATTTACAGTTGACAATTAACAATTGACAATGTAGAGACGCGATTCATCGCGTCCTGTTTTGTTTTAATAATTCTCGCTTGTTTGTGTTCTCTAAAATATTCATTTGGTGAATTGCGATTTTATTGTACCGAATTCGGTATAATTAAACTTGGTATATTAAGAATTAATTATTACTTTTGCTCCGTAATAAAAATAAAATATTAACTAAAATAAATTGCCTATGAACGATTGACGTATTTGATACGTACATTATAAATATTGGAAAAGCGTTTTAGCTTTATTCTTCTGCTCAGAAAGTTTGGCGACTAAAAAGACAGGAAAGAATAATGGTTAGAATGCCTGCGATAAATTCGCGGGCTTTTGGTTATTCTACTGTCTGGGTTACGCCAAACACCTCTGAGCAGGGATAACAAAAAGTACCGCGTTTTTTTATGTGCGTATCTGAGATTCCAAGAGGTACTGATGGAGTAACCGAAAAGCCGTGAAGTGAGTAGGAAATGAATTATTTAAATTAAAGAAAAATGAAAAAATTATTTTTAGTATTGGTATGTGCTGTTCTTTTTAGCGCAACATTCGTCTTAAGTTCATATAAAACAAATGATAACAATGTGCCAACTGAAGAATTAACAGCAATGTCAGATGATTGTGATGAATATACATATATTGGTACATATTTAGGAAGAAGTGAAAGTGGAAGGAAAATAAATTTTGACATATTTCAAAAAGAAGGTATGTGTAACTCTTACTATTGGGCAATTGATTTTAATCCTGATGGTAATGATTATTGCAGACATATAGAACACAATAGCACAAGAGGTGTTCTGATGAAAGATTCTGAAGGTCATTGGTATGCTGCATATAATTCACTAAAGTACTATGTCGATCTTTGATAAGTGATAAAATATTAATCAAGTTTCCCTGCGACATTTTCTTTTTACCTTGAATTGTCGCAGGGATTTTTTTTTATCACTATATTGATGTAATTATTAATTAATGTATATTTATAACCCCTTGAATGTTAATAATTTTTAACTTTATTTTCCTTGACAAGGATTGAATTGTGTTGTATATTTGCAGAACCCAAAATCAAAGTTTATGGAAAATAAAAAAGATTTGGCATTACAATCAGTACAATCGTTAATTGTAGAAATCAGAGGTGTTCAAGTAATTCTTGATGCTGATATAGCCTCTTTATACGGTGTGGAAACCAAAAGAATAAATGAAGCTGTCAAGAATAATCCTGACAAATTTCCCGATGATTATATGTTTGAGCTAACAGAAAAGGAATTGATACTTTTACGGTCGAAATTTTCGACCACAAAAGTATCAAACAAAAACAGATACTTACCTAAGGCGTTTACAGAGAAATGATTGTATATGCTCGCTACAATATTAAGAAGTAAAAAATCTATTGAGATAACTTTTGCAATAATAGAAACATTTGTGAAAGTAAGAAGTGTGAAACAAGAATTGATAGACTTGCATAAAGAGGCTGATAAAACTAAACAAAGCGAAAAGATGAATCGTTTGGGAGAACTACTTTCGGATATTGTAATGCCAGATTTAGAAACTACAGAAACGGAGTCTGTTTTAGAGTTAAACTTTGTTATAGGAAAAATAAAACATACTGTAAAAAGAATTAAGAGTAATTTGAAAGATGATTAATATAATTGTATTCTTATAACTCCTTGAATGTTAATAATTTTTAACTATATTTTGCTTGACAAGGAGTGAATTGTGTTGTATGTTTACAGAACCTAAAATAAGTAACGCCTCCCAAGTGTGCTGTCTTGCGACTCGCATGGGAGGCTTATTACCTTTGCGACTTTATGTCTTTACACCTTTACTTCTTAATGCTCAATATCAATCCTAAGACTACTCCAAGGAATGCTGCGAACAACACTTGATAATTTCCTGGCAATAGGAATGTGATTGTATGAGCTGGATACCAGAACAATGGTATGGTCTTCTTGAAAACAAAGCCATACTGTAAGTCCCAGTTGATTTTATGTGCTATTGTTTCTTGTATCTTCAACTTATTGCAGAAGAATCCTTTTAATGTTCCGCCTGTCTCGGCGATGTGGATGTCTGTCACTTTATGGAATGTCATGAAGACAGGTGCGAAGATGGTGTTCATTAAAACGCTGACTAACAAGGCTACGAAGACTTTACCTCCGCTGAAGTCGCCTCTGAACCATGCGCCTGCTTCTGAGACGCCGAAGCCTTTCTCTAACAATGCTACTGTTCCGGTTTTGAATATCGTCATGGCTGATGCAATGATGATGCCGAGGAATCCCCATACCAACATTTTAGGTAAGAGACCGAAGCCTTTTTCTATGTAACAGCCTTTGCGTATTCTCAAAGCCAACATCTCACCGAATGTTCCTAAGATGGCGAACTTGAAGAAACTCATTATCATGCCGTGCTCGGCAGTCATCGCGT
>SUWU01000016.1 GCA_015061295.1 Lentimicrobiaceae bacterium
GTAACATTCTGACACGCGATAGTATGGTGATAACCTTACTGTCATCCCAGTAGAATTTAGGCCAATCATTCTGCTGCCATATCCAGATAGCTCTCATAATATTTCTCTCCTATGACGTGATTATTTGCATTATTCACGTCAAATAATGACGCGAATAGTTTTTGCAAATATAACATTTTATTAAATCAAAAAGAAGAATATAACGACAAAAATTATTATTTTTGTTGCAACAAGAAAAATGATAAGGTAGAGACGTATCAATGCTTCTTGCAAAATATAAGCAAACATTGATGCGTTTCAAAAAAAATGAGGTATCAATAAAAAATAAATAACTATGTTTGCAAAAGAAATCTTCGCGAGCCGTCGCGCCGCTTTATTGAAATCAGGGCTTAAAGGTATAGCCTTCTTCCCTGCTAATGACGAGGCTTCTCTCAATTATCCAGACAACACTTATCGCTATCGTCAAGATAGTAACTTCGCTTATTTCTTCGGTTTAGATACTCCTGACTTGGTCGGTGTTATCGACTTCGAGTCGGGCGAGGAGATTCTCTTCGGTAGAGAAATAACAATAGACGACATTATTTGGTGCGGCAACCTTCCTTCTCTTACTGAGCAAGGCGAGATGATAGCCGTCAAACAAACCCGCGACATCAACGGCTTCGGCGAATATCTCCGCGATGCTGTCAATAAAGGAAGACAAATCCATATCCTTCCTCCTTATCGCGGCGACATGAAAATAAAACTCGCTAAATGGTTTAACACCGACATCGATAGTCTTTCTAAATATGTAAGTCAGGAGCTTATAACAGAAGTCGTTAAGCTTCGTGAGATTAAATCTGATATCGAGGTTGAAGATATGGAAAAGGCTGCTAATACCGCATATTTCATGCACACCACAGCGATGAAGATGTGTAAGCCAGGTGTGATAGAACAGGAAATAGCTGGCGCAGTGGAAGGCATCGCTATCTCTAACGGCTACGGCGTTTCATTCCCTGTGATATTGAGCGTCGATGGTCAGACCTTGCATAACCACAATCATAACAACGTGCTTCAAGAAGGAAGAATGGTGGTATGCGACGCTGGCGCTGAAACAAAGAATTATTACGCTTCCGACTTCACTCGTACTATCCCTGTAGGCGGTAAGTTCAACTCACGTCAGAGCGATATTTACAACATCGTGTTGAAAGCCAATATGGAAGTCATCAACAACACTCGTCCTTTCAACAGATATTTCGATATGCACGTTTTGGCTTGTCGCACTATCATCGAGGGCTTGAATGCTGTCGGCTTGATGAAAGGTAATGTCGATGACGCTCTCGCTGCTGGCGCACATTATCTATTTATGCCTCACGGTTTAGGTCATGCTCTCGGTATGGATGTTCACGATATGGAAGGTCTCGGCGAGAATAACGTAGGTTACGATGCAGAGACTCTACGTGCAACAAAAGAAGGCTTCAGAGGATTACGTTGTGGCAAGGTTCTAAAACCTGGAATGGTCGTTACCGATGAGCCTGGAATCTATTTCATTCCTACTTTGATTGACATCTGGAAAGCAGAAGGTAAGCATAAAGAATTCATCAACTACGATAAAGTTGAGACTTACAAAGACTTCGGTGGAATCAGAATTGAAGACGATTTGTTAGTCACCAACGACGGCATCAGAGTTCTCGGTCGTCCTATACCAAAGACAGTAGCTGAAGTTGAAGCTTGCTGCGCTGAAGGCAGAGAATGGATGAGAATACCAGGAGTTATATAAATAATGTGATATGATAACATTTGAAGAAGACATCAGGAATGATAATATCAAAGACATCGCTAAGATGTTGATGACGGCGGCGCGCACAGCTCCTAAGGCAAGAGGTGTAGATAACATGGTCTTGGCAGTAGCTACCGACGAGGCTATAGTCGATATTGCGAATAAGATGAGACAACTTGCTGTTGAACGTGAGATGGAGTTTTTTAGTCGTGATGCCGATAATATTATGAATAGCGGTGCGATAGTATTGTTTGGAATGAAGATCAGCCCTCTGGGATTAAATTGTGGAGCCTGTGGCTTTCCAACATGTGGCGAGAAGCCTAAGAACGTCCCTTGTTTCTTTAATGCCAACGACTTAGGTATTGCCATCGGATCTGCTGTTTCTCTTGCTGCTGATATGCGTGTTGACAATAGAGTGATGTTCTCTGTCGGTCAGGCGGTACTCGCTCTCGACATGATGCCACAATGTAACATGGTGTTGGCGTTGCCTCTTGCTGTCAAAGGTAAGAGTATCTTCTTCGACAGAAAATGATATAACAAAAGAAGACGTCACTCTTGTGGCGTCTTCTTTTTTATCTTGTCAGAAAACCAATCATAAACCTTACTAATAATGAAGCCTGTTATAACGCCTACGATAGCTCCTACTATGACGTCGCCAGGATAATGAACTCCCATATATATTCTGCTGTATGCAACTAATGCAGCCCAAATAAACATCACCCATGCTATCTTTTTGTAATATTTTCTTAAGATATGTGTGATGAAGACGGCGAGGGCGAAAGTGTTACATGCGTGAGATGAGATAAATCCATAGGCTCCACCGCAATGTCCATTAGGAAGATATACCATGTCTTTTATCGCTTCATTATGACAAGGACGTGGACGCTCAAAGATAGGCTTGAAGATACCTGATGAGATCTGATCAGAACAGAAAATCAATAACACTATAGCTGTTATTATCAATATGCTCTGTCTTTTATAATTCTTTATCACTAAGAATAGAAGCACGAGATAAAATGGAGCCCATGTGATTTTCCCAGAGATGAATGTCATGACAGGGTCGAGCCAATCGACATGAAGTCCGTTAAGGAATAAGAATAATTCAGTATCAAGATTTGTGATGAAGCTCATGTTTTCTTATGTCTGATAAAGTCATTGAGTTATGAGTTTATTTCTTTCCTCTATGTAATACTCGTTATAAGGATTTCTTCTTATCAGTTCTTCTAAAGCTCTTAATGCTTTTTTAGGTCTCTTGTTTTTATGTTTCTCAAATTCTTTTTGGAAATAACTGTCGTCTTTACAAGGACAGCCTTCTTCTTCGTCGTAATGTGTTATGAAACCTACTGCTTCTGTTTCGAGACCTTCAATTGTAAATACTATTGGTATCTCGAAATATTCGTAGTCGCTATTTTGGCATTCGTTCCAGTTGCCATTTGTCATGAGGAAGAATTTGTTGAGCTGTGAGCTGAGATAGTCGTTGAGAGGGTTGATGATGCTAAACTCACCGAGTGTTCCGTCGCAGTTGACAGTAAACTGCATCACCGTTGTTCCTATGGTACAACTCTGACGAGATATTTTGTTATAATCGACGTTGAGGAAGAAGTCGCGTTCAAAAGCGCCGCTACCTCCTTTATATCTATAATCTAATACATCCTTGAGTATTTCGTTATATTCTGTTAATAGTACCGTATTCGTTGACTGCTGGCTATTGGCTGTTAGGCTATAAGCCATGAGGAGAATGCATGCACAGACGCTGGCAATGACATTGACACTGACTTGGCGACTCGGTGACTTAGCGACTCGTTGACTTACACTCATTCTTCTTCTGTTGTTAAACTTTGCCATATTAGATCTTTAAGTTCTTTGATGCCTTCGCCCATTGCCGAGCTTATGAAGATATGAGGTATTTTCTTAGGAAGATGTTTCTTGATGTCTTTCCTTTGTTGTTCATCGATGAGGTCGCTTTTACTTATTGCGAGTATGCGTCTCTTATCTAACAATTCAGGATTATATTTCTTCAACTCTTTGAGGAGAATGTCGTATGTCTCTTTGACGTTTTCGCTGTCGGCTGCCACCATGAAGAGTAGTATTGAGTTTCTCTCGATATGACGTAAGAAACGAAGTCCGAGGCCTTTGCCTTCTGCAGCGCCTTCTATGATGCCCGGGATGTCAGCCATGATGAACGACTTCATGTCATAGTAAGGCACAATGCCGAGGTTAGGTGTCAAGGTGGTGAAAGGATAGTCAGCTATCTCAGGCTTAGCTGCCGACACTACTGATAGCAGTGTCGATTTTCCGGCGTTGGGGAATCCTACGAGACCTACGTCGGCGAGGAGTTTCAGTTCTATCACAACCCATCCTTCTACGGAAGGCTCTCCTGGCTGTGAGAACTTAGGAGCCTGCATCGTTGCTGTTTTGAAGAAGGCGTTGCCTTTGCCACCACGTCCGCCTTTCATCAAGACTATCTCTTGTTTGTCTTCTGTTATCTCTCCAAGATGTTCTCTTGTCTCAGCGTCGTATGCTACGGTGCCAAGAGGTACGTCGATATATATGTTTTTTCCGTTAGCTCCTGTCTTCAGAGCGTCGCCACCGTTGCCGCCGTCTTCGGCATATAGGTGTTTTGTATAACGAAGATGCAGCAGTGTCCATAACTGAGCGTTACCTCTCATGATGACATCACCACCTTTGCCGCCATCGCCACCATCAGGACCACCTTTGGGGACATACTTGGCACGATGAAAGTGCATTGAACCACCTCCGCCCTTGCCAGAACGACAGAATACCTTTACATAATCGACGAAATTTGAAGCCATAACTATATTTAATTTACAATTAACAATGTATAATTAACAATTATTCCTAATTTTAAATTTTAAAGAATCTTTCTTTCTTGACACATTCAATGTATCCTCACATTCCTAATTATACACTGTACATTATTCATTATACATTATTCATTATCAAAACTCTTCTTCTTCCTCGATAGCCTGATTTTTCTGACTTTGTTCTTGTTCATAAAGCTCGCAGTCGAACTCCAATGCTACATCGCTAAGAGGTTTCTCGAAGTCGCCTTTGCTTATGTTAAGAGTGCTATCGGCATAGACTTTCTGCATATATAAAGCCCATATTGGAAGAGCCATGTTAGAACCTTGACCGAGACCTATCGTCCTGAAGTGGACGGCTCTATCTTCTGCACCAGTCCATACGCCGGTGGTGAGGTCGGGTGTGATACCCATAAACCATCCATCGCTTTGGTTCTGTGTCGTCCCTGTTTTGCCTGCAATAGGATTTCTCAGTCCGTATTTATATTTCAGACGAACGCCGGTGCCGATTTGGACTACGCCTTTCATCAGCTCTATCATCTTATAAGCTGTGACGTTATCCATCGCCTCCACTTGTTCTGTGTCGAAATATTCTATCACGTTACCGTTTTTATCTTCTATCTTAGTTATGAAGAAAGGCTTGATATAAACGCCCTTGTTGGCGAAGGTGTTCATTGCACCTACCATCTCATATAGTGAGATGTCGCATACGCCGAGACATATCGACGGCACTGATTCGATGGGGGAGGTGACACCCATACGACGAGCCATCTGTATCACGGCTTCAGGACCAAATTGTTTCATGAGGAAGGTGGAGATGCGGTTGTTGGAGTGAGCCAAGGCCCATTTCAGCGTGACCTCTTCGCCAAGTTTCGTTTTGCCTGCATCACGAGGCTCCCAGAACTTGCCGTCGGGCATCTCAATGCTATAACTGATGTTAGGTACTGTGGTACATGGTGTGTATTCTCCTTCTTGCATCGCCAAGGAGTAGAGGAAAGGCTTAAAGGTAGAACCTACTTGGCGGCGAGCCTGCGTCACATGGTCATATTTGAAGAATCTATAGTCGATGCCGCCAACATAAGCTTTAACATGTCCTGTATGCGACTCTACCGACATCAACGATGACTGCAAGAATGACTTGAAGTAACGCATCGAGTCCATAGGCGTCATGACAGTGTCGATAGGACCGTCCCATGAGAAGATGGTCATCTCAGTAGGAGTGTTGAAATTCTTTCTGATAGAGTCGATGTCGATACCTTCTTTCTTCATCTTACGATAACGTTCGGAACGTTTCATAGATATCTCCATGAGATCTTTGATCTCATCTTTCTCAAGAGAGAATGGCGCGTTGGTATATCCTTTCCAATGTCTGTTGAAAGCAGGCTGAAGGTCTAATGCTAAATGTTCTCTTACAGCTTCTTCAGCATATTTCTGCATTCTTGAATCGATGGTGGTATAAATCTTAAGGCCGTCTTTGTATATGTTATATGGAGTGCCATCGGGTTTTGTGTTCTCTTTAGCCCAATCGGTGAGGGTCTGTCTTAGATATTCGCGGAGATATGTGGCTTGCCCGGTGTTATGATCTAAGACTCCGAACTTCGACATGTCGATAGGTATCTGAGAGATAGAGTCGCATTCTTCTTGTGTGATGAAGCCGTATGTAGCCATCTGGCTGATGACTAAGTTACGACGTTGTAAAGCTCTCTCCGGATTTCTTATCGGGCTGAAACGTGATGGGGCGTTGACGACGCCTGCCATGAGAGCAGCCTGTTCTATGTTTAGGTCTTTAGGTTCAAGGTTGAAGAATGTCTCCGATGCCTTCTTGATGCCATAGGCGTTATGTCCGAAGAAAACGGTGTTAAGATACATGGCGATGATCTCGTCTTTAGAATAGTTGTACTCCAACTTTGTTGCAGTAACCCATTCTTGGAACTTGCGTATAACGAGTTGTATAGTGCTGAGGTTTTCTCCTCTTGGAAAGAGATTCTTCGCTAATTGCTGTGTTAAAGTACTACCGCCTCCTTTGTCGTTGCCTGTTATTATTCCAGCTACGACACGCATCAGAGCTCTTTGGTCGATGCCAGAATGTTCGTAGAATCTGATGTCTTCTATGGCGAGAAGGGCGTTGACGAGATGTGGCGATAACTCACTGTAATTTACATTAGAACGATTCTCTACATAATAAGTGCCAAGTACTTTGCCGTCGGCAGATATTATCTCTGAAGCTAAGTTGGTAGATGGGTTCTCCAACTCCTCAAATGTAGGCATGTCGCCAAACCACTCATGACTGATGCCGTAGAATAAGCCGAAGCCACATATTATTCCTACTGCAAACATTGACCATAATACAATCAGTATTATCTTGCCACTCTTATTATTTTTCTTTTTATCTTTTTTCATTCTTCATTTTTCATTGTTCATTCTTCATTCTTCTCAAAGCGCAGCCCTACATCGGCAATGCCTTTAAGGGTAGTGTCTCTCATGGCTTGTTCTATCTCAAAACGATAGTCGCCGGCAAGAGGGAAACGAAGTCTGTCGTTGAGCAATATCTTTGAGTTTCTCATGCTTCCGCTGCCATCACCTACCCAGCGTCCATCGGGATAAGCGAGTATGCACTCTATGGTGTCGTGTGTCTGATTGCCGTTAGGGAAAGTGGTATGCAGAAACATGTAGAAGTTGCTGTATCTATAATTCTCTAAATGTCTTATATTGAAATAAAAAGAGTAATTGGACAAGGTGTCGTCTATTGTCACCTCAAAGAATGGAAGCTCCTGACAGTTCCATGATGCATTGGGTATTATGACGCTTTTGTCGAATATCACGTTTTTATCGCCACATGAATTTAATGTGATGATGATTAATAATGATGTGATGAATGTCAGAATCTTTTTCATAAGTCTATTCGAGTTTACTTAAATCAACATTCTGTCCTTCTTCGCCGTATTCGGTGTTATGCTGTTCTTTGATGAAGGCATAGTCTTCAAGTTGTTCTGGCCATTTGCCTTTCTCATTCATTGATATTATCTCTTTGACTTTCTCACAAGGTATTGCCATCATATTACTTCTGTCGAAGGTGTAAGAGTACCACATCAAGCCTTTGAAGACATCGGTTTTTTGATAGAAGGCTTCTCCTTTTTTTGTCTTGAGGTTGATATGACTGTCGGGGAATGCCTTAAGAGCTTCTACGTAAGTGTCGTATTCGTAGTTGAGACAGCATTTAAGTTTGCCGCATTGTCCTGCCAATTTCTGTGGATTAGGTGATAGTTGCTGTATTCTTGCCACGCCTGTAGTGACAGATTGGAAATTGGAGATCCATGAGCTACAGCATAACTCACGTCCGCAAGAGCCTATGCCTCCGAGCTTTGCCGACTCCTGACGGAATCCTATCTGACGCATCTCTACTCTTACATGAAATTCTTCTGCCAACTTCTTTATAAGCTCGCGGAAATCGACGCGACCGTCGGCAGTATAGTAAAATATAGCTTTGGTTCTGTCGCCTTGATATTCTATGTCGTTGAGTTTCATGTCTAAGTTGAGACTCAGGGCAATCTCGCGGCTGCGATACAAGGTGCGTTCTTCTTGACGTGTGGCTTCGATAAACTTCTCAACGTCGTTGATACGTGCCCTGCGGTATATCTTCTTTAACTCGTTGACAGGACATGTGCTGCCTTTGCGTTGTCGCTGCTTATCTATCAAAGCTCCTATCATGGTGACGATGCCGATGTCGTGACCAATGGCAGTCTCTACTGCAACAAGTTCTCCCTCTATCAACTCTAACTCTGAAGGATAACTGTAAAAGTCTTTTCTGTCGTTTTTGAAACGAACCTCAGCTACTTTCAACTCTCCTTCATATGCTGTCTCGTGATAATCTTTAAGCCAGTTGAAACTGTCTAACTTACATTGGCTATGACGTAGTACATTAGAACCGATAGTATATTCATTAGCTTTGATACGGCATCCTCTGTGGAAGTCAGGAGTCAGCTCTTTCTTCATGGAGTCGTGAAGAGGCCATTCTATCTTAAGAAATTCCTCGTTGATGTCGATAGGCTTGTTGAAATCTTCCCTCTCGTCTTCAACTTCTTTGACAAATTTCTTGTTGGTAGCAATATCTTTGACATCTTCATATTTAACATCATTGTCATTGTCAATGTTATTGTCATTGTCATTGTCAATGTTATTGTCATTGTCATTGTCATTGTCATTGTCAACATCATTGTCAATGTCATTGTCAACGTCAATGTCAACGTCAATGTCTTCTATTACCTCGTTTTCTTCTTTATGGTTGTTGTTTTTATGATTGTTCCATTTTTTCTTTGGGTAATGCTTTTTCTTATAAGATTGTTTGTTATTATTATCGTTCATATAGCTATATTCGTATTTATATTCTAAAACTTGCAAATATAAGATTTTTTTCTGAGAGAAATGATGGTTTATGGATAAAAAAACAGCCATGAACTGATTTAATTCATGGCTGTTTTTGTCGGAGTGGCCCGACTCGAACGGGCGACCGCTTGCACCCCATGCAAGAATGCTAGCCAACTGCACCACACCCCGATTTTCTCGTCAGCAAAGATAGTGTTTTTTCTTATATGACGAGAATTTATTTTTTAGTAGAGACATCGCAGTGAGTGATGTCTCTACATTTTCTTTATTGTATGAAAACTTTATTGCCGTTGATGATATAAAGTCCTGACTTTAGATTTTTTACTTCATCAGCTTTTGCATCGCGCATGATACAGATGCCATTGATGGTATGTACAGTGAAGCTGTCAATGTTGAGGAATAACTCTTCAATAGAATCTGTGATGTAGAGAGTATAAGTGACTTCAAAAGCGGGACAGAGTTTTCCTGTCTCATTTTCGAAGATATGACCTTCACCAACTTTTATTGTATATGTTCCAAGTTCAGTGATAGGTTCATCAAATGTAACTATAATATTATAATGATTTTCATCGGCATAACTATAGTTTCCTAATGTTATTAGTTCGTTATCCTCATACACTTGTGCTGTAGAATCTGCAGCGAAACTCATGGCGTTAGGATAATCTTCTTCGTTGAATATTATCGTAAAAGATCGAAGTTCATTTTTTACTTCGCTTTGTGCGGCAGGGTCAAATGCTGTTGGAGCATCTCCTACCTCAGGTTCATTTGGTAATGAACCTTCGCCTCCATATAGTTCTATGTTGTCGAGAATAAGATGTTCGCAGTTTTTAGAACGTAGGCGGAAAGCAATATAAATCTCTTGACCGCTATAGTCGCTGAGACTTAATCCGCGTGTCTTGAAGTCTTCTGACTCAGAAGTATAACTCTCTTCTGTGAAATAATACCATGAGTCATCGCCATTAGAGGATATCATGATGGCATAGTCTTCAAGGAAATAAGGGTTGAATGAAGCTGCGTCCCATACGAGGAATGACTCTTCTTCAGGTTTGAAAGGAGGTAATATGCACCAGCGGTCGGCTTGTTCTGTGCCATCTAACCATGAGGTTCCTGCAAGTAGATGTTCTCCATAGAGCTCATGTTCTTGTATGTTGAAGATACCCCATCCATATTCATTAAATTCACTGCCTGCACCAGGATTTACCGTTCCTTCATCTTCTGTGCGGAAGGTGAAATCGGAAGGTAATTCGCCGTCTTCAAAATCCCATGATAGAGCAGGAGTACCCATGATACGGAATGTCGTGGACTGTGTATTGTTTGTCTCGTTATTGTCGTTTTCTGTTATGACATCTACACTGATAATGTGTTCTCCTGCTACAACATCAGCTAAAGCATTTGTAATAACGATAGGTTTAATCTCTTGAGCGAGAATATTCACGTTCTGTTCATAGATGATATTATCGTCAATTTTGACGCTGACGACAGAAGTGACATCGCTGATACCGAGATTTCTTACCTCAAATTCAATATCTTTTTTAGTGCCTTGATGTACGAATGCGGAAGGATTGGTGATAGGGAGAGCTGCCACATCAACGGCATCGTTGTTGACTTTTTCAAAAGAGACATCATCAACACAGAGCCAGTTTTCGTCTTTATCACTGAAAGCATAGAAACCGATGCATATGTCTTGAGGCTGCTCAATGTATAAGATGTTGATAGACTCCTCGTATGCACCGTGAGCAAATGGTGCGTATTCAACAATCTGGTTAGTCATGGCGGCAGGCGTGGCATCGTTGCCATAACACACTCTTAGTTTCTCTGGGTGAGAGTCGTCGCCTGAGTACCAGAACTTAAGTACATAATAACCTGCTTCTTCTATAGTGATAGGCTCAAGGATAGCCCAGTCGTCACCATTATTATTTTTATCATAATTGTATGCAAGACAGTAATCTCCTGTATGGGCTAATGACCACCATGGGTCGGAATATAATGTCCAGTCACCATCGTCTTCGTTTAGGTTGAAGAACGAGATACCATCGGTGTATTCGTTGGCTTCAAAGCCCATTGTATAAGGTACCGATGCGGGGGCTTTGTGAAGTACCTCGGTATAACAGGCGTCATTGGTAACATTTACGTCATTAGGATGCGAAGTCCATGCTTTGAAAGAGAAGTTTTTGCGTGCTTCCGATAGATCAGCTTTTGTATTGAAGGTGTATTCTATTTCGGCACCTGCTACGAGAAGCTGCTCAACAGTCTCCGTGGCAACAAGAGTCTCGTCAACAGAGAATGAGATGTCGAAAGATTCTACATCTATATTGCCTGAGTTTTTAACTTTCACAGTTACAGTCTCTTGACTAAGATTAAAGCCTGATACTGGAGATACAAACTCTGTAGCATGAATATCGACAGGGTTATCGGTAAACTGTGCTTTTACCTCGCAGAGATAAATGCGCCATTTGTCGGCATCGCTACATGCGTGGAAGCCTAAGTGTATAGGTTCGTTAGCAGTCACATTAACTAAAAATGTGTGTCCTGTGATTTCATTGCCTAAGTTGATGACATCAGTGGCTCTGTTTGTCATAGCATCTAAGGTGGGCTCTGTCCCATAGAACACCTCGATTTTTTCGCCGTAAGAACTGCCTTGTACGCTGAAGTTTACAGCTAATGTCCCACTTACCGTTGATGTTATCGCTGGAGAGATGAACCAGTCGTCGGCAGCATTAGTTGAATGATAAGAATAAAAAACAAAAGAAGGTGATGCCGCAGCTTCAAATTTCCATGTGCAATCGTCAGCGTTGTTATCGACGACAGTCCATTGTTGAAAATCATCTTCTGTTTGAAAATTGGTGTAAAAAAGATCCTGAGCGATGATAGTAAAAGAGCACAGGATCGCGATTAAAAGTAATGATAATTTTTTCATAGTATTTTTAATAGGCTCGTTAGTTATGCCAGAAAGGATGGAGCCTGTTATATCCTTGCTGACGAGTTAGGACAAAGATACGATTTTTTTTCTGCAAAAAACACAGGGGAAATACAAAATTATTATTCTTTGTTTTAAGACTCTCATTTTGAACTTTGAACTTGTGAAAAATAATTTTTTACTACATATGAAACTCCGCATAAAAACATTATTTTTGCAAAAAGAAAAAAATCATTAACATAAAATTATAAAGCAATGAGTGAAAAATTAGAACGCGTACAATGTCTTATCCTCGGCTCAGGTCCTGCAGGATATACAACAGCAATTTATACATGTCGTGCCGACCTTAAGACTGTCATCTACGAAGGTCCTATCACAGGCGGTCAGTTGATGCAGACAACAGAAATAGAGAACTTCCCTGGTTATCCACAAGGCGTTCATGGCGGTCAGATGATGCAAGACATCCGTCAACAAGCAGAACGTTTTGGCGTTGAATTCCGCATGGGTTCTATCGTGGAAGTCGATACAACAGCTCGTCCTTTCAGAGTGAAATCAGACATGGGCGATGAATTGTTAGCCGACACTATCGTCGTTGCAACAGGCGCTTCAGCTCGCTGGCTCGGCGTTAAAGGCGAAGAACAATTCAAGGGCGGCGGCGTCTCAGCATGTGCTACTTGCGACGGTTATTTCTTCAAAGGCAAAGACGTTGCTGTTGTCGGTGGTGGCGACACTGCTTGCGAAGACGCTACTTACCTCTCACATCTCTGCAACAAAGTTTATTTGATTGTACGTCGTGACGTGCTCCGCGCTTCAAAGGCAATGCAACACAGAGTGCTTAACACTCCTAACATCGAGGTGCTTTGGAATACACAGACAAAAGAATTATTCGGCGAAGTAGATGGTTTCATGGCTAACCTCCAAGGCGCAGTTCTCTTCGACAGCAAGACAAATGAAGAACGCACCATCAACATCGATGGTTTCTTTGAGGCAATCGGTAACGTTCCTAACACCACCATCTTCAAAGATAAATTAGAAATGGACGAAGCAGGTTATATCATCACAAAACCTAAATCTACAGCAACAAGCGTTCCTGGCATCTTCGCTGCTGGCGACTGCCAAGACAGATTGTTCCGTCAAGCTATCATAGCTGCCGGCTCAGGCGCAATGGCAGGAATGGAAGTAGAGAGATTCCTTATGGAGAATGCTTGATAAAAGTCAACGAGACAACAAGACAACGAGACAACAAGTCGATTGTCCATAAAAATAAACAGCGTCCTTGAAATTCAGGGACGCTGTTTTTTAATTGACTGTTAATATTTAACAATTGACGTTAGTTTCTGTGGAATCGGATTCTTCTTTTGTTAAATCACGATAGATGACTGCCTCACAACCAATATTTACAACTTGATAGACACACATAAGTAATAAAGATATGATTGTTGATAAGAATCCTAATGGTATCAATCCGAAAATGAAATTAATGATGAAGAAACAGATGCTCAAAACTATAGATATTCCAAAGATTGTCCATTTGTATCCATAGGTAGCTTTATTACTCATAATTAAAGCGTCACTTGGAGAAACTTCTTTGTCTAGCATAATGTAAATGGCTAATGACCAACCGATGCTAATGATGATACCTGGAACTATCATAAATAAAAACGCAGGAATAAGAGAAAGCATCATTAAACCAATCAAGTTGAAAAACTCACCCATATATTGACGATATTTTTTGTCAAAAATAAATAGAGGCGAGATGATTTTACCTTTGCTCAACTCGATAGGAACTGATTTTATGGCAATGGTAGTTCCAACGTTAATGAATGGAATCCAGATTGTTACAATCCACAACAAAGTTGCGACGAAGAGTGATACAAAATTTTTGATGCCAATACTAAAACCTTCTGTTAGTACATTGGCTAATGTGATTTTTTTATTCATAATATTGTTTTTTAGATTAGTCCTATTTAATTTAGTACAAAACAGGCAGGACTTGTTACCTGTAGTGTATGATAATTTAACATCACAAATATTTAATTTTAATTTTAAATTTCCAAATATTTTTACAGTTTTTTTTGGATAATGTGGTAAGATTATAATTATCAATTGATTATAATGAAAAGACGTATCAATGTTCATTAATTATATGAATCATTGACACGTCTTTGCATTGTAAGAACACATTCAATGTGCTCCTACATTGTTAATTGTAAATTGTTAACTGTACATTATTTTATACCCTATATGGTATAAAAACAAAATTTTTTATTATATTTGCACCCTTTAGGGTATAATTATCATATTATGGAATTAACGACACTTTCTAAATATGTAAAAGCGATGCGTAAGCAGTACAATCTTACGCAGGTAGAACTTTCCGAGAAATCTGGAGTAGGATTACGTCTTGTTCGTGAATTGGAACAAGGCAAACAGACTTTACGTCTTGATAAAGTAAATCAGATATTAAATCTCTTTGGCAGCGAAGTAGGCGTCGTGCCGATGGCAAAATCTAATGAATTATGAAGCAGGCTATTGTATTTTTGCGTAACATAAAGGCAGGCATATTAACGGAAGATGAAAACGGTTACACCTTTGAGTATAACACAGAATATTTGTCAACTGCAAATGCGGAAGCAATAAGCCTTACTTTACCATTAAGTAATAGACCTTATCATGACAAAGTATTGTTCCCGTTCTTCGATGGCTTGATTCCTGAAGGTTGGCTTTTAGATATCGCTGAAAAGAATTGGAAAATTGACACTCGCGACAGAATGTCTTTATTACTTGCTTGTTGCAAAGATTGTGTTGGTGCTGTTGGTGTTGAACCCATAATTAATAAGGAGGATTAAAAATGTCAAGATGTCTCTACTGTTATAAAGAGTTGAATGAGGGAGAGAATGACTTTCATAAATCTTGTTCAAAGAAGATATTTGGGACATTAAATGTACCAAAGTTACCTTACACACGTGACAACCTAACGGAACTCGCCAAACAAGTAATCCGTAGTCAAACGACATTAACAGGTGTTCAAGCTAAATTGTCGTTAGATATAGAAAAGGGTAACAAAAATGAGCCAAAGCGTTTTACAATCGTTGGCTTATGGGGAAGATACATTTTAAAGCCTCAGCCTGATAATTTCCCTCATCTGCCAGAATTGGAAGATCTTACAATGCATCTTGCAGAACTGTCAAAGATAAATGTAGTGCCGCACAGCCTGATACGTTTTGAAGATGGTGAATTATGCTACATAACACGTCGTATTGACCGCACCGATAAAGGAGAAAAACTTCACATGGAAGATATGTGCCAATTGAGTGAAAGACTCACTGAACATAAATACAAAGGTTCGTATGAACAGATTTCAAAAATTATACAACGTTATTCTTCTGTGCCAAAGTTGGATTTAATAAATTATTGGGAGCAAGTAGTTTTCTCATGGATAACGGGAAACGCTGATATGCATCTAAAGAATTTCTCGCTTTATAGCAAGGAACATGGGAAATATGTGCTGGCACCAGGATATGACATGCTTTCAACAACCTTGGTTATGCCAGATGATACAGAAGATTTGGCTCTGACTCTTAACGCTAAAAAACGTAAGATTCAAAAAGCCGACTTTGTAATCTCAATGCAAGCTTCTGGATTAGAAAACAAGGTGATAGATAATATCTTCAACAAATTTATAAGAGCAAAAGACATATGGTTTGAGTTCATAGAAATATCATTCTTACCTAATGAAATGAAAGAGGATTTCAAATCTATCATCACAGAGAAGTTAAATCTATTGGTTAAATAACCTAAGTGATAAATAGCAGGTGTTTCGTTCCAATACACACATGAATTAACAATTGAGGTCGGAAAGTTCTTTCCGACCTCTTTTTATTTATAAACGTTTTTGGTTGTCTCAGAGACTTGGTGACTTAGTGACTCGGAGACTTAATATTCTGACACCTTCAATGTGCTCCTACATTGTTAATTGTAAACTGTTAATTGTTAATTGTGTCTTTTTTAGGGATAGTTTTATGTCTTTTTTAGGGATAGTGTAAATTGTTGATAAATAGGGAAAATGTATAATATTGCATATCCATTACTATTGAAGGGATAACAAACGAAAAATTCATAAAATAAATACGTCATGAAGAAAGAATATTTCTACTATCTCCTTATCATATTGGCTTTTGTGATAATGGCAACCTTCAACGCTTGCAAGCCAGAACCTGAACTAGATAATAGCACCACGGGCAGTGTTAAGGTAACCACAAGTTCTGTATCAAACATCACAGAGACGAGTGCCAAATGCGGCGGCACGGTGACTGCCTCTGGTTATTCTGTAGGAAGTTGTGGATTGTGTTATAGCGAATTACCTAATCCAACTGTCAGTTCTTACATAACATCAGACCAAGTAGGAACTGGAACTTTCACCTCTGTAATGAGCGGCTTGGAGCCAGGAACAAAATATTACGTAAGAGCCTACGCTACCACAAGCTCTGGAACATTATACGGAGAACAGAAAGAGTTTACTACTTTAGGAGATAACAATGACGATGATAACGATGATGATAATGGAGGCGGAAACGGAGATGATGATGAAGAAGCAACGAAACCAACTGTAACAACAAATAGCGTTTCCAACATTACATTTGAATCTGCAACATGTGGCGGTAATGTTACCGACGACGGCGGTGCCAACGTAACAGCAAGAGGCGTTTGTTGGAGTACATCTCAAAACCCTACAATAAGTGACAACAAAACCACTGATGGCAGCAGCACAGGAAGCTTCACTTCTCAGCTCAGCAATCTCTCAGAAAACACCAAGTATTATGTAAGAGCATACGCTACAAACGAAAAAGGTACAAGCTATGGAGAACAGAAAGAGTTTACGACATTAATTTACGAGCAAGAACCTTCTGGATATATTAATGGCTACGCTTATGTTGACCTTGGCTTGCCTTCAGGTTTGAAATGGGCAACCTATAATGTTGGAGCATCTTCAACTGAAAGTTACGGCGACTATTACGCATGGGGAGAGACTGAGATAAAGAGTGAATATACTGAAGATAACAGTCTTACATACGGACTTGAAATTTCAGAGTTGGAAGCACAAGGTTATATAGATGCTGACGGCAATCTTACTCCATCACATGATGCTGCCACAGCCAATTGGGGCGGAAGCTGGAGAATGCCAACGAAAGCGGAGTTAGAAGAATTAGATGATAAATGCACATGGACATGGACGACACAAAATGGAGTTAAAGGATGCAAGGTAACAGGATCAAATGGTAATAGTATCTTCTTTCCTGCTGCGGGCTACCGTAACGGGTCATCGCTCAACGAAACTGGAGGGAACGGTTACTGTTGGACTTCTACCTCGTACGTCAGTAGCTACAGCTACTACCTCGACGGCGTATGCTACCTCGTCTTCACTAGCGATATTCAGTTCGTGAATTGCGACGAATATCGCTTCTTCGGTTTTTCTGTTCGTCCCGTCTCAGAATAAAAGTGTAGAGACGCATCAACAATACCTTTGAAAATAGAAGAATGTGATCTGACCCCAAAAAGTTGGACAGATTAAGAAAATAAAGAATAAAGTAAATATATCTATGAAAAAACATACAAATAACGATGACATTCTCTCAAGAAGAGAGTTCTTCAAAAGCAGTGCAAAGAAAGTAATTCCGATATTGGGAATTGTTGCATTGGGAGGTATGCCTTTCTTGAGTAGCTGTGAGAAAGATCCTATAACAAATCCATCATCATGTACAGACTGTAGTGCAATATGCGCATCAAGCTGTCAGAACTCTTGTACAGGAACATCATCCTCGTCATGCTCAGATTGTTCCTCTACATGTAGCAACACTTGTAAGACAACCTGTACATCTACTTGTAAAGGATCATCAAGTGGTGGCTGCGGAGATTGCTCATCAGCTTGTTCTTCAGGATGTAGTTCATCGTGTGGCAGTGCTTGTTCTTCTTCATGTGGTAGTGGTTGTTCTTCTTCATGTGGTAGTGGTTGTTCTTCTGGATGTGGTAGTGGTTGTTCTGATGGTTGTGAAGGGGAGTGTACAACTTCATGTGGGATTGGTTGCTCTACAGGTTGTTCTGATGGTTGTGAAACCACCTGCTCTGGTAATTGCAAAGGCGATTGTTATACGGGATGTTATAATGAATGTTATGATACATGTCATGGAAGTTGCAATGATACTTGTATTGGTGATTGTACTGGAAGGTGTCTTGGTTATTGTGAAAATACATGTAAAGGAGGTTGTGAAACTACTTGCTATACTTCATGCTATAAGGGATGTAGAGGAATGAATATTGGGACATAATATAATGAATCTTAATAAGAAGTAGTAAAACCGAAGAGCATAATGGTATATAACGTTGCATACAATATTATGAAAAAATATTATTTTTCAATTTCTTTCATTACATTAGCTTTTGTGATAATGGCAACCTTCAACGCCTGCAAGCCAGAACCTGAACTAGATAATAGCACCACAGGCAGTGTTAAGGTAACCACAAGTTCTGTTTCTAATATCACAGAGACGAGTGCCAAATGCGGCGGTACAGTGACAGCTTCTGGTTATTCTGTAGGAAGTTGTGGATTATGCTATAGCGAGTTGCCTAATCCTACTGTAAATTCATACATAACATCAGACCAAGTAGGAACAGGAACTTTCACCTCAACGATGAGCGGCTTGGAACCAGGAACAAAATATTACGTTAGAGCCTACGCCACCACAAGTTCCGGAACATTATACGGAGAACAGAAAGAGTTTACGACCAAAGGTAATAATGGAGAAGATGACAATGGAGAAGATGACAATGGAGAAGGTGATGATGGTGATGATGATAACGGGGATAATAATGGTAATGGTAATGACGATGATAACGAGGATAATAATAATGATAATGGCAATCCCACTGTAACTACTTCTAATGTTACAAATATAACTGCTACCTCAGCTAAGTGTGGAGGTAATGTTGTTAATTCTGAGTATTATGTAACTGAAAAGGGTGTATGTTGGAGCGTTTCTCAAAATCCTACAACAAATGATAACCATACTAATGATGGCTCATATGAAGGTTACTTCTTGTCCCAATTGGAGAACTTATTGCCGAATACAACATATTATGTAAGAGCCTATGCTATTAATGCTGTTGGAATAAGCTACGGAGAACAGAGAGAATTTACAACAAAGAATGGAACGGCTCCTATAGTAAGTACCCCTGCCGTTGGAAAAATCACATCAACTACAGCTGCGTGTGCAGGTAATATTGAAGATGATGGTGAATCTGAAATAATAGAGAAAGGTGTGTGTTGGAGCACTTCTCAGAATCCCTCAATAAATGATAATTTTACTACTGAGGGTGCGGGAAAGGAGAGCTTTAAATCAGATATGGTAGGTTTATCACCTAATACAATCTATTATGTAAGGGCTTATGCAACTAATGGTATTGGTACAGGATACGGGGAAGTGCTTGTTCTTTTAACATCAGGATGGGAAGATGTAATATCTGGTTATATTAACAACTTTAGTTATGTGGATTTAGGATTACCGAGCGGAGTAAAATGGGCGACAAATAATATTGGCGCAACTACTTCAGAAGAATTGGGGAATTATTATGCGTGGGGAGAAACGACAACGAAGAGTACCTATACCATTTCAAATAGTGTCACATATAATAAGTACATGAATGATATCTCTGGTGATGATCAATATGATGCTGCTCGTGCCAATTGGGAATCGTCATGGAGAATTCCAACGAAAGAAGAAACAGATGAACTTATGGAAGAATGTCGTTGTGTGCCAACATCGAAGAATGGTGTAAACGGATATTGTTTTATCGCTAATAATGGTAATTATATATTCTTCCCTTCTGCCGGATATAAAGACGATGAGACATTGGAAGCTTATAATATATATGGAGAGTATTGGACATCAACACCACTTAAACTTGATGAATCAAGCCGAAAATACGCATATCGCTTATATTTGTTTAATCCTAAATTTAGGTCTGTAAAGCATCGTGCACGTTATCTTGGACTTTCTATTCGTCCTGTTTCAGATTAAAGAAATATAATTAACTTATTGTTTTTACAATCAAAACCGATGATCTCAATGGAATAAAACTGAGAAAAGAGAAAAATGAAAAAAGAAAACAATGAACTTCAATCAAGACGTGAGTTCTTCAAAAAAGCAGCAAAAGGTGTACTTCCAATATTGGGGTCTATTGTCGTATTTAATCCTATAAAAACTTATGCTATTGAAGTAAATAAGAAAGATAATAATTCTTGTACATATGGTACTTGTTTTGGGTTATGCGTAAGCAACTGTAAAGATGGTTGTTATACGACATGTTCTGGAAGTTGTGGTACGACTTGCGGTAGTGGTTGTAAAAATGAATGTGTTGGAAGTTGTTCTGGAGGATGCTCTGTAGGTTGTGGCGGGAATTGTAGTGGTAGGTGTGGTTATAATGGATGTGAATATTCTTGTTCTGGAGGATGCTCAAATTCTTGTTCTGGGTCGGCTAATTCAAAATATAATTGTAATGAGTGTAATAATTCATGCTCTGGCGATTGTAAATCTACTTGTAAAACATTATGTACGTCAACTTGTAAAGGGTCTTGTGATTCTGGATGTAAAGGGTCTTGCGATGGTGTTTGTAAGGATACATGTTATTCAAATTGTAGAGGGACGTGTGATTCCGGTTGTACGGGTTGTAAGGGTAGTTGTACGGGTAATTGTGCTGGTTTTTGTACCAATAGTTGTTCTGGGACATGTTATATAACTTGTGTGGGATGGTCTTATTTTTATTAAATATAATTACATGAATATGAATATCAAAAATTCTAACTCCTCTTGGCAATCTGGAATGGCTAAAAACATCACTTTCATTGTCACTAAGGATTGCCAGTTGGCTTGTAAATATTGCTACCTCGTGGGTAAGAACGAGAAGGAGCGTATGTCGTGGGAGGTGGCTAAACAGGCTATAGATTATATACTCGACAACGAACAGGATTTTCGCGAGGAGTCGGTGGTTTGGGACTTCATCGGCGGCGAGCCTTTCTTGGAAATAGACCTCATAGATAAGATTTGCGATTATCTGAAGTCTGAGATGTTCCGCCGCGACCATCATTGGTTCAACTCTTATCGTTTCAGCTTCTCAACAAACGGCATCAACTACGATACCGAGAAGGTACAGAACTTCATCAAGAAAAACAGAGATCATCTTTCTATCGGTATTACCATCGACGGTACGGAAGTGAAACACGACATCAACCGTGTGTATAAAGGCAATGATGAACGTGGCTCTTATAAAGATGTCGTCCGTAACATTCCTTTGTGGCTACAGCAATTCCCCAACGCAGGCACAAAGGTTACAATCGCTTCTCCAGATATTCCTTACATTAAAGAAAGTGTTTTACATCTTTATTCGTTGGGAATTAAAGAGGTTAATATCAACTGCGTTTTCGAAGATGTCTGGGAAGATGGCGACGACAAGAAGTTTGAAGATCAGCTGATGCAGCTCGCAGATGCTATCATCGACGGCGACTATTTTAGAGATCACGCTTGCTCGTTCTTCATGGAGCATATCGGCAAACCTATGGATCCGAAACGCGACAACCAGAACTGGTGCGGCGCAGGTCGTATGCTCTCGATTGATGCGGCTGGCAACTTCTATCCTTGCACTCGCTTCGCTCAATATTCTCTTCGCGACAAAAAGGCTTGGATGATCGGTAATATTAATAAAGGTATCGACAAGAACAAACTGCGTCCTTTCTTCACCCTCGACCGTTGTACTCAAAGCAAACAGGAATGCATCGACTGTGAGGTCGCAAGCGGTTGCGCATGGTGTCAGGGCGAGAATTACGATGCTGCCGAATCGAGTACAGTCTATCAACGTGCCACGGCTATCTGCAAGATGCACAAGGCTCGCGTACGTGCTAACAATTATTATTGGAATAAATTGTACCGCAAGTTGGAACTCGAAGGTATCGCTAAGGAAGAAGCTGAGAAACAAATGAAACAATCGTCTAACAATATAAATTGCTAAGTCATGTTACAATATCTAATTATTCAGTTGGACGATACAAGCGCTTCGTATTGTCATTATTCAAACGATAAGAAAGAAAGTCGCCTGATTTCTGTCGAGAGCTTGAAAAAAGGAATCCTATTCGCGATGAAGGAAAATCTTATGATTCAATTCGTCTATCCGAATTTTGAGTTGTCACAAGAATATAAGGACGCGATAAACACAATAGATCATAGCGATATTGTTCCTTCCGATTGCGAAGATGAGAAATTAAAGGATAATGCCGACATAATTATTTTTAACAATTGGAAAGAATTGGAGTCATATAAAATCAACGAGAACGGCATTTATGTGATTCGTACTTACAAATCTGAATTGTTTGAAAATCATTTGTCGCTGAACAAGTTTCTTCCTATAGCAAAGCGTATCAATGTAGTGATAACTGATATTGACAGTTTTGATGAAAATGATTTCGAGAAATACAAAGAGATTCTGTCTTCTTTATCAAAGGAAATAGAGAAACTTTATGTTGAAGGAAAGACTCCTCAACTCAATCTTCTTACCGACAGAATGATGCTCGACAAGATGAACAACTGCAACGCCGGTGACGAAAACATCACTCTTGCTCCTGACGGTAAGTTTTATGTCTGTCCAGCATTTTATCTGACAGACGGAAATGAAGATTACGGTTTAGGAAAATCTAAATTCTCAATCGGTGATTTAGAGAACGGCTTGGAAGTCAAGAATCCGCAGCTTTACAAATTGTCGTACGCTCCAATCTGTCGTAACTGCGATGCTTATCAATGTAAGAGATGCGTCTATTTGAATAGAAAGACTACTTACGAACTCAACACTCCAGGTCACGAGCAATGTGTGGTTTCGCATTTGGAACGTAACGAAAGCCGTGAGTTGTTAGCGAATATTCGCAAGCACGGAATATTTTTCCCTGATAAAGAAATTAAGGAAATCAGCTATTTAGATCCTTTTGATGTAAGAAAAGAATGGTAAATAAAAAATATAGATATGAGTAAAAAATTAATCGGTTCTGTAACGGAACAAGAAAAGAATGAGATTCAAACATTATTTGAACGTCGTAACGGCTTGAATGAATTAGCCATGATATTGACAGCTGAAAATGAAGCTTTGTATGAGAAGCTCGTAAAAGATATGGGTGAGACTGGAACAAAATTCCAAAACTGGTGGAACACCATGTCTGCTAAATATCAATGGGAAAGCAGTCCGAATGGAAATTGGGAAATCAACTTCGAGACTTGTGAAATTTATTTAGTAACTAACGAATAATCGATGTTATGAAACTCTTGATGATAGGTGGAACAGAGATAATATTTATTATCATCTTGGTATTATTACTTTTTGGCGGTAAGAAGATTCCAGAGCTGATGCGCGGATTGGGACAGGGTGTCAAAAGTTTTAAAGATGGAATGAATGATATGTCGGGTTCTCAGGGCAATGATGATAATAATGTTGTAGATGACAAAAAAGAAAAACAAGACGAATGAAGAAAAGATGACTTTCTGGGAACACGTAGAGGTTTTCAGAAAAGTCGTTTTTCGTTGTTTGGCAATATGGTTACTTTGTGCTATTGCAGCCTTTGTTTTTAAAGATGAAGTCTTTAGCATATTGTTTGCCCCGTCAAAATCCGATTTCATTTTGTATGATATTTTGTGTTTAATATCAAGCAAAATAAATGTGGAGGCCTTATGTCCCGGAAGTTTTGAAATCAACTTTATTAATACACAATTAGCGTCTCAATTCATGACGCATTTGTCGGTCTCGATGTGGTTAGGTGTAGTGGCTGCGATGCCGTATCTCATCTATCAACTATATGGCTTCGTTAGTCCGGCTTTGTACGACAACGAAAGACGTTATTCGTATTATCTTATTTTTTGTTCTGTGATACTTTTCGCTTGCGGAGTATTGTTAAATTATTTTGTGATATTTCCGTTCTCTTTCAGATTTCTGAGCACATATCAAGTATCATCGGAGGTAGTAAATCAAATAGCTCTGTCGTCGTATATTTCAACATTTTTCATGTTGTCTTTAATGATAGGGATAATATTCGAGATTCCTATTATGGCTTATTTCCTCGCCAAGTTAGATTTGATAAGCGCTGAGATAATGCGCAAATACAGGAAACACGCATTTGTTGTAATCTGCATAATAGCAGCGATAATTACCCCGACAGCAGACATATTTACATTGATGTTGGTTGCCTTGCCGATAGCGTTACTTTATGAGTTAAGTATAGCCATAGTCAGAAAAGTTCAAAAAAGAAGTTAATTTTATTTTGTCATACGTCAATTATTATTTTTTCATTAACTTTGCTTCGTTAACATTTAAAAATATAGAAACCGGAAAAGAAAGAAAATAAAAATATAACATATTAAAACATAGCGTTTAAAGCATATCTTGACATTTGAAAACTGGACACTTTCAAGAACCAATCAAGGACAAAGCTCGAAACGCTCACGTGTCATGCGTGAGCTATTGTTCGTGTATTTTGATTGGTTAGGTAGTCCAGAAATCCTCAAATGTCGAGTACAGTGTTTAACAAAGTTCACGCTTTTTTATGGATACTGAAATTATAGGAATACATATAGGAAAACTGATACGTCAGAAACTCAGGGATCAAGGCAGAACGGTGACATGGTTCGCGGCTCAGATACCTTGCACTCGGAAACATGCATACAGAATCTTCAACAATCCCAATATCAACACGCAGCTTCTGATAAGGATAAACGAGATATTAGGATGTAATTTCTTTGAATATTACGTAGAATAACAATTGACAATTAACAGTTGACAATTAACAGTTGAGGTCGGAAAGTTCTTTCCGACCTCTTTTTATTTATAAACGTTTTTGGTTGTCTCAGAGACTTGGTGACTTAGTGACTCGGAGACTTAATATTCTGGCACCTTCAATGTGCCCCTACATTGTTAATTGTTAATTGTAAATTGTTAATTATTCAATCACCGTCATTTCATCGATAATATTTTGTGCCTTACCGACTTTCTCGATGCACCATAATAAGTAACGGGCATCCATGCAGATTGTACGTTGTACCTTGTTTTCAAATGAGAGGTCGCCGCTCATTGCTTCCCAGTTGCCGTCGAAAGCGAGACCGATGAGTTCGCCTTTGCCGTTGATGACAGGGCTTCCTGAGTTACCGCCGGTGATGTCGTTTGTCGTGATGAAGTTGACAATCAAATCGCCGTTTTCGTCAGCGTAACGACCGTAGTCTCTTGCTTCGTATAAGTCTCTCACATCTTGAGGGATGTCGAACTCCCAGTTGCCTGGTTTGTATTTAGCCATCACGCCGTCCATAGTAGTGACGTAGTTATAGTTGACAGCGTCGGCGCCTTTGTAAGGTTCCACTGTTCCGTAGGTGAGACGCATGGTGAAGTTAGCATCTGGATAGAAGTTACGATCTGCTTGCATCTCCTTCAAACCTTTGATATAAAGACGTTCTGCCTCGTCGCCAGCTTCTGATGCTTCAAAATATAAAGGAATGACAACGTCGTTATACATTTCAATGATATTCATCGTCAAGGCAAAGATTGGGTCTTTATCTAATTTCTTAGGATTTGCTAACCATTTCTCAACTCTCTCTTGACTTACGAATATAGATTTCTCGAAAGCCTCGTTGACCCATGCTGTGAAGTCGCCGTTGTTTTCGTCGCCTATCTCTGTAATCATTGAAGGCACATATCTGTCGATGTCTTTGTAGATAAGGTTCAACAATGCGGTGGTGACGTCTTTATCCAAAGCCATGTCGTAGT
Source organism: Lentimicrobiaceae bacterium (assembly GCA_015061295.1). Lineage (GTDB taxonomy): Bacteria > Bacteroidota > Bacteroidia > Bacteroidales > F082 > Limimorpha. The sequence goes on from SUWU01000016.1 coordinate 25,718, forward strand.
CTTTAAAGAAACCATCAACGCTTGCATTCATTGCTTCTGCCACCTTAGCGACTTCTTCCTTAGAAGCCTTTTCTTTTAATAAGTCATTGATATATTTAAATCTACGTGAGAAGGAGATAGCTTCGCCGCCGTTCCAGCCAGCTTCGCGGAGATAAGTCATAGGTTTCATGATGTCGTCTAAGATGTCCCACTTTACTTCTACCTCATCGAAGATTTTTCCGTACTCAGCTTTACGGCTTTCGTTGGAATAGACCCATACTCCAAATTGATATTCTTGAAGAAGACGTCTGTCATAGACGCGGTTACGTTGTAACTGTTTTACTTGACCGATATAATATTTCCAATAGTTAGAGACGCTTGCTTGTTTTGAAGCATATTTGATAAACACTTCTTGGTCGGCATCCATGTGCTTGCGATATTCGTTAAGTTTTGTAGTACGGCAGTCGATGATAGCAGGACCTTCTTCGTTGATGATGTTGCTGATAGTGCGGCTTGTAGAGTAACGATCTGTGCTGCCAGGATAGCCCATAATCATAGCATAGTCGCCTTGTTCAATGCCTTTTATGTTGATAGGTAAGTAATGTTTAGATTTCATCGGGACGTTGTCTTCGCTATATTTAGCAGGTCTGCCGTCAGGAGAGGTATAAACTCTGAAGATACAGAAGTCGCCTTTGTGACGAGGCCATGTCCAGTTGTCGGTGTCGGCGCCGTATTTGCCTATTCCCCAAGGAGGACAAGCAGCGAGACGGACGTCACGATATACATCATATTCGAACATGATAAATTGGTTGCCATTATAGAAAGGAACGATTTCCACTCTTACATCTCTGTCGCCTTTACGTTCTTTGATGAGAGCTTTGGCGTTTTCGTTAATGATATACTCGCGGTCTTCTTTAGATGTGACACCTTCGAGAACTTGTTCTGTGACATCTTCAACATAAGAAAGGAAAGAGACATAAAGCCCGTCGCAAGAGAGTTCTTCTTTCATATCCAAAGCCCAGAAACCGTCGGTGAGATAGTCGTGTTCTACAGAAGCGAGAGCTTGTACGTAACCGAGACCGCAGTGATGGTTGGTGAGTAACAATCCATTAGGAGAGATGAGCTCGCCAGTACATCCGTTAGCGAACTGCACGATAGCGTCTTTCAAGCTCGGCTGATTAAGATTAAAGATTTGTTCTGGAGTGAGCTGACAACCTAACTGTTGCATCTCATACAGACTCTGGTTGCTTAAACTGTAAGGTAACCACATACCTTCATCGGCTTTTAACTGTGTGTTGATGACAGTTAAAAACATAAATAATGATAACAAAAACTTTTTCATAGAAAATTTTATTGATAATAAATAATTTACGGTTTTATCATACTTTTGCAAATATACGATAAAAAAATTGATTTTTCTATATGCAGTTTTTTTTAAAATTCATATTTTTGTCATCAAATTTCAAACATTAAAAATTAAAAACAATGAGCGGATTTTTCGGAGTAGTATCAAAAAGAACATGCATCTATGATCTCTTCTATGGTACTGACTATCATTCACATCTCGGCACAAAACGTGCTGGTCTTGCAACAGTTGAAAACAGCACTTTCTATCGTTCAATCCATAACATCGAAGGTGCATATTTCCGAACTAAGTTTGATTCCGACTTGGCGAAGTTTCACGGCAATATGGGTATCGGCGTTATCAGCGACACTGATGCACAGCCTATCATCGTCAATTCGCATCTCGGACGTTTCGCTATCGTAACAGTGGCTCGTATCAACAACCTCAAAGAGTTGGAAGAAGAATGTCTTAACAACAAACAGCATTTTGCAGAATTAAGTGGTGGCAGCACAAATCCTACCGAGTTGGTCGCGCTTCTCATTACTCAAGGCAAGGACTTCGTCGATGGTATTCAGAATGTCTTTAATAAGATCAAAGGCTCTTGTTCCATGCTGATTCTCACTCCAGAAGGCATCATCGCCGCCCGTGACTTGTACGGTCGTACTCCTATCGTAATTGGCAAAGATGAAGATGGCTATGCTCTCGCTACAGAAAGTCACAGCTACGTCAATATGGATTATAAGACCGACAGATGGATTGGTCCAGGCGAGATTGTAAAGATCACTCCTGAAGGTTACACTCAGCTTCTCGCTCCTAACAAAAAATGCCAGATGTGTTCTTTCATGTGGATTTATTACGGCTATCCAGCAGCTGCCTACGACGACATTTTCGTTGAGAACATGAGATATAACGGTGGCTACGCAATGGGTAAAATGGATGACGTTGAAGTCGATTATGTAGCTCCTATTCCAGATTCGGGCATCGGAATGGCGATAGGTTATTCTAACGGTAAACAGATACCTTACGTCAGAAGCGTCGTGAAATATACTCCTACTTGGTCGCGTAGCTTCATGCCTTTCACTCAGGAAGAGAGAGAACATGTGGCAAAGATGAAACTCATCACCAACGCCTCATTGTTGAAAGATAAGAAGGTGGTCTTCTGTGACGACTCTATAGTACGCGGAACGCAGCTTCGCGACAATGTCAAGATGCTTTACGAATGCGGAGCAAAGGAAGTCCATATCAGAATAAGCTGTCCTCCATTGTTATACGGCTGTCCTTTCCTCAACTTCTCAAACTCTAAGACCGACATGGAACTTATCACACGTCGTTGTATCAAAGAGTTAGAAGGCGATGCTTATAAGAACTTAGAATATTACAGCGATCATACAACAAAACAATATGCAAATCTCGTCGAGATGTTGAGAAAACACATCGGTGTCGATTCATTGAAGTTCAATACAATAGACATAATCCGCGATGCTATCGGCTTGCCTAAAGATCAAATCTGTATGCACTGCTTCGATGGCAGCAGTTATGGACATGAATGATAAATAAAAAAGAGTCTCAGTTTTCTGAGACTCTTTTTTGTTGAGATATATGATGCTTATCATTTCTCATTTCTTCTTTTTCTAATTCCGTAAGCGGCTCCCATTGCTGTCAAGAGTAACAATCCTCCACCGAGAGGAGCATCAGCTTGATAATCATAGGTAAATCCGTGATTGTTAGGGAGCGATGGTAAATTGCCAAAGTCTTCTGAACTATCACGATATTCTGTGTATGATGATGTGAAGAAACTATCTGTGTTTTGTGCGCTTAAATTCATCTCGAATCCAAGAGCTATTATTAATATCAATACGTATTTTTTCATTTTTGTTTTCTTTTGAGTTTTAATTTATCTTGTTTTCTGAGATTTATAATATTATCTTTTGTGTTTTAGTGCCTTTGCTGTCAATTCTTCTGATGATATATACTCCTGTGTTGAAGTTGTCTGTGCTTAAGCGGCATGTGGCATCTTTGCATTCATTGCTGAAGATACAACGTCCTAAAGCGTCATATATGTTGATTGTTGCATCTCCGTTAATGATGAGTTCACCACTATCTACAGATACGAAGTTCTCTTCTTCGGTGGCATCTTGGTTTAGCATTAAAACAAATCTCTCTGGATTGTCGTGTGTCGATGCTATAAAAGTGTAGTCTTCTTCAAGAATATTGACTTTACTGCTGTTTTGTTTGTCTAACAGGTATAACTCTTCAAAGTGACAGCTTTCTTGTCTTAATGAAATGGTGTATTCTCCTATTGTCTTTGCCTCGAAGTTAACAGGTATTTCTTTGACATTTTTGTCTATCATAGCAATAGCCATGTCTGCTTCTGCTGTTGGAATATACAATAATGGGATGTTTTCGTTTTGATGGCTTATCTTGTCGAGACCTATGCCATTGTCGAATGATACGAAAACCTTATCATTATATTTCTCGTTGGCGACGTTTATCTCAAGCATGCCTTCCGATGTGCTGTTTCTGAGTGCAACAGGTGCAGAGGCATCGTTGTATATAGGAAGTTTGCCTTCTTTCAAAGCTTTGACGAGTAAACCTTCTCCAGCTTTGATGGCTGTTGCCGATGTGGATGGATTAGCAGCCCAAGCTCCTTCTCCTGTCAATTTATAGTAACCATCTACTATATATTTGTCGTTAATATCACCTTTGACGGTAAAACTGAAGAGTTCGGTGTCTTCGGTAATATCATTCAAACTTCCAAGTTCTGCATAAGTATCATTTATGATTTCTTCGTCGATATATTTGATTGTGAAAGCACATTCGCTGTTGTAGTTTCCAGAGATAAATTTAACGTTGACGGTAACGCCAGGTGTAAGGTCAAGTGCTATCTCTTGATTTTTTATATCAGAATCATCTATTGTCAGACTTTTTGCCGCATCGCCATTAGAGAAAGATAACTCTAATGCAGCTTCATTCCATGTGTCGCCGTATTGTTCTTCTAATACAAAGATTATTCTTTGAATAGGAAGTGTTTTTATTGCATTACCCATGTAGATGTCGTGTGTGTAAGGGTTGCCTATGAGGTTGAAACCTGTGAATTTTTCTCCTGAAAAGTTGAGCGTGCTATATGATACAACACTGGTGTTTATTTCTCCTGTGAACTCTAATGTGGTGGTCTCTGCGTTGGCATAGAGATAGCCTCTACCAGATTCGATGTCGGTGAAATTGTTTACGCTGTTGTTCTTATAGTTATGCCATGTGTATGTAGGCTCATCATAACGATAAAGATCGTAAGTGCCGTTGAGTAAGTTTGTCGTGCTGTTGATGTCTAAAGCATCTAATTCGATGTCGTTCTTGAGTGGAGAACTGATGGTGTGCCATTTGACATCTTCTGCATATCCTATTATTTCTTTCTCAATAGTGATGTTGCCATGTGCGTCATTGGTGATGAGTTGACATCCATCTTTCACTGTAATGCTGCCATTTAATGTTGTGCCATCGCCACAGAAACCGAAACTGTTGACGTTTAAGGTTTTGCCGTCTGCTACAATATAGTCAGCATTTATCGCTACGTGATCTGTTGACTCAGGAGCGTCGATAGCATTGCCGTCCGACCCTACCCAGCCTTCTGCCGTGTATGTAGGCATCTTGGTGATATATTCGCTGTATTCGTCCCAACAATCGTTTAAGGTACTCCATGAATCTAAAGTTGGAATGTAAATGTTAGCATAGCGCAATGCATAAGTTCCCATCTCACTCTGTGTCGTGCTGTAGAAGAATACATCGCTGATGTTAGTATTATAAAATGCATAATCGTCTATTGATGTAAGACCATTTGGAATTATTAACTTGCCACTGATTTTTTCACAATTTTGGAATGCTTGTACTCCAATCGATTTTAAACTGTTAGGAAGTGTTAATTCTCCTGTTATCTCAGAACAATCTAAAAAGGCGTTTTCGTCAATATATTCGAGTTGTGATGGTGATGACTTTGTGTCTTCAAATGATAATCCGGTAAGTGCGGTACATCCGTTGAAAGCTCTATTGCCTATAGATTCGACGCTGCTTGGAATTGTTAACGTACCAGTGAGTGATGTACATTGCCAGAATGCACGATTACCTATGTTGCTGAGTTGTGAGCCTTCCTCGAAAATCAAACTATTGATTCTTGATGAAGCAAAAGCGTATTCTCCAATGCTTGTTACGGTATTAGGTATCGTCAATGTACCTGTAATACCAGAGCCATCAAAGGCAGAAACACCAATGGTTGTAAGACTTTTGGGTAGTGTTAGTGTGTATGTCTCTTTCTCATTAGGACCGCCGAAGCTATATTTCCCTATAGATGAGAGTTTGCTTGGTAATGATATTGAACCGCTAATATGGTCGCAGTTGTAAAAAGCATATTTGTCGATACTCTCGAGTTGTGATGGGTGTTCGTTGCTGTCTTCAAATACTAAACCCGTAATAAGAGTTTCATAAAAAGCATACTCACCGATTGTTCTTACAGTGCATGGAATTGTTACTACATTTGTAAATTGGCAGCCACTGAATGCTTCGTAGGCAATGTCTTCAAGTCCTTCGTTTAATATTAATGATGTAAAACCATGACAGCCTTTGAAAGCTTCTATACCGATTGTTCTGACTGTGTTTGGAATTGTGATAGTGCCAATGAAATTACTGCAATACAGAAAAGTTCTGTCATCTATAGATGTAACAGTGTATCCGTTAACTTCGGAAGGAATTACTAGTTCTTTTTGTTCTCCTGGATTTTGGAAAGAATAGATTTCACATTCTTTTGGTTCGAGATTAGTGATCCTGTAGTAGTAGGTGTATTCACCTTCTACAATTTGGTAATCTCCAATGTTTTGTGCATTTATGAAATTACCCCCCCCGTTATAGCTAACAGGTTGATACATAAAATGATAAAGATTTTTTTCATTTTTTTTGTTTTTAAAATTAAGAATTAATAAAATTATTGAAATAATTTCCGCTAAGTGCTTGCAAAAATACGAATTATATGTAAATAAATAATAAAATAATTAAATTTTTTTTCTGTGTTCTAATATCATAACGGGAGCCTTGCTGAAGACGAAGATCTCATCGCCGAGCAGCGAGGCTTCTTCTTTATCATGGGTGACATATATCACCGTCCTTTTGTCTTTCCTCCAGATCTTTATAAAATGCTCTATGATGTTATGTTTTAGTTCTGAGTCTAATCCCGACAGAGGCTCGTCCATGAGTATTATCTGTGAAGGCACAGCAAAGGCTCTCGCTATGGAGACTCTTTGTGCCATGCCGCCACTCAGTTGAGAAGGGTAGTAGTTGGCGAAATCTTCTAACTCCACAAGCCGTAAAAGCCTATTAACTGTTTCTTGCTTCTCTGATGATGTCATGTCTTCGTCTAAGACAAACTCGATATTCTCACTTACAGTCTTCCATGGCAACAAACGTGGCTCTTGAAAGATATATGAAATTTTCTTATCAAAACCTTCCATAATGCCACCGTCAATCTTTGTAAGACCTCCTATGATGTTAAGTAAGGTCGTCTTGCCACAACCTGAAGGTCCTAAGATACACGTTATCTCTCCTTCTTGAAACTCGATGTTGAAATCTTTAAAGATGGAAATGTCGTCAAAAGATTTGTTAATATTTTTTAACTTCATAATTACCTCCATCGTATTATTTTATGTTCAATAAATCGTATCAGTGTCTCAAAGAGATAACTCAGCATTACAGCTATGAATGTCCATGCTATCAGAATATCGACATTGAGAAATGATTGCGCAGAGTGCATACTTGTTCCTATGCCGAACTCAGGCAGGCTTAGTACCTCGCCTACAATGATGGCGCGCCATCCGATGCCGACGGCACTTGAGATGCCACTTGTGACAAAAGGAATGATAGCAGGAATATATACTTGACTTACAATTCTTTTTCGGCTTACCTTATATAACTTTGCCATGTCGATAAGTCTGCTGTCAACGTTGTGCATACCTTCTGTTATATTTGTGAAAATCATAGGAAACATAGTAAGTATTCCGATGAAGATAGGGACTGATTTAGAGGTAAACCAGATGAGAGCTAATAAGATAAAAGAAACGATAGGAACGGAGCGCATCAGCACGATCCAGGGCTTCATGAAAGTCTCAAAGGAAGGGTTTAATCCTGCTATGATGCCTAATGTTATTCCTGCAATTATTGCGATGAGGAAGCCTATTATCCCACGTAAGATGGTGCTTCCTATGGTGATGAGAAAATCGTTGTTGGAGAATAAGTTGATAGCGGCTTTTAGCGACTCTAAAGGTCCTGGCATGATATGTTTGGAACCTACTCTGATAGAGATGATTTCCCAGAGGATGAGCATCAGCACTATCGAGCTGATGACGATATATGTCTTCTTGTTATTGATAAAATTCTTCATCTGGCATCTTATCTCCAATTATCTGAGGATCCATCTCGAAAAATACGTTAAGATATTGTTTTACTATATCTTTGACATCTTTACTTTTTTTAACTTTTAAATTAGAATGAGGGATAGAGTTTTTTGCTGCTATGCTGTCGGGTATTATGTCGTGTTTCACAGCTAATGCTGCTGCTTCTTCGTTATTGTTGTTCACCCATTCCGTTGATTGAGAGTAAAGTCTTATGATATTATCGACAAATTCTGGGTCGTTTTCCAATATTTCTTTTTTACAGAGCAAGGCTGTCTCTGCTATTGGGATATGGTTTATCTCAGTCCATTTGTCACCGAGTTTGAAGATTCTTTTAATGTTATTATTTTTTAATATAGCGAGACTTAGATAAGGCTCCGATAATACGGCGAGTTCTGTTCTTCCAGCGAGGACAGCATTGGCGAGGTCGATATGATTTGGAAATCTATAGTCGAGTTCTACATCTTCGTATGGAGTCAATCCATTCTCTTTCAGAAGGTAACGGAAGAGTACATCTGGTGTCATGCCTTTTGCCATGAGATGGACGCGTCTCCCCTTAAGGTCGTTCCAATCTTTGATATTATCGTCGTTGCTACAGAGCGTGAATGATCCCCAGATTGGTACTGCAATAAGTTGATAATCGAGACCCTTGTTATACAGAAGAGCTGCCATTGTCATTGGTAATACAGCAAAATCGGCACTCCCATCAAGCATCATCTTACGAACTAACAGAGGCTCCGGCGAAATGGTGATACTCAGAGTCTGAGCCTGAGTCCCATCTAAACTATCGATGAGAGGAAGCATCCCTATGGCGGAAGGTCCTTTGAGAGATGCTAAAGTATAGTGTCTCTCCGATGTCTGTTTAGAATCTGAGTTGCAGCATGACAAGAATATACTTGTCACAACAGCACATAATATAATGCACGATAATCTCTTCATTGTTAACTCTTAACTCTTAACTTATTCGTTCTATATCCATAAACAAATATAACGAAGAAACAGATTAATGGTAGTATGAATGAGAAGTTAACAGCTGGCAGATTTCCAACCATTCCTAAGTCGATAATCATGCCTTGAAGTGGAGGCATCAAGGAACCGCCTACTATAGCCATCACCAAGAATGCAGCGCCTAAGTTGCTGTCTTCTAAGCTGACATCTTCTAAAGCGATGCCGTATATTGTTGGGAACATAAGCGACATAAAGATTGAGATAGTCATCAGACAGTAGAGCCCAGCGATGCCATCGATGACTATAGTGCCTGTTGTCGCAATCATCGCGCCAATGGCGAAGAATGTTAATAACCTACGAGAGTTGACATATTTCATCAAGAAGGTGCTTATAAAACGTCCGCATAAGAACATCGCCATTGCAATGATGTTGTATATCTGCGCAGTAGCTTTATCGATGCCAAGACGGTCGGCATATTGAATGATGAAAGTCCATGTCATGATTTGTGCTGCTACATAAAAGAACTGTGTTAATACGCCTGCGCGATATATCTTGTTGGAGAATAATCTTTTCAATGTTTCTTTGTTATTAGTCTTTACATTGTTTGCGGTGTCTTGCTTCTCATTTTTCACAAAAATGGCTATGATGATAAAGACGAGGAGTACGACGCATCCGAGTGCTACATAAGGATTTCTGATGATGTCTAAGTCGTGTTCTCGGATAGCAAGTTTCGTTACTTCATCAAGGTTGCTAAATCCTATCTCGCGTACTTCGGCGGTGTCTGACTCTAATTTGGCGAGTACTATCCTCGATGCGATGAACATACCTAGAAGAGAGCCTATCGGGTTGAAGGCTTGGGCGAGGTTTAGGCGACGAGTGGAAGTGTTTTTGCTGCCGAGCGATAGGATATACGGATTAGCGGTAGTCTCGAGGAAAGCGAGGCCGAAGGTCAATATGTATAACGACACACAGAAGAACCCGAATTGTTGTTGATTAGCAGCAGGTATAAACATAAAAGCTCCAATGGCATAAAGTATCAATCCGAGAAGGATGCCTTTCTTATAACTGTAACGTTTGGCGAAGAGAGCTGCTGGTATCGCCATCGTTGCATATCCGCCATAGAAGGCGAACTGAACTAATGACGCTTTAGCAGCAGAGAGCTCCATAATAGTCTGAAATGCTGCCACCATTGGATTGGTGATGTCGTTGGCAAAGCCCCAAAGGGCAAAAAGACTTGTTATCAAAATGAATGTCAAGAGGTGTTTTCTCTCGACGATTTTAGATTGTAAATTTGTCATAATAGTGTATAAAATTTCAATATCACAAAGATAATAAAATATGTGACATCATAATATGAAATAAAAAAAGAGGCTAACATTTTTAGTAGCCTCTCTTAGTATATTTTATTTGTCTTTAATCTTAATAGAATAAGACGCTGTTGTCTTCAATCTTAACATTATCTTTGAGTGCTGAGTAAGCACCTTGATTTAAGATCTGGTTGTTGAACTGTGAGCGTTTTTCTCTCTCTATGCTAGCGTAATCTGCTGGAGCTGCAGCTTTTTCTTGTTTTGTGACTTTCACCACATAGAGTCCGTTACCACCGATGATAGGCTCTGATGTTTCACCTTCTTTCATGCTGACAACGGTGCCGATCACTTTATCTTCTACGCCGAAGTTGCCAAATCCGCGACCTTCAAAGGTGACGTTTTCTACTGTTGTCTTTTCACCTTTCATGTTGTCAATCATCTTTTGATAGTCGGTGCCATATGCTTTAGCTTGTTCTGCTAACATATTACCTTTCTTTTCTTTTTTGATGATATAATTGTAACGTTCAGCAATATCTTCTGATGGAAGGTAACCCTCTTCAACTTCTTTTGTAAGCAATGCTACAACGTACATATCATCGAGGTCGAATACTGTTGAGATGTCGCCAACTTTGGTGTTGTCATCGAATGCCCAACGTACTATCTGACGTGGATTGCTGAGTCCTGTGATGTTACTTGATGATTTTCTCAATGTTGGGAAAGTACGTTTGTTAAGACCTTGTTCCTCTATTGCTGCGTTAAACTCTTCTGCTGTGGTGTTTTCGGTGACGAATCTGTTGACTTCAGCGAAGACGTTTTGATATGTGTTGGTGCTTGCTGTTATCTCGTGTGCAACGACAGCGATACGTGCTTTAGGTTCTTCTCCTATGCTGTCAATGTCAATGATCTTGGCGATGTTATAATAACCTTCGTTTTCATATGGTCCATATACGAAGCCTATTCCATTGTTGTCGTCGAAGATAACTTTTTCAAGTTCTACTGGGACATCTTTTCTTGTCTTCCATGTACTATCGTATGCAAGATCAGAGTTGGCTTTGACGAAGTTGATGTCGTTATGTGTTGTCTTGAAGTCTTCAATGAGTTCGCTGACGTATTTCTTTGAAAATTCGATGTCGGCTTGTGAAGGCTTAACGTCGAAGATTACGTAGTCGATGCTACGTGTCTCATCTGTTTGATATTTTTGTTTGTTAGCTTCGTAGTATGCTTTATTGTCGGCGTCGGTGATAACAACAGTTGAGTCTGCTATTGTGTTGTAACGGATAGCATAAACTTCTGCTGAAGTCTTATCGTTTTTATCTGAATAATAACGAGCTGCTAATTTGTTAGGGAGGTAGAATCCTTTTCTGAGGAGGTTCTCATATTTTGTGTTTAATCTGTCTTCTTTTATAGCGCGTTCAAAGTTGAGCCATGCTGCTTGCATCTCAGGGTTGAGAGTTTGGAAGTCTCTGATATAAGTAGTGATAAGTTCTCTGTTGAGGTTTCCGTTAGCGTCGCTAAAACTTTGAAGAACATATTGATTTGGTTTTTCGCCTAAAAATTGATCACGCAATTCTTCTGCTGAGACGACGAGACCAAGGTCTTTGTATTCTTCTTTCATGATGATGTCTCTGATCATCTGTTCTAATGTGTTGGCGTGAACTGCGTAGTTGTCGTTAGCGCTTAAAGTGCCACCTGTTTGCATCTTTGCATTTTCAAGGTTGACGTTGACTAAATTGCTATAATCTTGATATGTGATCTTTTCACCATTAACAACAGCTACTTCTGTTGCGGTTCCTCTTCTTGTAGTGCTATTTAAAAGGTCGCCTAAAACGAATGCCAAGAGTGCAATACCAACGATAGCTACTAACAATCCATAATGCTTTCTAATGTTTCCAATTGCTGCCATAATTTATGCTATTATTTTATTATTAATCTAATTTTATTTAAGTTTGCAAATTTACAAAACCATTCGATATAATCTACATTTTTGATAAAATTTTCTTTTATCATATAACTCATTGATTATTTTTGATTTCAACTTCTTCCAACTTGGTATCGGTGGCTTTTATGATCTTAAATATATAATTACCAATGACTATCTCTTCATTAATCTGAGGAATACTTTCGTGATAATGAATTATATATCCAGCTAACGTCTCGTAGTCGTCTGATTCTGGAAAATTAAACTTGTAATTTTTGTTGAGATAGTCTATTTCAAGTCGTGCAGAAAAGATGTAATCGTCTTCGTTGATGGTCTCTTCTACGCTGTCTTCTACATCGTATTCGTCTTCTATCTCGCCAAAAATCTCCTCTATCAAATCTTCAATACTGATGATTCCTGATGTCCCTCCAAATTCATCCACGACAACAGCAATACTTTGTTTTTTCTTCGACAGATGTTTTAACAGTTCCTGAGCCGAATATGTCTCAGGGAAGAACTCTATCGGACGTATCTTATGTTTTATGTCGCTGATTTTCGTAAGTATATCGTTGATATGGATGTATCCTATGATGTTGTCGATATTATTGTCATAAACAAGTAGTTTGGAGTGTTTCGTTTCTTCGAAGAGTCTCCTTGCCTCGTCAATGCCGTCTTTTATATCTATTGCCTGTATTTCTGGTCGAGGTACCATGCACTCTCTGAGTTTTACAGTGTGAAATTCGATAGCGTTTTGAAACAATTCTATGCCTTGTTGTATATCTTCGTTGTCGTCGTCAGGATTGGCATATTCTTTTATGTAATCGTTGAGATCGACGGTGTTGAGCTTGTAGTCGCTATGTGAGATTTCAACTCGGAGAATATATTTTATAATCAACTCGGAGATGCCTATGTATATGAGTATTATAGGATATAATATGATGAATAATATCATTGCAGGCAATGCAAAAATGTTCATTGTCTTATTCGGGTTAATGCCGAATATTATCTTAGGCAGAAACTCTCCTGTTATGAGTACGAGTAAGGTCGATAAAATGGTTTGACACAATAAGACGGTGAAATCGTTGGTGATGACTTCTGGCAATATGCTCGTTACAAATGGTTCTAATATTCTTGCAATGGCGATACCATATACAACGTTGGCTATGTTGTTGCATAATAGCAGACATCCTATGAATTGTGATTGATTTTTGAAAAATTTGTTGATAATCTTGGCAGAGAATTTACGTTTCTTAAGGTCTAATTCTAACTGTAACCTATTAGTACTCATGAATGCTATTTCCATTCCTGAGAACATGCCAGAGGCTAATAGAGATAATATTACTATATAAATGTCATTCATATGATTTCAAAAATCATTTTCATCGTCTTCGATTTCAAGCGTTGCCGTCATGCCGTGTATCACTCTTTGTGTGAAGCCTTCATTGGCACTAAGGCTGTCTCCAAAAACTATTTTGTCGGGACTTACTATCTTAACGAAATTGCGTGTGTATATCTTCTTTGTCTTTTGATTCCAGAATAATGTCTCTGTGAATAATGTTTCTTTGGTGTCGAGGTTCTCTACAACAACACTGTCTCTTGCAAATACAAGTTCTTGCTCGCTATATTGTATTCCGTAGTCGGCTCTTATTTTTGAAGTTGGTATAGTGTCTCTCTCGTAGAGATAGGCAAGGAAGCCATTAGGAAATTCGAGGGTGGAGCTGTCGCCTTCCACGTTATGCAACACTGGAGCAATGAGTTTAGCTTGAACGAAGCCAGAATCGCTTCTCGTCATGATAATGTCATATGCTAACACTCCGTTGATGGTGTCGGTGTCTATAAATTCTTTAACTTTATCTAAGGAGTTTTCACAAGAAAACAACACCATAACCATATTGGCTATGATGTTGATTCCTATAAATATTTTTATAAATCTTTTCAAAACTTATACCTAAGTTTGCGTCAGTGTCTTATTCAGTTTTAGCTGCTCTTACTTTTGTTGTTTCTTTAATCCAGCAATTGTCGAGTGTAAATTCCTGACCTTCTGCGTAGTTGTTGAAGAAAATGCTTTCTACTGTTGGGAAGTAGTGCTCATAAGTGTTTATGAGTCTGTTAGCTTCTGCTGCTAATGAAGGGTCAACAGCTTTTGCTTTCTCATATTGATCTACGGCAGCCCAGAATGCTGTTTTTGAATAGAAATCGCCACTGCCACAGTCGCCAGCGCTTGCTGCATAAGAGTTGCCTATGATGATGAATGGCTTGCCATCGGTCTTGTCTAACTCGTAAGCCTTTCTTGCATAAACACGACCTTGTTCAAAGTTTTTGTTCATATTCATAATCTGAGCAAGGTAGATATATGATTGATGTGCCCAGTCGGTGTTTTCACTCTTTGTTGCTTCAAGAAGATATGACTTGGCTTGTGCATAGTTCTCTTCTGCAAGATATTTCTTTCCGATTAAGTATGCCGATTCTGGTGATGGTTCTATCTCATGTAATTTGACAGCTACATTGAGGTAGAGTTCTGAGTCATCGCAACCTCTTTTTTCGAGTGTAGCGGCAATTTTCTTTAGCAATTCAACATCATTAGGATTTGCATCGAATTTAACTTGATAGATACGAACTAAGTCTTCGCAGTTGGCATAAGGCTGAACAGCTACTTCTAAGTTGTTCTTTGCTGCATTGAATTTTTCAAGTTCTTTTTCGTTAGCTTCTGTAGTATATTTGTTGACGTTGAAATCTACAATCTCCATAAGGCGGCTGTATTCGTCAAGGATGGCGCTCTCGTCTATCTTACCGTTCTTAGCCATGTTGATGACGGTGTTGAAGTATGATTGAATGAATCCTGATTCTGTGTTGTTACCGTCGAGTTCGATGGCTTGTTTGAGAGCGTTGTAAGCTTCTTCGTAACGATGAGGAGCCCATGATAAGATGTCGACACCTTTACGTCCCATGATATTACCAATACCGCTTGCTCCGAAATATTGAGCTCTTCTGTCGTAAACCATGATAAGAGTGTCGATGTATTTATCTCTTATCTTAGGATTTTTCTCGTGTCTGATAAATGCGTTGGCGATGATAGAAACACCTTCGACATATGTTGTTTGTTTGAAGTCAGGACAGTTGTTGAAGACATATCTCCATGATGTTATCATCTGAGGGTTGAGGTTCTCTGGGTTGTACTTCGCTTGTTTCCATTGTTTGAAATATTCACGATACAACGAATAATTAAGTTCACACTCGCTTTGCGCTTGAGATACTTTGCTTCCTAACATAAGGAAGAATGCAAAACCTAATAATAAAAATCTTCTAACTTTCATTTTTAATGTTTTTTATTTTTGAATTATTTATACTTTCTTTTTACAAACCATCTGTCGTATATCGACATTCCTATTGATATGTTGAAATAGTTTTCTTTTACGAGATTGTTGCTTGTTGTCCCCATCGAGCCAAATTCTAATGCTATATTGAAACTTGTCAAGGAGCGTGGGACAGGTAATCCTAATCCAAAAGTTATACCAAATTTGTTGATGGAAGTGCCGTTTATATTGTAGTAGGTTTGGTCGTAATGGAAACCTGCTCGGTATGTTATTTTTTTATAATATTTCGATATTGAAGTGGCTTTAGGTTTGTATTCTCCACCCACTGCTATGTTCCATGAATTCTGTAATGAGTCGTTGACTCCGTTTAGTTCAAATCCTTTCCATCCTGTCCAGTTGAAGTCGGCTCCTATCATCCATCTGTTGCCTTTTTCAAATGTGATACCAGCACCGAAACCATGAGGTATCTTGATGGCTACATTTTCATTTTCCTTAAATTTTAATGTGTCAATAGGATTTTCTACAAGGTCGTCGTAACCTTTGAACATAGATCTGATGAAAATGTCTCTCTTAGAGTTGATGTTGCTTCCCTGTGAATAGGTAAGTCCTATATTGAGTCTGGAGTCTTTTATAGGTATGGTGTATAGCAAGCCGTAATCGAATTTGAAGTCGTTAATTCTGTTGTCGATAGAACGTTTGCCGTTGATGTAATATGTCGAGTCGGGGAAATATATCGACGTGAGGTCGGATAAGGTTCCAAAGATATATGAGGCTGTGGCTCCAATGGATAGGTTCTTTGTGATCTTAAAGGCATTGGCGAAGAATACTCTGCTTAGACCTCCTTCTCCTTTGAAGTCGATGTTGTATTTGCCGAGATCGTTGTGTGTGGTGATGTCGTTGTATTCTCTGTTGCTATACGGTGTGATGCCGAGTCCCATCTTCCACCATTTTGTTGCACTTAATCCGATACTTGCATAGTCGAATGATGCGTTGGAGCCTTTCTCGCTCATATTAGATGTTGAGAATGTGGCTGTCTTGATGTAGAATCCTGCGTCAAATAAGAATGATAAACTATCGATGGCTCCGTATGATGCGGGGTTGTTAGGATTTAATATGCTATGATCGCTGATGGCGTTGGATATTCCTCCCATTCCTTTTAGTATGGTGTTGGGACTTCCCGTGAACACATCTCCCATGCCAAATCTCGAATATGGTGAACTCAGATCTGATTGGGCAGATGCGTTTAACGCCATAAGGATTATGGATATGACGAATATTAATTTTTTTGTATTATGATATTTCATTGATAGTCAAGAATAAACTTTAATCCTTTAAATGTAAATTTCGAGTCTGCAAATATGCAATTTTTTAACTGATTTTCAAAGAAAATATTGTCTCCACCTATAATAAATACATTCAAATCTTTATAAATGTTTGAATACATCTTTATAAATCCCTCAATTTCAAATGAAATTGCCATTAATACTCCCGATTGAAGGCACTCTTCGGTGGAGCTGCATATTATTTTGTTTTCTTCTTTAGATGGCGAACAGAGTGGTAACTTGTCGGTATAGTCGTTCATTGATTTAAATCTTAATCTGATGCCAGGACTAATAGGGCCACCGTAATGTGTGTCGTCTGAAGTTATTATGTCATATGTGATACATGTGCCGATGTCTATGACTAAACTATTTTGTTTAGGCTTCTCCATCATAGCTGCTGCCACCGCAACTAATCTATCACTGCCAATCTGTTCTTTGTCATTATATCCCATCTTGAAGGGCAATGGCGCTGATCCAGATAGTATGAAGACTTCTATGCCTTCCATCTGCTTGAGACATTCTTCTATTTTACCTCCTACTGATGATAGGATGCCTCTCGTAATTGTTGGATATTTCTTTACAACTTCCTTTAAATCATTGTTGTATGGATTAAAAGTAGCCGTCTCTATTATCTCGTCATTTTTGAAGATGGCGTATTTAGCTCTTGTGTTTCCTATATCTATTGCTATGATATGACTCATGAGTACTTTTTTGCAAAGATACTGATAATGAGCGATAAAAAACTTATTATGAAAAAAAATATTTTTTTTTGTAAAAGTATAGAAAAAAGTTGTATCTTTGCACTCGCAAAACAACGGAGGTACCATAGCTCAGTTGGTAGAGCAATGGACTGAAAATCCATGTGTCGCTGGTTCGAATCCCGCTGGTACCACAAAAAAAAGAACGCTGTACAGCGTTCTTTTTTTTGTTACATATATCATCAAAAGTTAACCCAGAATCTTTCCCAAAAACGATGTTCCATCTCTTTCCAAGTCTGAGCAGTGGCTGCTTCAAAGTCGGCGGTATATCTGTTTATTAACTTATGTGCATCTTCTTTCTTGCCTTCTTCCAACAAAGTCATGACTTCTTTCTCTAAAGCAGGAATCTCTTTCATGGCTTTCTCTTCGTATCTTAATACATTGTCAATCATTGTTTTCTTTGTGCTGCCCCATTGTATCTGAGCCAACTTATTTGCTTTTCTGTAACGCCATAAAATTGTTTCTTCGTTATAGTTGCCATGTCCGCATTCATTGAAGCAGCTTGGCAATTCTGTAGAGCCTGTGAATATTGGTATTCTTGGACTTTGTCCTGGGTTTTCAACACTGTACCATAAAATGCCGCCTATCTCATTTGGCATCCAATTTCTCAACTGTGCTACGAATGAATAAGAACACCACGAGACTGAGACAGTACGTTGAAATTCAACGCTATTAGGAGCCAACATGTTATATGTATCTACATCTAAACTTCCCATCCATGGGTTGGCGTTAGGACTTACAATGGTATCACCTTTTCTATTCACAATCTTCAAGTTACGAGTCATATCCAACTCTGTTCCTTCGTAGGTGCTTCTCAGTAGTTCCATAACTTTTCTTACATCAACCTTTTCATCAGGTTTCACTGAGAAAGGAAGGTCTTCATCGTCCATGCTGAGTTCTAATGAAGGAGCTAAGCTGTTGAGTATAAACCATTCGCGCTCGCGGAAGTTTTTGCCATTGGAATAGTCGTTGCCAAAGACTTTATACCAAATAAACTCGCTCTCGCCGTCCCATAATCCGTGTTTCTTTGCTACTTTTTCAATATTGTCGGAGCACATGAAATTATCAGGGTCGTTTCTGTTTAGATATTTGATTCTTGGGATGTTAGCAGAAACACTTACTTCACCATCAGGGACTCTCTGAGCTGCCCATATTGCTCCTTTTTTCTTCTTGCCTTCCCCCATGATTTCTAAGCACCACACCTCGTTAGGGTCTGCTATCGTGATACATTCACCGCCATCACCATAACCATATTTTTTTGTTAGTTCATCGATGAGTTTGATGGCATCTCTTGCGTTGTCACAACGTTGAAGTACAACGCGTTCCAATTCTTCAATCATAAATAGACCTTCTGGATTGACGAGGGTGTCGGGACCAGAGAATGTAGTCTCTCCAATGGCTAATTGCTTCTCGTTCAAGCAAGGATATGCTGTGTTGAGATATGCGAATGTATATGGAGCTTGAGGAATCTCGCCTGCCAATTCTAAGCCTTTGCTGTCGTATGGATTGCGTGTCCCCATGCTGCCTCTGTATATTTTCTGTGTGGCATCTTTGTCATGTTCCTGTGCTTTCTCCCAACGTGCCCATGTGCGATACCAACTGTCGCAGGTGTGTGATGTCATGACAGAACCATCGGCTGATGCGTCTTTACCAACCATGATACTTGTACAGTTGGCTCCATCAAAATATTGTGAATTAAAATCTTGAGCTAAACAGTGTGCCGATACTGCTAATATTAATAACGATAATAATTTTTTCATGATGATATTATTTAAAGAAAGTGAAGTTTACTTTGCCATATCTGCGTTGTTCAACAAAACGTGGATGATTTGTGAAATCGATAAATTTATTGTGTTCAACGACAAACATTCCGTCTTCTTTGAGTAAGTTGTGCTCAAAGATAAGACTTACGAGTAAGTCGTAATGTTGACTATCGTATGGAGGGTCTGCAAAAATGAGGTCATATTTTACCTTGTGCATTGGGATAAAACGAAACACATCGGAACGTATTGCTAATAATTCTTCCATGTTAAGCTTTGTGGCAGTGTCTCGTATAAATTTGATGCAACTATTATTCTCATCGACGGCTGTTACACGAGGACAACCTCTTGAGACTAACTCATATGATATGTTGCCTGTTCCAGCAAAGAGGTCTAATGCTATAATATCTTCAAAATCAATATGATTTTCTAAAATGTTAAAGAGACTCTCTTTTGCCATGTCGGTAGTGGGACGAACAGGTAAGTTGCTTGGTGCAGTGATCTGTCTTCTCTGAAATCTTCCTCTTATTATTCGCATGATACTGAATTATATAAGGTGTAATGGTAATAGTAAGGTATCGAATTTAACTCGAAAGCTATCTTTAGGTTGTTGTCTCTGTTGATGAAACGTATATTTCTGATGTATCTAGAACATAGATTGATAATAGAAGAGTTGTTCTCAATAAATCCTATGAAATATAATGGAATGCTCTCATTGTCTATCTTAAGTTGCTCAAATGTGAATAGTATGAAGTAAAGGAAATCTTCTTTAGTATTGAAATTGAAATAGTTGTGAAATATGAGCTTGTCGTTGTCAAGAATTGCCAATTCAAAATAATTGTTTTTAACATTGACAAAAGCTCTTGTCTCTGCCTGACGCTCGGAAAACTCATTGATGAGCTTGTTAATGAAGATTGTCGAAGCGTGTCGTATAACAATATTTCCTCTATGGCTCTTGCATACCTCCGCTACATCGTCGTCAACAGAGTAGATATTGCAGATGCTTCCAATGTAGTCTGTAGCAATATTATTTGATGGTATCTGTAGCGTTTCTAAATATTTACACGCTGATTCTTCGCTGTAAAAATCTTTAGGTATCAGAGTGTTGTGAGTGTCGTCTATTATCAGTTTAACTTTGTTAAAGTCATCTATCTGCCACAACTCTCTCTCCTGAATCTCTGTGAGAAGCGAAGAAAAAGGAATATCTTTATCGGTTATTGTATAATGTTTCAGACAAAGATGTTTGCGTTCTGTTTCATCAAAGATGGTAAAAGAAAGACCATTCAATGAATATTGAATGGTCAAAACATATTTGTCTATAGATTTTTCGTCAATACGAGCTGACTCCTGAATATATGGTCTGAGATATGAAGTCATATCAGATCATTAAAGATTTTCCCAGTTGCCATCTATTGAAGGTTCTGTCATCGAACCGACCTTCATGCCAGCATATTTGTCGAGGTCTTCTTGTAATGCAGCTTGGTTTCTAATTCTTTGTTCGTCTAAGCCTTTGAGATATGTCTCGTATGGAGCTTTTGCTTCAAAGACAGGGACCTGCATACCACCACGTGTGATGAAACCTGCTTCTATTTCAAATTCAACGTTATCGGAGAATGGGATATAACGCAAAGTCTCTACGTTGAAATTATTTCTATCCTTGAATAATGAATCCTGTACTTTAACGAAACCAACAGTGTCGTTGATAGTCTTTGTATAAGTGGTGTCGTTAGGGTCTGGGATGATATTTACTATAGGCAACTCTCCTGTGCAGATATATTCTATCAAAGAGTCGAAGTTTGCTGTGTATCTGTTGTATGTCTGTTTGAATAAAACTTGTGAACTTCTGATGTCTTTGAGGTTTTGAACCACTTTTTCTTCGCGATCTCTTTTTGAGTTTTCAAAAACGACAGGTTGTCTGATGCTGTCGTAAACCATGTATGCCAAAAATATTGCAAGAAGCACTAAAGCAATGTTGATGATTGTTAACTTTTTATTCATAGTTTGATGATTTATTTTTCGATGGGCAAATTTACTATTTTTTTCAATAGGAGCAATTATTTTTCTTTTTTTTTAGAAATTAATTTTATAAGGGTTGAAGCTGTCTTTTGTCAAGGCTTTTCTTATCTTTTGTGATAATACTACATAGATGTCTAACTTATTGTCGATTAGATATTTTATTGAGCTTTCCTTATGGTTGATGGCATCTGCTAAGAGTATGAGAATCGGATAGTTGTATCGCTCTAACCACTTACGAGCTTCTGCTTTGTTGTCGATGGCTGCATCAAAGGCTACCAAATGATAATATTTGTTTTTCATGAGCCATTCTGTTGCATTGTCGCTTCCTTTGATGGCATCGCTTAAAGCTGCTAATTCTGGATAGCCGTTTTCTAAAAGCCATCTGTGAAAAGGCTCGCCTTCTTCGTCAAATGTCATGGCTAATGCCATCAATATTTTTACAGGATAATCTAACATCGTTATTCTCCATAACATTCTACGTCAAAACCATATTCTCGTACTCTGTCGGCGATGTCTTCTAACTCTCTCTTGCTTATCTTACTGAGATTTTTCTCTGGTGTGTCTCTCTCAATAGCATATATCATAGTCTTCTTTGGTTTTATCTTCTTGATATGCTCAACCCATAGTGACACTTCCTTCTCTGTGGTGTTGTCGATGACAACGCCATTGTGTTCTCCTCTTAAGAAACATGTCTGAATAACGAGGTCGCTGTTAAACTTCTGAAGGATGCTGATATATTTATCTAAGTCGAAATCAACATTGGGCTTGTCGATATTTCGTATTGTCTCGTAGGTGCCTCCGTCTAACTTTATGATGTTGTTGTCTATCTTTGAGATAGCATCGAATATGTCTTTTTTGTGAAGCATGGTGCCGTTGGTTAAAACGCTTATCTTGGCTTTAGGGACGTACTTGTCTCGAAGTCGTATCGTAATGTCAACTATCTCAGCAAAGTCTGGATGTAACGTGGGTTCACCATTGCCAGAGAAAGTGATGCTGTCAGGTTCGTTGGCGCTTCCTGCAATCTCTTTAAGTTTGTCTTCTAAAACAGTCTCGAAGACTTCCTTTTTGGGTAAATTGCTGATTAGTCTCTTCTCTGGATTCCAACCGCATTCACAATAGATGCAATTAAAAGAACATATTTTACCAATCTCAGGCATTAAATTTATTCCCAACGACTTGCCTAATCTGCGACTTCTTATAGGCCCAAAAACTAGTGTTTCAAATAATATCGACATGTTAATGATTTTTTTGCAAACTTACACATTTTTTTGCGTAAGTTTGCAAAAAAAAGACGATGACTTACGAACAGATTTTATCAGACATTAAAAAGAGAATCTATTATCCTATATATTTCTTGATGGGTGAAGAGTCTTTCTTCATCGACTCCATAAGTGATGAGCTTGAGAATACTATCCTCGACGAGGCAGAACGTTCTTTTAATCAAGTTGTTATCTATGGTAGTGATGTGGATGGTGTTAAGGATATAATAACGCAAGCTCGCGCCTTCCCAATGATGGGTGAATATCTTGTGGTCATCGTGAAAGAGGCTCAAAATGTTAAAGATATAGAAAGTCTCGCCGATTATTTAGATAAACTTCCTTCCACAACGATTCTTATTATTAATTACAAGTATAAGAAGCTGGATAAACGTCGCGCTTTGGCGAAATATGTCGATAAAAAAGGTGTCTTGTTTGAGTCGAAGAAATTGTATGATGATAACATCCCTAATTGGATAGTAAAATATCTTGAGACTAAGAAATATTCTATCACTCCCAAAGCTGCTCAGATGCTCGCCGATTTCCTCGGTAATGATCTTCATAAGGTTAGAAATGAACTCGAGAAATTGATGGTAGCGGTGCCAGCAACAAAACGTATCGATGATGTTGATGTGGAATATAATATAGGAATATCAAAAGACTTTAATGTCTTTGAACTGCAGAAAGCCATAGGTTCAAAAAACCTCGTCAAGGCAACTCAGATAATAAATTATTTTGGAGATAATCCTAACGATAATCCTATCTTCATGACAATAGTGGTGCTTTATGGATATTACACTAAATTGCTGAAGTTGCATTTCTCAAAGGATAAAAGCAAGAATACCCTGGCAACAGTACTCGGTGTCAATCCTTTTTTTGTTAATGATTATTTAGAAGCAGCTCGAAATTATTCTTGGGTAGATTGTATGAATAGCATAGCTGTGCTTCGCGAATTTGACATGAAGTCTAAAGGCTACAACAGCACCTCAGATATCTCCCAAAAGGAACTATATCGTGAGATGCTGTATAAATTAGTTAACTTTTAACATTAACTATTCACTATTCACTATTCACTATAAATCTTATCTACAAGGTCGGCGTAGTTTTTCATGATTTTGCTACGGCGTGGTTTCAGACTTGCTGTCATCTCGCCTGATTCTATAGTCCATTCTTTAGCAATCAATTCAAACTTCTTCACTTGTTCGTAATCGCCTAAGGTCTCGTTATATTTGTCGATTTCTTTACGATAACGCATTAGCACTTCCTTGCTCTGGATCATCTCTTCATCTGTGGTGT
Organism: Lentimicrobiaceae bacterium; assembly: GCA_015061295.1. Classification (GTDB taxonomy): domain Bacteria; phylum Bacteroidota; class Bacteroidia; order Bacteroidales; family F082; genus Limimorpha. Next base: position 49,365 of record SUWU01000016.1, read on the forward strand.
AAGGTATTCCCTTGATGTTGCACCACGACTTCAGATGTTCGAAGTTAGGATATATGAGAGCTGCTGCGAACTTCTGTCCTTCACCTATAACGAGCATCTCGCCTATGAATGGTGACTCTTTAATCTTATTCTCGATAAGAACAGGGCTGACATATTTACCCATTGATGTCTTGAATATCTCTTTGATACGACCTGTGATTTTAAGAAGACCGTCTTCATCGAAGCAGCCTTTATCGCCTGTGTGGAAGTATCCGTTTTCATCGATGGCTTCTCTTGTCTTCTCTTCGTCTTTATAATAACCGAGCATCACGTTAGGTCCTTTGACTAAGATCTCGCCACTTTCAGCAATCATTACTTCTTGGTTGTCCATTACGACACCGACTGTGCCTGATTTTAACTTGCCTAATGTCAAACTATTTGATGCTATGACAGGAGATGTCTCTGTCAATCCATAACCTTCGGAAAGTTGTATTCCAATAGCTGTGAAGATCTTTGTGAGACGTGGCTGTATCGCAGCGCCTCCAGAGATGATGAGTTTGAGGTTTCCGCCGAAGACCTCTCTCCATTTTGAATATACGAGTTTGTCGGCTATCTTCAGCTTCTGACGATAGAACCATCCGTTATGTCTCTTGGTCTCATCATAACGCTCAGCGAGTCGTAATGCCCAGAAGAAGATGCCTTTCTTGATACCTGTAAGTTTCTGTCCTTTTCTTACTATGGTATGATATACTTTTTCTATGAGACGTGGCACCGATGAGAAATGATGAGGTTTAATCTCAGCCATAGTGTCGATGATAGCACCGAGATTTTCCACATAGTATGTGCTACAACCTAAGTATATATGACAATATTGGACGGCTCTTTCGTAGATGTGTGAGAGTGGTAGATAACTGATGGTGTCGTGTGTCTCATTGATAGGGTAGAGAGGGCAAAGATATTCTACCACAGACAGGATGTTACGATGAGTAAGCATCACGCCTTTAGGATTTCCCATCGTGCCAGAGGTATAGATGATTGTTGCTATGTCTTCATTCTTAACCTCAGCTTTTCTTGCCTCTAATGTCTCTTCGTCTTTATTCTCTTCACCGAGATTTATAAGGTCTTGTAACGATTTTAAACCTTCAGCGGCTCTGATGAGATATGTGTCCTTGATAGAAGGTGTAGCTGTGATGATGTCAGACACCTTATTATATAGGTGTTTGTTTATGACGAAAATCAGGCTCGCCTCGGAGTGGTTGAAGATGTATTCGTAATCGGCGTGGCTGATGGTAGGATAGATAGGGATACAAATAGCACCAACTTGTTGGATGGCCATGTCTATCATATTCCATTCAGGACAGTTGGTAGCGATCAAGGCAATGCGGTCGCCTCTCTTTACGCCAATCTTTAAAAGTCCATGACTGATAGCGTTAGTCATCTCATAGAACTTCTGTCCATTATATTTTACCCACTTACGATCGACTTTTCCTGCGAAAAGACAGTCTTTATATCCATACTTTTCTACATAACGCGGAATGAGATCGAATAGTCTTGGCGGAACATCAGGTCTTCCCTGTATGCCTAATTTTACAGATTTATTCATCACTTGTTGTTTTTAATCCAATTAAATGCGTTTCTAAAAGCTTCTATCCAAGGCGCTACTTCATCCATATTTCTACCTTCTGGATAGTATGGCCACTGCCATGGCAAGAAGGCTCTCTCTATGTGAGGCATCATGGCGAGGTGACGTCCATCGTTAGAACAGATAGCAGCTACACTCCAGTCGCTACCGTTAGGATTGCCAGGATATTCGTCGAAGCTATAACTCATCGCAATGTTGTATTTGTCTTTGAAATATGGGAAGTTGAACTTGCCTTCGCCGTGAGCGATCCAGACACCAAGACGACATCCTTCTAATGACGATAACATGATGCTGTTGCTATGATTGATATCTACATTGACGAAGTTAGACTCAAATTTATGTGAGTCGTTGTGCAACATCACTGGATGCTCTTCATGATCTGGATAGACGAGTTTTAATGCTGTCATCAGCTGGCAGCCGTTACATACGCCGAGGCTGAGAGTGTCTTTTCTTGCGTAGAAGTTCTCGATAGCAGTACGTGCCTTCTCATTATATAACAATGCTCCTGCCCAGCCTTTGGCAGAACCTAATACGTCAGAGTTGGAGAATCCGCCGACGAAGACAATCATGTTGACATCGCTGAGGTCTTCTCTTCCGTTTATCAAGTCGGTGGTGTGAACGTCTTTCACATCGAAGCCTGCGAGGTATAAGGCATAAGCCATCTCACGGTCGCCGTTCACGCCTTTCTCTCTGATGATGGCTGCCTTGATGCCAGAAGGCTCTCTGCGGTGCATGCCGATACCGAGGTCTGCAGCCTTGCCGGTGAACTTGTTACTGAAATCGTAACGTAAGTCTTGTCTCTTATAATTTTCAAAACGTTCTTTGGCTTTAGTAGCTCCGCTTTGTTTTCTATCTAAGAGATATGAACTCTTGTACCAAACATCGCGTAATGTGTCAATATTTAGATTGTATGTCTCGCTGTCTTTCTTCAATGTGATCTCACGTTTGCCTTGAGGCTTACCTATAACAACGAAGTCAATGTTGTTGCTTGAAAGTATTTCTTTTGCTTTATTGCCTTTGACTTGAATAACGACAGCTGGTTGTTCGCTGAAAGCTACCGAAATAATATCGTTATTGTTGAAAGAAGAGAGGTCGATGTTTAATCCGCCTTCGCAGTTGGCGAATGTCATCTCTAATAATGTTGTAATCAAACCGCCTGCCGATACGTCATGACCTGCCACGATGAGACCCTCTTCGATGAGCTTCTGAATTGTGTTAAAGCAATTTTTGAAATATGCTGTGTCTTTTACGTCAGGAGTGTCGTTGCCTATTCTGTCTATCACTTGTGCAAAACTGCTGCCTCCTAATTGGAAGTTGCCTTTTGAGAAGTCGATGTACAACAACTCGGTTTCATTGTCTTGTCTTACGACAGGTTTTATCGTCTTGCGGATGTCAGATACTTCGCCTACTGCTGTTACTATGACTGTTCCAGGCGACATTACTTTTTGTCCGTTAGGATATTTCTGAGTCATCGACAAGGAGTCTTTACCTGTTGGCACGTTGATACCTAACTCGATGCAGAAGTCGCTGAGAGCTTTGACGGCTTTGTAGAGACGGGTGTTTTCTCCTTCGTTTTTGGCTGGCCACATCCAGTTGGCGCTCAATGAAACGCCTTTGAGGTTCTCTTCTATAGGAGCCCAGATGACGTTGGTTAACGATTCTGCTACTGCTAAGCGAGATCCTTTTGCTGGGTCGGCGAGTGCTGCCACAGGGGAGTGTCCTAATGCTGTTCCTATACCTCTCTTACCTTGATAATCCAAGGCGCTGATGCCTAAGTTGTTTAATGGGAGTTGTATTGCTCCTGCACATTGTTGTAGAGCTACACGTCCTGTCACAGATCTGTCAACTTTATTTGTCAACCAGTCTTTACAAGCTACGGCTTCAAGTTGAAGTACTTGCTCTAAATATTTGTTGAACTCTTCGTTCTTGTATTTAATATCATTGAAGTGATAAGGTTTGTCGGTGTCGTGCATTATGGTTTTTGGTGTGCTTCCGAAGAAGTCCGACAAGGTGAGGTCGATGGCGTTGCCGCCTTCTTCTCTGATGAAACGCAGACGCTCGTCGTTAGTAGCTTCACCTACTAAGAAGTAAGGGGCGCGTTCTCTGAGAGCTGTCTGTCTGATTATCTCAGTATTTTCTTTGTTGACTAAGAGTCCCATTCTCTCTTGTGACTCGTTGCCTATTATCTCTTTGTCGGATAATGTAGGGTCGCCGACAGGGAGTTTATCTATATTGATTTTACCTCCGCTCTTGTCGATGAGTTCTGAGAGACAGTTGAGGTGACCGCCAGCTCCGTGGTCGTGGATAGAGCGTATCGGGTTGTTGCCGCATTCTGTCATGGCGCGCACCACGTTAGCGACGCGTTTCTGCATCTCAGGGTTGGCGCGTTGAACGGCGTTAAGTTCTATGGCATTGCTGTATTGTCCTGTATCTACACTCGATACTGCGCCGCCGCCCATGCCGATGCGGTAGTTGTCGCCACCTAATACTATGATGAGATCTCCTGGCTCTGGGTCTTCTTTGAGACTGTCGTCTTTTCTTGCAAAGCCGATGCCGCCAGCGAGCATAATGACCTTGTCGTATCCAAATTCTTTGCCTTCTTCTTGATGTTCAAAAGTGAGGAGGCTGCCATTAATTAAAGGTTGTCCGAATTTGTTTCCGAAGTCGGAAGCTCCGTTAGAAGCTTTGATGAGGATGTCGGCTGGATCTTGATATAACCACTTACGTTCCTCGAAGCCTTGTTCCCATTCGCGAGTGCCTTCGGTGCGAGGATATGATGTCATATAGACAGCGGTACCAGCCAAAGGGATACTGCCTTTACCACCAGCAAGACGGTCTCTGATTTCACCGCCGCCACCAGTAGCAGCACCGTTGAAAGGCTCTACGGTAGTAGGGAAATTGTGTGTCTCGGCTTTCAGTGAGATGACAGTGTCGATGTCTTGTATCTGGAAGAAATCAGCCTGATGCTGTGTCTTAGGTGCGAATTGTTCTACCTTAGGTCCTAAGATGAAAGCGACATTGTCTTTATATGCAGATACTAATCTG
>SUWU01000017.1 GCA_015061295.1 Lentimicrobiaceae bacterium
TGTTGATAAATTCGTGGCAGAGAGCTGGAAGAGCTGCGTTATAAACCATGCCGTTTGTTTCTAACCACCATTCACGGAGTAATGGAGCTACGAAAGGAGCGATCAAACCACCAACGTTGATGAACACGTAGAAAATCTGGAAACCAGAGTCACGTTTGCTCTTAGCTATTCTTAATGCTTCTTCACCTTTCTTTGCTTCTTCAGCCTCGAAGTTGTCGTACATCTGACCAACGATAGCTTGTAAGTTACCTTTGAATAAACCATTACCGAAAGCAATCATGAATAAAGCTACACATGTCAATGGTAATAACCATGTTTGATTTGTGCTTGTTGCTGTGATAGGAATAGCGAGAAGGATGTAACCTGCTGCCATTGTCATCAAACCTTTCTGGATAGTACCTTTGTAGTTTTGTGTGCGGTCTGCAATGATACCACCAACCAAACTGAGGAGGTAGATACCTGCATAGAATACTGAATAGATACTTCCGCTTGTTGCCTCATTTAAACCGAATTTTGAACAGAGGAACAACACGAGAACCGCGTTCATGATGTAGTAACCGAATCTTTCTCCCATGTTGCTGAGAGCAGCGGCTAACAGACCTTTTGGATGTCCTTTTAACATAATGTTTTTCAATTTTTAATTATACAATAAATTTAGTTCGTTTTCAATAGAGATTCAAAGTCGCAAAGTTGCAGTGTCGCAAAGCTTTTGTTATCATAACTTTGTGTCTCTGCGTCTCTCAGACTTTGCGTCTTTAAAAAGCAGGGCAAAGATAATAAAATTTCTGTAATATCAAAAAGGAATTTTATAACGATAAAGTTAAATTAAGAGAATGATATTTTTAAATTTACTGGATCCTTCGAGATTTGGAATTTCTAAAGCATTTCTTAAATTAGTTAAGAAACCGTATGGATTTGTAACACCAACATAATCTTGATTTATTTCAATTCATTTAAAATTCCCAAAACACATAAATACAGAGACTATTAATCAATTGGATCGATGTTTTCTGTCTCACAAATTATCTCTATCAGGTTTTCGGTAGTACAAAGTTAATATTTCATTTTTAATAAAAGATAAATCCTCAACAAAAAAATCTTTTGTCTTTTGTCTTTTGTCTTTTGCCTTTTCTTATCTTTGCACCTTAAATATTTTTAGACAAATGGAAATCAGCAGTAAATACAATCCTCAGGATACCGAAAGCAAATGGTATCAGCATTGGTTAGACAAGAATTATTTTCATTCTACACCTGACGAACGTGAACCTTATACGATAGTGATACCTCCGCCGAACGTGACAGGCGTGCTTCACATGGGTCACATGATGAATAACACTATACAAGACGTCCTCATCCGTCGCGCTCGTATGCAAGGCAAGAATGCCTGCTGGGTTCCAGGTACCGATCACGCCTCTATAGCTACCGAAGCTAAGGTGGTGGCAAAACTCGCCGAACAAGGCATCAAGAAAACAGACCTCACCCGCGAAGAATTTCTCAAACACGCTTGGGACTGGACACACGAACATGGCGGTATCATCTTGAAACAGCTGCGTCGCCTCGGCGCTTCCTGCGACTGGGAACGCACCTCCTTCACCTTAGACGAGACTCGTAGCAAAAGCGTCATCCACGTGTTCTGCGACTTATATAAGAAAGGTCTCATCTACCGCGGCGTCCGCATGGTCAACTGGGATCCTAAAGCTCTCACCGCACTCAGCGACGAAGAAGTGATCTACAAAGAAGAACATAGCAAACTTTTCTACTTACGTTATAAAATAGAAGGCGAAGACGGCTACGCTATAGTGGCGACAACACGTCCTGAGACTATCATGGGCGACACCGCTATGTGTATCAATCCTAACGACCCTAAAAACGAACATCTTAAAGGCAAGAAAGTCATAGTGCCTCTCGTTGGTCGCGCCATCCCTGTCATCGAAGACGAATACGTCGATATTGAATTCGGTACAGGTTGCCTTAAAGTAACTCCGGCTCACGACGTGAACGACTATATGCTCGGCGAGAAATATAATCTCCAAAGCATCAACATCTTCAACGACGACGCTACTGTCAGCGAGGCTGCCGGAATGTACGTAGGCATGGACCGCGACGCTGTACGTAAGCAGATAGTGAAAGACTTAGACGCTGCCGGTCTCTTGGAAAAAGTTGAAGACTATAATAATAAGGTAGGATATTCGGAACGTACTCACGTCGCCATAGAGCCAAAACTCTCTATGCAATGGTTCCTCAAGATGGAACATCTCGCTGAGATAGCCCTCAAACCTGTCCTCGACGGTGAAATTCAGTTCTATCCTTCAAAATATGTGAACCTCTATCGTCACTGGTTGGAAAACATCAAAGACTGGTGTATCAGCCGTCAGCTTTGGTGGGGTCACAGAATACCGGCTTACTTCCTCCCAGAAGGCGGCTACGTGGTGGCAGAGACTCCAGAAGAAGCTTTACGTCTCGCTAAAGAAAAAGCGGGCGACAACATCACAATGGAAGACTTGAAACAAGGTCCTGACTGCTTAGACACATGGTTCTCATCATGGCTCTGGCCTCTCTCATTGTTCGACGGAATATTGAATCCTGATAACGAAGAGTTCAAATATTATTATCCAACCAACGACCTCATCACGGGTCCAGACATCATCTTCTTCTGGGTCGCCCGTATGATTATGGCTGGCGAAGAATATCAGAAAGAAGTTCCTTTCAAGAAAGTATATTTCACAGGTATCGTCCGCGACAAGTTAGGTCGTAAGATGAGTAAGTCGCTCGGCAACTCACCAGATCCTATCGAGTTGATAGAGAAATACGGTGCCGACGGCGTGAGAGTAGGTATGATGCTCACAGCTCCTGCTGGCAACGACCTTCCTTTCGACGAAGCTCTCTGCGAACAAGGACGTAACTTCTGCAACAAGATGTGGAACGCCCTCCGTCTCGTGAAAGGCTGGAACGTTGACGCAAACATAGCTCAACCTGATACAGCTAAGATGGCAGTGAAATGGTTTGAACAGAGATTCTATCAAGTTCTTCAAGAAACAAACGACAACTTAGACAAATATCGTCTCTCCGATGCTTTGATGGGAATATATAAATTAGTGTGGGACGACTTCTGCTCTTGGTATTTAGAAATGGTGAAAGCTCCTATGAATCAGCCTATCGACGCTGTGACATATAACGCGACAGTTTCATTCTTCGAGAATTTGATGAAGATATTACACCCATTCATGCCTTTCATCACAGAGGACATCTGGCATCTCTTGCAAGAACGTCAGGACGGCGACGACATCATCATTGCTCAGCAACCAAAACAACAAGACGTTGATAACGAGATTTTAAATCAATTTATATTTACACAAGACGTCATCAACAACATACGTAAGATCAGAGCCGAGAAGAATATCTCAATGAAAGAAGCGATAGAGCTTATCGTCGTTGATAAGGATGGAAATGTCAATAAGGAATTCGACTCTGTCATCATGAAGTTATGTAATGTAAGTTCAGTGAATTACGTGACAGAAAACCCACAAGACGCATTTGGATTCTTAGTGAAGGCTGTAGAGTTTTTCATTCCTGTGACAGATAATATCGACACTGAAGCCGAGCTTAAGAAGTTGGAAGAAGAGTTGAAATATGCACAAGGATTCTTGAAATCTGTCGAGGCAAAACTTTCTAACGAGAAGTTTGTTAACGGCGCTCCAGCTGCTGTCGTCGATAAGGAAAGAAAGAAGAAATCCGATTCCGAGGCAAAGATTAAAGTCTTAGAGCAACAGATTGCAGCGCTGAGTAAGTGATTAATTGAAGGAGACTCGGACTCAATGTCTCAGTGACATAAAAAAGAACGTAGAGCTACGTTCTTTTTTATTTTGCAAATCAACAAAAAGATGTCATAAATAATCCTGATGAAGTTATCATGGTTAGGAACTGACGATGTTTGCATAGAATAAACATCATCATTAGCAGGGGAAGAATTTATTTATTCCAGAACAGCTCTTACGGTTTTGTTAGCGGTTCTGTATGTCATTCCTGTCGAGAAAGAAGAGTGATATTCACCATGATAAATTGTATATTCAAAGCTCAACGCATTCGCGTACTTGTTTTGATGCGATGGAGAAGAGCTCTCATAAGGAGTAGAACCCCAATAAGAACCAGCTTGAATATTATAACCTTGAGAAGACGCAGGGAGAAATATTGCATTCTCATTAGGGCCAATCACCACGATACCCAAGACATTTTTATATGTTATAAATTCCCATGTACAATTATTAGTCAATTCTTTACATTCTTCTTTTGTTGGCATTCTCCACATATCACCCCAATTAGCACGAGCTGCATCGTATCGTTCATCACCTGAGAAGTCAGTCATTTCAACATCCATAGTTGTACATTCCGCATTGGGAACGGTTTGTCCCCATTCAAAATAACTTCCATATTCTTCAGGTGCATCAGCTCCGACGTTATGGATAGCCCACTTCATTCCGCTAGGAAGACCTAAATCTATGTAGGCATAACCATTTCTATAACCATCAATATTAAATTCATGCATCGTTTTGAACCATCTAGGCGAACTATATCCTACAACCATATCACTATTTACAGCGTACGCTCTGACATAATATCCGGTATAATCTTCCAATTCTTCAATCACTGAGGTAAAATTACCTGTGCCATTGCCAGCTGTAATATGATTATCTTCTATCGTAGGATACCCTTGTGTACTCCAACAGAATCCACGATCAATAACATCTGTGCTTTCTTCCACGTTAATTGAAGCACTAAATCTAGCCGATGTAACCTCCACGTCAGATACAAATAAGTTATCAGGTTCAATAAATTCCGATAAATTGAAAGTCAATTGTTTACTATAATACACCGAGTCGATCTCATCTCTTACTTCATAGGCGTATGCCACAACATAGTATGTCTTTTGAGGATTCAACTTCAATTGATATTCGTAATCTATGTTGCTGCCATACTCTTGTGTACCCCAATATCCCTTATCGTCATCAAAAAAAGAAGGATTCTCATTGTTGCTCCATATAAATCCAACCATTAAATCACGATCTTCCTTACATGTCACATTAGCTCTAATACTTATAGTATTCGATGAAGAGATTGTATATTCCCCTATTTTAACTACTAATTCTCCTGGCTGCTGCAAATCTAAGTCATCCTTTTGCGACGTTCTGTTACAAGAGAACATCATCAGCCCAATTATTAATATTAGCATTCTGTATTTCATGTTACCAATTTTTTAAGGGCCCTATTCATTTAATTACCCTACATCAACGAGCAGAACCCGTTTTCTCATGTCTGTAGTTGGATTTATTTTATAACGAGGTTTGGCAAATTTAATAAATTTATTTCAATTATCCGAACTATTCTAAATAGTTTTAAAAAAAACTTCCACAGTCAAAGTCAAAACTCCAAAGTTTTTTCTTATCTTTGCCCAATTTATATAGTCTATAATTTTCAAAAAATAATTATTATGTCAGATTCAGTAAAATTTATCGAAGGCGGTCTCACTTACGATGACGTTTTGTTAGTTCCTGCATACAGCAATATCATTCCAAGAGATACCAATTTAAGCACAAACTTTTCTCGTAACATTCAGATTAACATACCTATTGTAACAGCTGGTATGGACACTGTTACAGAAGCTGCTATGGCTATCGCCATCGCTCAAGAAGGCGGTATTGGTGTTCTTCACAAAAATATGACTATTGAGCGTCAAGCTGCTGAGGTCCGTAAGGTAAAACGCGCTGAAAACGGCATGATTATCGACCCTGTTACCATTAGAGAGAACGCAATTGTAGGTGAGGCTCTTCGTATGATGAACGAGAATCATATTGGTGGTATCCCTGTCGTTGATGCTAATAATGTGTTAGTCGGTATCGTTACAAACCGTGACCTTCGTTTCATTCAAGACATGAAACGTCCTATCTATGAAGTCATGACAAAAGACAACCTCGTCACCACGACAGAGTTTACCGACTTCGCTACAGCAGCAGAGATACTCCAGAAACATCGTATCGAGAAGTTACCTGTGGTAGATAAAGACAACCATCTCATCGGACTTATCACATACAAAGACATAATTAAAATCAAAGCTCGTCCTAATGCAAGTAAAGACTCTCTCGGTCGTTTGCGTGTAGCTGCCTCTGTCGGCATCGCCGCTAACACTATAGAACGCGCTGAGGCATTGGTGGCAGCAGGCGTCGATGCTATCAATATCGACACAGCTCACGGTCACTCACAAAACGTCATCAACGTGGCTAAGGAATTGCGTAAGAGATTCCCTAACATCGACATCGTGGTTGGTAACATAGCTACCGCTGATGCAGCTCGCGAACTCGCTAAGACAGGCATCGATGCTATCAAAGTTGGTATAGGTCCTGGCTCTATCTGTACAACACGTATCATCGCTGGTATCGGTGTTCCTCAACTTACAGCAGTATATAATGTTTCACAAGCACTTCAAGGTACAGGTATCCCTGTCATCGCTGATGGCGGTATCCGTTACACAGGCGACATCGTGAAAGCTATAGCAGCAGGCGCTTCATCAATCATGGCAGGCTCCTTGTTCGCTGGAGTTGATGAGTCACCAGGCGACACTATCATCTTCGAAGGTAGAAAATACAAGACATATCGTGGCATGGGCTCTCTCGAGGCAATGCAAAATGGTTCTAAAGACCGTTACTTCCAAGACATGGAAGACGACATCAAGAAACTCGTTCCAGAAGGCATCGTAGGTCGCGTCCCTTATAAAGGCAGCCTCTCAGAAGTGGTCTATCAATTAGTCGGTGGTCTCCGCGCTGGCATGGGCTACACAGGCTCAAAAACTATCAGTGACTTACAAAAAGCACAGTTCATTAAGATTACAGCTTCTGGTATGAGAGAAAGTCACCCACATGACATCACTATCACACAAGAGTCGCCTAACTACAGCACGAAAGCGTAAAGTAAGTAACAATTTACAATTTACAGTTTACAATTTACAATTAATAGTTAATAGTTAAAAATAATTGTACATTGTTAATTGTAAATTGTTCATTCAAAAAGATAATATAGTTTAAAATCATACGTTATTTTCTGAAAATAATAGATGAATATGACAAGAAAACAAACACGTATTACATGGCTCATTGCTATATTAGCAGTGATGATGCCTTCTCTTTTATCAGCTCAATCATACGAAAAAAAGACTTTACTCACAATAGGTGATAAAGAGATTTCTGCAAAAGAATTTATTGATACATACAAGAAAAACAACGTCAATACAGATGTCATCGATAAGAAGACTGTTGAAGAATATTTAGATTTGTTTGTAGATTTTAAATTGAAGGTTATAGAGGCGGAGGCGCTGAAGATGGATACCAACCAGTCGTTTAAGAAAGAGCTACATGGTTATCGTCAACAGTTAGCAAAGCCTTATTTCTCTAATGATGATGTCACTGAAGAATTGGTGAGAGAAGCCTATGAAAGAATGCAATATGATGTTAATGCAGCTCATATCCTCATACAATGTGATAAAAACGCATTGCCTGCTGACACATTGAAAGCATACGAGAAAGCCATGATGATACGTGAACGTGTTATGAAGGGAGAGAACTTTGGCGACTTGGCAGCAGAGATGTCAGACGACCCATCGGCACGCGATATGGAAGCTATTCCTGGTAAGAGAAATGCCTATAAAGGCAATAGAGGTGAATTGGGATATTTCACTGCTTTCGATATGGTGTATCCTTTTGAGTCAGGAGTGTATAACACAGAGGTAGGAGAAATCTCAATGCCTATCCGTTCTTCTTTTGGCTATCATATCATAAAGGTGAATAGCAAAACTCCTGCTTTGGGAACAGTGACTGCAGCTCATGTCTTCATCGCAGCAAATCCTGAAATCTCAGATTCATTGCTCAAAGAGAAAGCTTATAACGTATATAATGAGATTGCAGCAGATGGTAGCAATTGGATTGACATCGTTAAAAAATATTCAGACGATAAAGGTACTGTGACTAACGGCGGAAGACTGAGCGCTTTTAAAGTTAGCAACTTGGTACCAGAGTTTATCACTGCACTTAAAGAACTTGATGTTAATGAGATTTCACAACCTGTCAAGACAAGCTACGGTTATCATATCATAAAGCTTATCACAACGACACCTCCAGCAGATTTTGATAAGGAAAGTGCCAAAATCAAAGAAAGAGTTGAGAGAGATATGAGAGGTCAACTCAGCGAAGAGATAGTGATGAAACGTATCATGAAAGAGAATAAATTCAAAGAATATTCCGATGTTAAAGATGCATTTATCAGTACTATCGACAGCACTCTGCTAGCAGGGAAATATGTGAAATCACCAGATGTTGACACAACAGAGGTGTTATTCTCACTCAACAAAGAACCATACACCATTCAAGATTTTATAGATTATATCGATAAATATCAGAAAGTACAAGTGTTTATGACACCAGGTGCATACGCATATCAGTTGTATGACAAGTTCTTACAAGCTAAGGTGTTTGAGTATGAAGACTCACAACTTGAGGAGAAATATCCTGACTTTGGATTTTTGGTTCAAGAATATCACGATGGAATATTGTTATTCTCTTTAATGGAAGAACAAGTGTGGAATAAAGCTATCAACGACACTCTCGGTATGCAACAATATTATGAAAGGAATAAGAATAACTACATGTGGGGCGATCGCGTCAAAGCTTTAGTCGTTAATTGTAATGACAAAGAAAGCGTTGATGTTGTCGAAGCAATGATAAGAGAGGGCGTTGATGTAGATAGCCTTCGTTCTTTCATCAAAGAAAATAAAATGAAGCATACTGTCAGATATAAGTTCTATCAAAAAGGAGAAGACTTCAATATCGATGAGATGGAATGGAAAGAAGATGCTATAAATGTCATCGTCTCCACTGTTGATAACACTGTTACAATCATAAGAATTGATGAGGTTCGTCAGCCAGAACCTAAGACATTCAAGGAGGTGAGAGGACATATCACTTCAGGATACCAAGCAGAGATAGAGAAAATATGGCTACAAAGCCTAAGAGATAAATATCCTGTGAAGGTCAATACAAAGATTTTAAATAAGATTGCTAAGAAATATAATCAGTAATGCGAAATTCTATAGTCGGTCTTATATTGTTGTTATTGCTTTTTTCTTGTCAGAATAAGGCAGAGAAAAGAGGAGACGTGGTAGCGTCTATTTATGGTAAGAACTTATATAAGACCGACTTAGAAAATATCTCCTTCGAAGGGATAAGTTATAACGACAGCGTGATGCGAGCACGCGCTTTCATAGATAAATGGATCAATAACCAATTGCTTCTGCGCCAAGCAGAGAATAACCTGAGACCAGAACAGTTAGACTTCTCAAAAAGATTAGAAGAATACAGAAACTCCTTGGTGATTAACAAGTATGAGACAGAACTTGTAAGACAAAATCTCGATACTAATGTCACCGAAGAACAGATTAATGAATATTATAATTCTAATAAAGGAGAGTTTCGGCTCAACCGTAACATCGTCAAAGTGGCTGTGGTGTCGCTTCCAAAAGATAGCAAGAAGAAGTGGATATTCACCAAATTGATGCGTGATTACGATGTACTTATGCTTGACTCAATAGCATCGATGGCAGAAGAATACGCTGAGTCGTATGATTTGGAAGTTAGCAAATGGTATAATATAGAAGAGATAATAGACAAATATAATTTGAATGTTGATAACCACGAGACATTTCTGAAAAATAATAAGTTCGTGACTGTCAATGATGGTGATTTGTCAACATTGATACGTTTCTGTGAGTTTCGCCTTATTGGTGACGACACTCCCTGTGAGTTGCAGTCGGATAGGATAAGATATATTATCTTAAGTCTGAGAAAGAAAGAATTGTTAGATAAACTTTACGATGATTTATATACTAAGGCGGTTCGTGAGAAAGCCTTTGAAATTTATTGATATAATATTATGAGACAACAAGTCAACAAGTCAACAAGTCAACAAGTCAACAAGATAACGAGACGTTTTTTAATGGCATTTGCTGTCGTTATGATTTCGTTATCCATTAAAGCGCAGGAGCCACAAGTTATCGATAGAGTGGTAGCAGTAGTTGGACAGAATATCATATTACAGTCCGATATTGAAGCACAATATCTTCAGTATAGATTGCAAGGTGGCATCAAGGGTAGTGCAAGTTCAATACGTTGTGAGATTCTTGAAGATCTTATGTTCCGTAAGTTGATGCTCAATCAGGCTGAGATGGATAGCATTGTAGTCACTGATGAGCAGGTAGAGAGTGAAGTTGACCACCTGATTCGATATTTTATATCGCAGTTAGGCTCACAGGAGAATCTTGAGAAATATTACAAGAAGACCATGCCTGAAATTAAGGAGGAACTACACCGTATGAAGAAGGAGCAGATGTTAGAACAACAGGTACAGCAAGGAATGATGGCTAATGTGGAGGTGACGCCTGCTGAGGTTAGACAGTGTTATAATGAGATGCACAAAGATAGTGTCCCGATGGTTAACGCTAAATATGAGATAGCTCAGCTTGTGAAGAAACCGCCAGTCACCTTAGATGAGAAGTTGGAAGTAAAAGACAGATTGTATAAGATGCGTAAGCGCATCCTCGATGGAGAGCGTTTCTCAACATTGGCATTGTTATATTCTGAAGATCCAGGCTCTGCCAAAAATGGCGGTGAGTTAGGCTTCCATGGAAGAGGTGAGTTTGCTCCAGAGTTTGAAGCCGCTGCTTTTAACCTACGTGATGGAGAAATATCGGAAGTAGTGGAGACAGAGTTTGGCTTTCATATCATTCAGATGATAGAACGAAGAGACGACCTCGTCAACGTTCGTCATATATTGCTCACCGTGAAAGTGTCTCTCGATGCTTTGCAGACAGCTTACAATGAACTCGACTCAATAGCTCAACTTATTCATAACGACAGCATCACCTTTGATGAGGCTGTCAGAAAGTATAGCGATGAAGCTGATAGAATCAATGGAGGTATGCTCGTTAATCCTAACACAGGAGGAACGTTGTTCGATGCCTCTGAACTCGACCAACAGGTGTCTGTCACCGTTAATAATATGAAAGTTGGTGAGATCAGTGAGCCTGTGGCAATGAAGACTTCCGATAACAAAGACGCTTGTCGTATCTTATATCTTAAAAAGAAGACACTGCCTCATAAAGCTAATCTCAAAGAAGATTATACACTCTTCCGCGACATAGCCTTGCAGAAAAAACGCGAAGAAGTGATAAACAAATGGATAGTAAATAAGTCGCAAAAGGCATATATAAAGGTCATCGATGACTTTAAAGATTGTGATTTTAAGTTCGATTGGAATTTCCAATAATAATTAAAAAAGAAGTATATGTATCAGTCTGATGTTGAAGGAGCAAAGGCTTTGGTGCAACGATATGATATGTTAAAGAAAGAGATATCGAAAGTTATCGTTGGTCAAGAAGATGTTATTCATAATACTATATTATCAGTCTTTTGCCGAGGACATGTCTTATTGGTAGGAGTGCCTGGTCTTGCAAAGACATTGTTAGTAAGTACCATAGGGCGTGCTCTTGGCTTGTCATTTAGCCGTGTACAATTCACTCCCGACCTCATGCCGTCAGATATTATAGGTACAGAGATACTCGATGACATGCGACAGTTTAAGTTTGTGAAAGGACCTATATTCTCTAATGTTATACTTGCCGACGAGATTAATAGAACGCCTCCTAAGACACAGGCCGCTCTTCTTGAAGCTATGCAGGAGAGACATGTGACTGTGTCGGGTAAGACATATAAATTAGAGGAGCCTTTCTTTGTTCTTGCAACGCAGAATCCTATCGAACAAGAAGGAACATATCCTTTACCAGAGGCTCAACTCGACCGTTTTATGTTTAACCTTATGCTCGATTATCCTTCGTATGAAGAAGAGATAATGGTGGTTAAGAATACAACATCTGATAAAATTAATGATGTTAATAATGTGATGACGGCAGAGGAGATTATGTATTTTCAGAACCTTGTACGTCGTGTCCCTGTGCCAGATAATGTGTATGAATATGCTGTGTCGTTGGTGTCGAGTACACGTCCTAATACAGAACGTGCTCATGAGTGGAGCAACAGATACCTTAGCTGGGGTGCAGGTCCTCGCGCGTCGCAGTATCTGATTATAGGTGCAAAAGGTAATGCTTTGTTGAGAGGTAAATTCTCTCCCGACATAGAAGATGTGCAGGAGGTGGCACTGCCTATATTGCGTCATCGTCTCGTGAGAAATTATACGGCAGAAGCTGAAGGCATTAGCATAGAGAAGATAATAAAAGAACTGTCGTCTAAATAAGTACTGATGATTTTTAGTGGAAGACTATTCCACTAAAAATAATGCTATCTGTTTACAGCCGATGGCTCCGATGGTAAGCTTGTTTTCTATAGCAGTGCTTTGACTCGGCCCGCTAATAATACTTATATTCTTTGGTGTAGATTCTTTGTATCGCTCTCTCAAGAGAGGAAATATGTCTTTTAGTTTTGATACAAACTGAGAAGGACGTGCCAATATAAGAAGGGTGTCGGCAAAAGAATACGCTGCCACAGAACCAGCACACGCATCAGAGATGACGATACTCCCTGTCTGAGCTATCATACATTCACAGGTAATGAGACTGACATTCTTTCTACGTTCAGAGTCTCTGTAGTCGTCGGATAACGCTATGCCGCTATCTGATAATATTTCTTTTATCTCATGACTTGTGGTGAGAAGTGGCAACCAATTGTTCTCTATAACAAACTGCTGTAAGGCTTCTTTGAAGTTTTCCATGCTCTCGAAGTACATGAAGATACCTCCATTTTCTTTAAAACGTTCTATGAAGGTAAACTCATTTCCATCTTCTTCTTTAAAAGGAATCCAAGTGTCATCTTGAAGGTTGATGTCGGAGAAATGATTCTCGTCTTTCTCCAAGATGGCACTGCGAACCTTGGCAAGGATTTGCTCCTTGTTAGTACAATCTCTGTTATTTCCGCCAAAAATAAAATCCATATTCTATTATGACTCTGACTCTGACTTTGACTCTGACTCTGACTTTGACTCTGACTCTGACTTTGACTCTGACTCGTTGTCTTGTTGACTCGTTGACTCGTTGTCTTCTTCTTTCGGGAATTCAATTTCCTCCTTAACCCATGGGCGTTTGCCAAATATCATCTCCAAATCATCGCCGAATACGACCTCTTTGTCGATGAGTTTGTTGGCAAGTTGTGTCAATCCATCTATATTATCACCCAAAATCTTAAGAGCTTCTTGATATGCGCTCTCTATGAGTTGACTTACGCGTTCATCAATTATTTCAGCAGTTTTTTCGCTGAAAGGTTTTGTCAAGGCGTAATCTTGTTGTCCTGTAGAATCATAATAACTTCTGTTACCGATCTTTTCATCGAGTCCATAATATACCACCATTGCAGTAGCTTGTTTTGTCACTTTCTCTAAGTCGCTGAGGGCTCCTGTGGAGATATGACCGAATATCAGTTGTTCAGCAGCGCGGCCTCCGAGTGTTGCTATCATCTCGTGATACATCTGTTCTTTTGTCGTGATTTGTCTTTCGTTAGGGAGGTACCATGCTGCACCGAGAGCTTTTCCGCGTGGTACTATGGTGACTTTCACTAATGGATGAGCGAACTCTAAGAGCCAACTTGTAGTGGCGTGACCAGCCTCATGGAAAGCAATGACTTTTTTCTCGGAGTCTGTTATGACTTTATTCTTCTTCTCGAGTCCCCCTACTATACGGTCGATAGCATCTAAGAAATCTTGTTTCTCTATAGATTCTTTGTTACGTCGTGCTGCTATGAGAGCTGCTTCGTTGCACACGTTGGCGATATCGGCTCCAGAGAATCCTGGTGTCTGTTTCGCTAAGAACTCGATGCTGACATCGTCAGATAACTTTAGCTTACGCATATGAACCTCGAATATCTCTTTACGACCGATGAGGTCGGGGAGTTCTACATATATCTGACGGTCGAAACGTCCAGCGCGCATGAGGGCTTTGTCTAAGATGTCGGCACGGTTTGTCGCTGCTATCACGATGACACCTGAATTGGTGCCGAAGCCATCCATCTCTGTGAGTAATTGGTTAAGTGTACTTTCTCTTTCGTCGTTACCACCGCTCATAGGATTCTTGCCACGAGCACGTCCTATAGCGTCGATCTCATCAATGAATATGATACTTGGTGACTTCTCCTTGGCTTGTTTGAAGAGGTCTCTTACTCTCGAAGCGCCTACGCCGACGAACATCTCTACGAAGTCGGAGCCTGAGATGCTGAAGAAAGGAACGTTAGCTTCACCAGCGACTGACTTGGCTAATAAGGTCTTACCTGTACCTGGAGGACCTACTAATAAAACACCTTTTGGTATCTTACCACCTAACTTGGTATAACGACCTGGATTCTTCAGGAAATCGACGACTTCCATCACTTCTTCTTTCGCTTCTTCAAGACCAGCTACATCTTTAAATGTCACTTTTACATCAGAAGCGTTGTCGTATAACTTAGCTTGCGATTTCCCGATGTTAAAGACGTTGCCACCGCCTCCAGCGCCACCGTTACGTCCCATCATTCTTATTATCAAAAACCAGAAACCAAATATTATCACGATAGGTAATATCCATGAGACTATCTCGGCGCCCCAATTATGACGTTTTACATTCTGTGGATAAATGGGATCGGTGAAGCCTTCTTGTGCAGTCTCAAGATCTTGCTCAAAACGTTCAACAGAACCTATACGGAGAGTATAGTTGGGTGTGCTGTTGAAACTGCTGCTTCTTTCATTAGGGAAGTATTTCTGTAGGCCGCTCTCGTTTAAGTAAATCTCTGCAATCTCACCGTTGACGAGGTCTATCTTCTCAATGTCTTTGTCTTTCAACAATGTGATTAATTTGCCTTTGTCTATTTCTTCTGTCTTGCTGCCTCCATTGAAAAATAAGGAGCCGAGAAACACTGCCGTTAAGACTACATAAATCCAGTAAAAACTAAATTTCTTCTTTGGTTTGTTGTTGCTGTTGTTTGGATTTCCAAAAGAATTGTTATTCTCCATCAATTTGTTGTTTTAAAAATGTTAGACTTAATCTTCGTATGAAGTTCGTTCTGCATCAGCCCATAACGACTCTAATTGGAAGAAGTCGCGTTTAGGTTCTAAAAAGACATGAACTACTACATCGATATAGTCAATCAAAATCCATTCCGCGTTTTCAAAACCTTCGTAATGATATGGTTTGACGCCATTATCGCGTAAATCATCTAAAATTCTGTCAGCAATGGCAGAAACTTGTGTCTTCGATTGAGCATGACATATGACAAAATAGTCTGTCACTGCGGAATGTATATCTCTTAAATCTAATGAAACGATGTCTTTGGCTTTAAGCGCTTGCATTGTGTCAACAACAGCTGCCACTACTTGTTCTGTGTTATCTGTCTCGTGTCTAACTCTCATGATTCCTAATTAATTTATTTTGTGCAAAGATAAGAAAAAAAAGTCAAAGAGTTAACAAGTCAATATGCCAACAAGTTTTTTGAATATGAAAAAAAATAGAAAAAATTAAAGTAACACAATGCTGAGTTCATCAGAGTTGTTTTACATGTTTCGTAGAGTTTGGATTATGCTGCGAAAATATAATATAAGTCAAGATTTTTTACTATTTTTGCCATATATGAAAATAACTCATTTCAAAAATATAGAATCAACAAATTCTTATCTTCAGAATCTTCTTGACAGAGGTGAAGAAATTACAGATAATATTGTTGTTGCAGATTTTCAGACTTCAGGGAAAGGTCAAGGTAAGAATGTGTGGCATAGCGAAGAAGGGAAGAATCTGCTTTTCAGTATCGCCTTGGATATGAGTTTTCTTAAAGCCGAAGATCAGTTTCTTCTCACTCAGATGGTTTCTGTCGCCGTGATAGACGTTTTGAAAATATATCTTCCTGAAGAAAATCTTTTTATCAAATGGCCTAACGACATTTATTTCAACGACAAGAAAATTGCAGGTGTCTTGATAAAGAATGAGATTAAAGGAATGATGATGGGGACTTCTATTGTTGGTGTTGGGTTGAATGTTAATCAGACTGCTTTTGATGCGAGTCTGCCCAATCCGATTTCATTGAAGATGATAACAGGAAAAGACTACGACATAGAAAAACTCCTTATAGAAGTTACCGAGTCACTAAGTCACCGAGTCACCAAGTGTCAGAGTCATAGTCATAGTCAGCGTCAGTGTCAGCGTCAAAGTTCAACAGCCAATAGCTATATCAACCATCTTTATCGCTACAAGCAATGGGCTTTCTACGAGCATGAAGGACGCCTCAAAGAAATGATGATAATCGGTTATGATAGATTTGGGCGTCTTATGTTAAAAGAAAAAAACAATCGTGAAGTAATCTGTGATTTAAAAGAGATAACTTTTGTAATAGAAGAAATCCTTTAACTCTTTAACTCTTCCGCTCTACTCGCCATCATATTTACTAAGTTCTGGAGAGGTCGTGATGCCATCATCTGCATCAGAGGATTAAGTTGAGCGTCTATCTCGAAGCAACACTCTGACACTGACATTGACTTAGTGACTTGGTGACTTGGTGACTCAGTGTCTCTAATATAGATATTCAGCACAAATTGAAAAGGTGTCTTGCCTTCTGGGACAAGTTGTATCAGTTTATTAGGTTCGCGTTTTGCCACTCGAAGGGCGATGCTACCCATGCCTTGTATCGTAAATGAGAGATTGTCATGATCTGCTTTTACATCCACCACTTGTTCAGGTAAAATAGACGGCATATTATTCATATCGCCAATATAATCGAATAACTCTTTATCGGAAACTTGGTTCTTTGTCCAATTACTTTTGAAAATCATAATTTATCTTCTTTGTGGTTAGAAAACGTGTCAATATAAAAAGACGCATCAATGCTTGTTCATAATTGTAGGAAACATTGATACGTCTCTACTTATTGTCTTATTGTCTCAGATTCTCGCATCGCTCCATGCTTGAGGGTCTTTCTTCCACTCTAACAGCGATTCTAAATCTTCTTTTCTAATGTAGTTCTCTTCTACAGCTTTTTGTATTAAGGCGTCATAGTTTGTCAATGTTGATAACAGACAGTTGTTGTTCTTGAAGTTTTCTGTTGCTTTTTCCATGCCGTAGGTGAAGATGGCTAACATACCTTTGATGTCGGCTCCTTTTTCGCGGAGAGCTTCTACTGCCAACAGACTTGATTTACCTGTTGATACTAAGTCTTCTATGATAACTACCGATTGTCCGCTGTTGATGACACCTTCAACTTGGTTGTTCAAGCCATGTGATTTCTTCTCAGAACGTACATATACGAAAGGTACACCTAACTCTTGTGCTACCAAAGCTCCTTGAGGAATGCCTCCTGTTGCCACGCCTGCTATCACATCTGGTTTACCATATTTGTCTAAACACATCTTCACGAAACCTTCACGGATGAAAGTCCTTACCTGTGGGTATGATAAAGTGACGCGGTTGTCGCAGTAGATAGGACTTTTTAAGCCTGAAGCCCATGTAAAAGGATTTGCAGGATTCAATTTTATTGCTTTAATTTGCAAAAGGAAACTGGCTAATGCCATTGATGTTTCTTGTTCGTTCATATAAGTATGTTTTAAATTTATAAATCGATTTGAAATTCTACGCAAATGTATAGACTTTTTTGCAATAATAATATGCTTATTTGTAGAAATTTTTCTGCTGAATTACTCGATAAGCCTCTCGATGATGCTGTGATGAACACACAAGCGTTTGAGAATACAAGAGATATGATAAAAAGATGGCTCGAAGAAAATAATGAAGATCTCGTGCTTGATGATGTGGATGATATGATTATTGCTGCTGTCATCAACACGATATTCCGTCAGGCTCCGGCAGCAGGCGGTGTCGTCATCTTTGAAAACTCCATCCTCGCCATCGAACGTAATGGAAGACCCGATCTCCCTAAAGGTCACATCGAAAATAACGAGACTCCAAAACAGGCTGCACTGCGAGAAGTGATGGAAGAAACTGCAATAGAAAATCTTAAAATAATCAAACAACTGCCATCAACATATCATTGCTACCTCCTTGACAACCAATGGACAATGAAGAAGACATCATGGTTTCTGATGTCGTCTGACAGCGAGTTTAAACCTAAACCTCAAACAGAAGAGGGTATCTCTAAAGTGTATTTGGTAAACAAAGATAACGTTAACGATTTCTTAGAAAATACTTTCATATCGTTGAGCGTTACCTTAAAAGACGAAATCTTGAACCAATTATGAATTGTGAATTATGAATTATGAATTATGAAAAAAGCTGTGTTCTCGGGTTCTTTCGACCCTATAACGAAAGGTCATGAAGATATAGTGATGAAAGCCTTGCCTCTCTTCGATGAGGTGATTGTGGCTATAGGAATTAATAACGTAAAAAAATATACTTTCTCTTTAGAACAACGTATTCAATGGATTAAAGATACTTTCGCCGATTGTCCTAAGGTAAAAGTGATGTCATACGAAGGTCTTACCGTTAACTTCTGTAAAGAAAATGGCGCTAACTTTATCATAAGAGGATTGCGTGGTGCTGCTGACCTTGAATATGAAACGACGATAGCTGAGGCTAACAAAAAGATAAATCCTGATGTTGAGACCGTTTTCTTCCTTACAGAGCCTTCCCTGCGTTGTGTGTCATCAACGGTAGTTAAAGATTTGTTGAAACACAATTATCCCGTAGCCGGATTCGTTCCTGATAAAGTTGTGATTAAAAGTATATGAAAAAATATCTCGTAATATCGTTATTATGCCTGCTGTTGAACAATCTTAATCTGTTCTCCCAAAATATCATAATAAAAGGAAAAATCCAACAGCCAACATCCTTAATCCGCCTCATGACATACAATGACATGTTAACACGTGAGCAGACAACGATTTATGAAACTAAGGCGGATGAAAATGGCAATTTTGTGATAAAAACCGAAATTGACAAGATTACTCCAGCGCAGATAGCTATCGACCTTGAACGTGTGGATATTATCTTGAAGCCTTCGGCAGAATATGAGGTGGAGATAACGATACCAGAACGAGATGAGAATTTGTCGTATTTTGAACGACAATATCCTACCATGAAGATGATAAAGACTGATGACAATGGCCTGTATTATCAATATTATAAAGTTGAGAAAATAATTGATGATTTTATTTTAGATAATTTTAATCAGATATATAGAAGACGTCAGAAGTCTTTGCTTGACAGCCTCGACATTTTGGTTAACAAAGAACTTGGTGTTATAAAATATGATTTCGTTAAAGATTATTTGCTTTATCGTAAAGCTAATATCCAGATGGCGATAGATAATGATAACGCAGAAACTGTCATGAGTCGATATTATGATAAACATAAAATACTATATACGCAGTCTGCTTATATGAGCCTCTTTGATGAGATATTCGTCAATTATCTTGTAAATCGACAATTTGAGCCTTCTGAGCTTATGTTAAATCTTCGTCATGGCTATGACAGATTTATGTCATATGTCAAGTCGAAAGATGTCTTTTTGTCAGATAACAAGGAATTGGCAGAACTTATCGTGGCGTGGAATATGAAGAGAATGTATTATGAATATCCTGAAGAGAGAAAATTTGTATTAGCTATCCTTGAAGGCATCAAACAAAACACTAAAGTTAAAGATAATAAAAATGTCGTTGAAAATATTCTAACACAAATCAATAGATTGTCGTATGGAACTGATGCGCCTCAGTTCTCTTTAAAGAATGCCGATGGTAAAATGGTGAGTTTGTCAAGCTTTAAAGATAATATGCTTCTGCTTCAATTTGTTAATAAAGTATCGCCTATGACTGACTATCAGTTTCAGGAGTTGAACAATATCTCTCAATATTGGCCTGATATGATTAAGATTATCACCATTGCCACTGATGATAGCTTCGATGATTTTAAGGCAATGATAGAGAAAAATGGATATGATTGGGAGCTTCTGAAGTTGAGCGACAATATGCTTCTTCTTGAGCAATATCAAATCAAGACATTCCCTGATTATATCATCGTTATGCCGCAGAATAAGATAGGAATGGCACCAGCCCCAGCCCCCGATCAGTACCTTGATTATCATATGAAAAGAATTTATAGTTATACCATAAAAAAATAGCGTAAAATTATTATCTTTGCACAACATTTGATAAATGAGTCTTAACATTTTAGAATCATAGCATTATAACGTCTTAGTAACATAGTAACTTAAAATAATATGGGATTTTTTACAAAATTATTTGGAAATAAGGCTACTCGCGACAATAAAGCATTGCAGCCTTTGTTGGATAAAACATTAGAAGCTTACGAAAAGATAAAAGATTTAGATATTGATGCGCTTCGTCATAAGACAGTGGAGTTTAAAGAATATATCAATAATTACATCGCTGATGAAGATGCTCGTATCAAAGAACTGAAACATAAAGCAGAGACCGAAGATCTTGACCTTGAGAAGAAAAATGAAATCTTTGAGCAAGTCGATAAGTTAGAAAAACAGCAGTTAGATAAGATAGAAGAGGCTCTTAACAACATTATGCCTGAAGCTTTTGCAGTCTTGAAAGAGACAGCCAAACGCTTCAAGGAGAACGAAGTGGTGGAAGCTACAGCTACCGACTTAGACCGTGAGCTCGCTGCTAAATTCGATCATATCAACATTGAAGACGACAAAGTCTATTACGATAACAGCTGGATTGCTGGTGGCAACACGATCACATGGGATATGGTGCCTTATAACGTTCAGATTATTGGTGGAGCTGTCTTACATCAAGGTAAGATAGCAGAGATGGCCACAGGAGAGGGTAAGACTCTCGTCGCTACTTTCCCTGTGTATCTTAACGCCCTTGCAGGACGCGGCGTTCATGTTGTCACTGTCAACGACTACCTCGCAAAACGTGACTCCGAGTGGATGGGGACGATATACGAATTTCTCGGTCTCACCGTCGATTGTATCGATAAACATGAACCAAATTCTCAAGCCCGTCGCAATGCATATCTCGCCGACATCACTTATGGTACTAATAATGAGTTCGGTTTCGACTACTTGCGCGACAATATGACAGGTAATCCAGAAGAACTCGTTCAACGTAAACATCATTTCGCTATCGTCGATGAGGTTGACTCCGTCTTGATAGACGACGCTCGTACCCCTTTGATTATTTCAGGACCAACACCACGCGGCGACCATCAAGAGTTTGACGTGTTGAAGCCTGATGTTGTGAAACTCTATGAAGCTCAGAAACGTTTAGTGACATCATGTCTTGCCGAAGCTAAGAAATATCTTACAGACCCTAACGCTACACAAGAACAGAAAAATCAAGGTGCAAACCAACTCTTCCGTGCTTATAGAGGTCTCCCTAAAAATAACGCTCTGATTAAGTTCTTGAGTGAAGAAGGTATGAAGGCTTTGATGCAAAAGACAGAAGGTTTTTATCTTCAAGAACAACAGAAAAATATGCACATCATCGACGATGAGCTTTATTTTGTCATCGATGAGAAACTTCATAGCGTCGATCTTACAGAGAAAGGTATAGATGAACTTACAAAAGCATATAACGACTCCTCATTCTTTATCTTGCCTGACGTGGGCAGCGAAATAGCTGAGTTGGAACGTAGCGGACTCTCCGACGACGAGAAAGTGATGAAGAAATCAGAGCTGTTGCGTAACTTCTCTGAGAAATCAGAACGTCTGCATACAGTGCAGCAACTTCTCAAAGCTTATACCTTGTTTGAGAAGGACGTAGATTATGTCATCATGGATAACAAGATTAAGATCGTCGATGAGCAAACAGGACGTATCATGGAAGGACGTCGCTGGTCAGATGGTCTGCATCAAGCTGTTGAAGCTAAAGAAAACGTCCATGTTGAAGCTGCCACACAGACATATGCTACCATCACCTTGCAGAATTACTTCCGTATGTATCATAAACTTGCAGGTATGACAGGTACAGCTGAGACAGAAGCAGGAGAGTTTTGGGATATCTATAAGTTAGATGTCGTCGTTATTCCTACCAACAAGCCTATCGCCCGTATCGATGCAGAGGATTTGATATATAAGACAAAACGTGAGAAATACAATGCTGTCATAGAGAAGATTGAAGAGTTCGTGGCAGAAGGAAGACCTGTTCTCGTAGGTACTACATCTGTTGAAGTGTCGGAGCTTCTCTCTCGTATGTTGACTCGTAAAGGAATAAAACATAACGTCTTGAATGCTAAACTTCATGCTAAGGAAGCTCAGATAGTTAAAGACGCTGGTCAGGCTGGAACTGTTACCATAGCAACTAATATGGCAGGTCGTGGTACCGACATTAAGTTAGGAGCAGGCGTGAAAGAAGCAGGAGGTCTCGCTATCATAGGTACAGAACGTCATGAGTCGCGTCGTGTTGACCGTCAGTTACGTGGTCGTTCTGGTCGTCAGGGCGACAATGGTAGTTCTCAATTCTTTGTCTCATTAGAAGACGACCTCATGCGTATGTTCGGCTCCGACCGCATCGCACCTCTGATGGATAGACTCGGACTTCAAGAAGGCGAAGTCATTCAGCATTCGATGATTACAAAACAGATAGAGAAGGCTCAGAAGAAAGTAGAAGAGAACCACTTCGGTACTCGTAAACATCTCCTCGAATACGACGACGTGATGAACTCGCAACGTGAAGCGATATACGAGAAGAGACGTCACGCCTTGTTCGGAGAACGTCTGTCGATAGACATTAATAATATGATGTATGATCTCGGCGAGTCATTGATTGAGAAGTTTAAGGAAGATAATGATTATGAAGGCTTAAAGTTAGAAGTTCTCTCAACGATGGGTCTCGACCTTCCTTTCGATGAAGAGGAGTTTAAACGCGCTAAGTTAGAGGTGCTGTCGGATGAACTGTTTGATAAGGCAACAGAGGTGTATGCTAACAAGACTCGTATCATCGGTGAGAAGACACTTCCTGTGATACAGAACATACAGAAAAACACACAATACGAGAATATCCTTATCCCATTTACCGATGGTAAGAAGAGTATGAATGTCGTCGTCAATATTAAGAAAGCCGTCGATAATGGAGCTAAGGAAGTGACCTTGGCAGTGGAGAAATTCATCACACTTGGCATCATCGATGAGTCGTGGAAGGAACATCTGCGCGAGTTAGATGAGTTGAAACACTCGGTACAGAACGCCCATTATGAACAGAAAGATCCTCTCTTGATTTATAAGTTCGAGTCGTTTAACTTGTTCAAACAGATGATACAGAAAATAAATAATGATGTCATCTCATTCTTGATGCGTGCCGACGTCCCTATGCCAGATAATAATCAAGTTAGAGAACAGAAAGCAAGAGCTATCGATAGAAGCAAGTTGAAAGAACAACGTACTGATTTACTGTCACAGGCAAACAGCAACACACAAGAACGTCAGGTTACACAGCCTATTCATGTAGAGAAGAAAGTGGGAAGAAACGACCCATGTCCTTGTGGTAGCGGTAAGAAATATAAGAACTGTCACGGTAAGGAAGAGTGATGTACGATGTACAATGTACAATGTATAATGTACAATGTATAGTTAATAGTTAAATTAATAATTAACAATTAATAGATAGGGTTGTTATAATAGATAGAGACGTTACTTTGGTGGCGTCTCTATAAGTCAATAGGTCTAATGTCGGAAGTCAAAAGTCAAAAGTCGAAAGTTCGGGGTTTTAAGAACATAGTATTAAGTTCTAAGTTCTTAGTCACACTCTTTCTTTTGTTTTTTGTCTTTTGCCAAAACATTCGGGCACAATCTTCCTCGTTTCCCGTTTCCGCTCCCGACACTCTGTCCCCATTAATCCGTCCTCGCATAGGAGTGGTACTCAGTGGTGGTGGCGCAAAAGGCTTTGCTCACATTGGAGCACTGAAAGTAATAGAAGAAGCAGGACTCCCTATCGATTTCATAGCAGGAACAAGTATGGGTAGCATCATCGGCGGACTCTATGCCATGGGATACGACTTGGAGACGATGATAGAACTCACTAAGCGACAAGACTGGGACGCTGTCATGGCAGACATCATACCTCAAAAGTATATCCCCATCGATGAGAAACGTATGGATCGTCATTATCTCGCTACATTTCCCTTCAGAGATAAGAAGATACAGATGAGACCAGCAATACATGAAGGTGTGAGAATCAACCTTCTCTTGGCGCGCCTCACTTCCCCAGCATATAAAATAGAAGACTATAACGACCTCTCAATACCTTTTCTCTGCGTGGCTTCCGATATGGAAAAAGCAGAAGCGTATGAGATGACAAAAGGTAACTTGCAGCGTTCTATCAGAGCGTCAATGTCGATACCGTTCTATTTCTCTCCAGTGGAAGTGGATGGTCGATTGCTCGTTGATGGTGGACTGAGAAATAATTTTCCCGTACAGAATGTAAAAGATAAAGGTGTAGATATCATAGTAGGTATCGACGTGCAACGCGATTTCCGTAAAAAAGATGACCTTCATTCTATGGCAAAAATCATGGATCAGATCATCGCTATGGCAGACATCGAAGCCAACAGAGAAGCTAAGAGGAAAGTGGACATCTATATAAAACCAGAGCTGTCCGACTTTAGTATGATGGATTTCAACTCCTTCGATACTATAATAAAGATAGGTGAGATGACAGCAAGAGAATATCTGCCTCAGCTGAAGAGTCTCGCCGACTCGATTAAATCGATACAAGATTTTGAGATACAACGACCTCACGTCAAACCTTTAGATTCCATATATATAGCAGCATTAAAGATAGATGGCGTAAAGCCAGAGAATATAGGATTTATTGAGAAATCATTCTCCAAAAAATATCCTGCAATGATGACAATAGACGATATTGAAAGGTCGTTGATGAGAATTTATGCTACGGGGTATTTTAAAGATATATGGTATGAACTCGTGCCAGCTCCTAAAGGTGTAACCTTGAAATTGCATTGCGAAGATAATGAAGAAGAGACTGTATCAGTAGGAGCTCATTATGATACCGATTATGGAATAGGTGTCTTGGCTAACATTACTTTAAAAAATGTGTTGGGCTTCCCTAAAAGGTCAACTTTGTCGGCTGATGTCAATATAGCAGAGAATCCTTACTTTAAACTGCGTTTCCATTCTAACGTGTCGCAACGTCTCAAATATGGAGCCGATGTGTCGGTGATAAGTCTCTTCATGAATCAATATGATGATAGAACTATCAATAATTCTTATAGCGTTCAGGATAATAAAATGGATCTTTTCTTTGAAGTGATGCCAACGATAGAACAACAGTTGCGACTTGGTGTGGTAGGTAATTATGTTCATCTCCGTGATAATTTGATAAACGTTGTCAGCTCAGATAATTACGACTTCATCAGTTATGCCTACTTCAATTATTATCTCGACAATGAAGACTCGCCTACTTACGCTTCAAAAGGCTGGAAACTAAACCTTAACGGGAAATATATCGTGCCGGTGATAAAGTTAGACGATGGCTCTCGAATGGGTAACTCTATAGTTGTGAGAGGCGACTTAGATGGCTCTGTGGCGGTAGGAAAAAAACATTCGTTGAAACTCGGACTCACAGTGGGAACTACAATAGGCGACGAGAAACCTCCGCTGAGCTATCAGTTCTTCGTGGGTGGACAGTCGCATATGAAGTATTTTGATAACATCATCTCCTTTGAAGGTCTGAGGTTTACGCAGCTTTATGGTGATCATATAGCCTTCGGAAAGATGTCGTGGCAGTACAATTTCTATAAGAACTTATATGCCATAGCAAACTGTAACGTAGGATATATGTCGAGTAGTTACGATGAATGGTTTGTCGATGACAATTTTATCATTGGATGTGGATTGACATTAGGGATGAAGACAATGGCTGGTCCTATAGAGGTGAGTCTGATGGCATCTAACAGATGCTCTGGCTTAGTAGGATTTTTTAACATAGGATATTGGTTTTAACAAATATAAATTTATAATTATATGAAATACACAAGAGTACTTTTGAAATTAAGTGGCGAGGCATTGATGGGAAACCAACAATATGGCATCGACCCAGAACGTTTGAACGACTATGCTGACGAGATAGCAGAAGCATCAAAACAAGCACAGATAGCCATCGTGATAGGCGGCGGTAATATCTTCAGAGGCTTACAAGGTGCAAGTAAAGGTATGGATAGAATACAAGGCGACTATATGGGAATGCTCGCTACTGTCATCAACAGCATGGCGTTGCAATCTACTTTACAAGCTAAAGGAGTGAAGACATCTCTGTTGTCAGGCGTCTTCATCGACCGCATCGCCGACTCTATGAGTAGCGCCAAGGCGATAAAACTTTTAGAAGAAGGTAATGTCGTTATCATAGGTGGTGGCTCTGGTAATCCATTCTTTACAACAGACACTGCATCAGCACTGAGAGCCGTCGAGGTAAGAGCCGACATCATCTTAAAAGGAACACGCGTCGATGGTATATATACAGCCGACCCTGAGAAAGATCCTACAGCAACAAAATTCGACCATATCACATACGATGAGGCCTATAATAAGAATCTTAAAGTCATGGACCTAACAGCATTTACTCTCTGTAAAGAAAACAATATGCCGATGTATGTCTTCGATATGAATACTAAAGGCAATCTGTTGAAAGTACTTAACGGAGAAGAAATAGGAACATTAGTGACAAAATAATGTCGATATAAACGAAAAATTTTTATTTTTGTGCTGTAAAAAGAATTTAATATGACAGACGAATCTCAATTTATCTTAGATGAAACTACTGAAACTATGGATAATACCATGAAACACATGGAGAACGAGTTTCAGAAGATCAGAGCAGGCAAAGCAAGTCCTGCTATGTTACAAGGCGTTAAAGTAGAATATTACGGAACAATAGTTCCTATCGAACAAACATCAAATATAGGAACACCAGACCCACGTCAAATCATAGTTCAACCTTTTGATAAGAGTTCAATACCTGCTATAGAAAAAGCTATCTTGGCTGCTAACTTAGGCTTCAATCCTAAAAACGAAGGCGATTTCTTGCGTATCCTCGTCCCTCCATTGACAGAAGAACGCCGCAAAGAATTGGCAAAACGTTCTAAGACAGTGGCAGAAGAAGCAAAGGTGGGTATCCGCAACATACGTCGTAACGCTAACGACGATGCTAAGAAACTTAAAGACGAAGGCGTGTCGGAAGACGAAGTGAAACTCGTGACAGACAAAATTCAAGAACTCACAGATAAATATGTCAAGAGAATCGATGAACTCTGTGAACTCAAAGTGAAAGATATTTTGACAGTGTAAGAGACTATAAGTCAATAAGACTATAAGTTAACTATTCATTGTACATTAAAAAACTGAGAAGCTAAAATTTTAGCTTCTCAGTTTTTTTATTTCACCGACCTAAAGAAAGTCAGGGCTTAAGGTTCTTCGTTAATAGCTCGATGAATTTAAACTCGCTGAGCAATTGTTTCGCTATTATTCTTATCAAAGTATATGACGGTATAGCTATTATCATTCCTACTACACCTCCTATGTTGCCAGCCATCAATATCACTAAAAATATCTCTATCGGATGAGCGAAGACGCTCTTAGAATAAATTGTCGGCTGTAACACAAAGTTATCGACAGCGTTAGCAGCAATGAAGACTCCAATAATCTCTAAGGTGTTAGGTAATATCATGGCGAAAGCACCGATGCCGAGATTTGAGATGATGCCAATCACCACGCCGATAGCTCCTCCCATCAGAGGCCCAAGGTAAGGAATGATATTCATGAAGCCTCCAATCACCGCAATTATCAAAGCATTGTTGACACCGAAAATACTCAGACCTATAAAAATCAAAATCATCATGCAGAGAAGCTCAGCTATAAGACCAAACATATATCTCGTAAGCATCACCCTCGAATCGCGTATGATGTTATTCATCTGTAGAGTGTAACTGTCGGGTGTGATAGCCATGAAGATATTGTGGACTATGTCTTGATCTTTCAACAAGAAAAATGTTAAGAATATTGTGGAGAAAAGTCCTACCACTAATGAACTCGTCTTTGAAATCAATCCTCCGATGATGCTGCTGAAATTATCCCAATTGACAAGAGCGTATAACTTCTCTTCCGTCATCTTCAACAAGTCTTCTTCAGGTCGTATGATGTTGTATTGAATGAGAAAGTTATATATCTTCTCTATCGGTTTCTCAAAATAATCCACTATGGCATCGGTGTCGATGTTGGAAAGGATGGCGATTTCTCTGTTGACAAGTGGTATGATAAATAAAAATATAAGAGATACTATCAAGAACATCACCACCATCGTCAATACTGCCGAGACGGAGTCGCCAAGATGAAATCTCTTGATCTGAAGCTTCTTGAGACGCTCGCATAATGGTCTCCCTAACATCGACAATATTATCGCTATTGCGAAATACATGAATATGTCGGGAAAGAAATATATCAATGCTCCGACAGCCAACAATCCTGCAATGGGTTTTATGAAAGATAGTATCTTGTTCATTGTTTTAAAGTCAATAAGTCACCGAGTCACCGAGTCTATTAATTTTTATCAAAAAAGGTTTTCCAATGTCATTCCGAATAGTTTGCTTAATGGTATTCCCATCTCGGCGGCTTGTTTCGGCATGATGCTAGCTTCCGACATGCCAGGTACAATGTTGACCTCGATAAAGAACAAACCTTCTTCGTTGAGGATATAGTCGAAACGAGCGAATCCCTTACAGCCGAAGCTCTCGTATAACATTGCTGATGTAGCTTTCACCTCTATCTCTTCCAACTCTTCTAAGTCGGCAGGTGTTATCTCGTCGGATTTGCCGTTGGTATATTTAGCCTCGTAGTCGAAGAACTCGTTTTTACTTACAATCTCTGTTAATGGTAAAACCATCATTTTGCCTTTATGTTCGATGACGCTACAAGCGAGTTCGCGTCCTTTGACGAACTTCTCGCACATGATCTGATCGCCTGCGTTGAAGGCAGTCTCTACAGCCTTGTCGAAATCATCTTCAGTGTTGACTTTGCTTACGCCAACACTTGAGCCGTTGCAGGTAGGCTTCACGAACAAAGGTAATCCAAGCTCTTTAATAATATCTTTCTTGTCGATAAATTCACCTCTGTTGATGGTGATAGATGGCGACACTGTGGCGCCATGAGCTGCTGCAATATGTTTCGTCAAGTCTTTGTTGAATGTCAAGGCGCAGGTGGTGAAGCCTGATGAGGTGTATGGGATATTTAACATCTCGAAGTATCCTAATATCTCTCCGTTCTCTCCAGGTATCCCGTGGACTGCGTTGAAGACAGCGTCGAAAGTTATCTTGTTATTGTCTATGATGATGGAGAAATCGTTCTTATCGACAGATATATGCTTGCCGTCATCGGTGAGACAATACCATTCACCTTTCTTTATGACGATGATAAATGATTCGTAAAGCGTTGAGTCTAAATGTTTTTTTACAACTTGAGCACTCTTAATGGAGATCTCGTATTCTCCAGAATATCCTCCACAAATAATTGCAATCTTTCTCATAATATTATTTCAATAAAAAAATTAAAATCGTTATCTTTGTCGCACCAAATTTAGTAAAAACGTCGTTATTATAAACATATATTAAAGTAAAAATCAATGAAAGTTTCAAAGATATTAATAAATCTGTTGATAATTATAATATTAACAGTTGCTATCATAGAGGTCGCGTTTTTCTCGCTTAAGGGTTATACTCGTCACGGCGACGAGATTGTAGTCCCTGATTTTGTTGGTCTAAACTGCGACTCTGTTATTAGCTTGTATCAAGACGAATATAACTTTATCTTGTTGGATAGCATATATTCAAAACAATATCCGGAAGGTTCTTTCTATCAACAAGACCCACTGCCAAATTCTAATGTCAAGAAAGGTCGTAACTTGTATTATGTGAAGGTGTCTGAAGCTCCTGAGAAAGTGGTGATGCCTAACCTACGAAACCTGTCATTACGTCAGGCTATGGTGTTGCTGAGAAGTAATGGCCTCTCCGTTAGCGACTTGGAGTTTGTGGAATATTTTGCTAAAAATGCTGTGGTGGATCAGATGTTTGAAGGCGAGACGATAGAGCCTGGAACGGAGATAATCAAAGGTAGTAAGGTGCGTCTCGTAGTAGGTTACGGTAATGACGATAAGAAGACACATCTTCCTAACCTTCTGACAGCGGAGATGAACGACGTGAGACGTATGCTACATGAGGCTTCTCTTAACATCGGTAACGAAATCTATATGGATAACGACGATGAAACTGAATATAAGGTGTATAAGATGAATCCTAGTTATGATATTGAGACTCTTGTAACACTCGGTTCTTCCGTCGATGTATGGTATCGCTCGGAGAATCTGTTCGACTTCGACTCCTACGGAAGAGAGTTGTTTAAGAAAGACTCAGTGCTCGCTGTCATGAAAAAGAAAAAGTTTGAAGAAGATACAATTAAATACATCACAGATAGTTTTGATTATATATTGACACACCGTCGTTTCAGCTTCGACTCTATCGATAAAGAATATGATAAAAACCTCGTCTTTGATAGAGACTATCTTGAATATATCTATCGCGATGATGATGACAACGTCGATTCAATATATAATGAAGTATTAGAAAATAGAACAGATTATTATTATGAAGATTAAACGTTTCATCTGTATAACAATAACATTGTTTTTTGTAACTATAGGGTATTCACAAGAATATCTTACTAATTTTGAATATAATATAGAGTTGCGCGAGAGATTGCTTCGTGAGGATATGACCGTGTCGTTGCCTTTCTTCGATGACTTTACCGATGCGAAGTCTTTCTCCGATAGATGGCAAAATTATGATGTCTTGATAAACTCAGGCTTTCCTCTTTTTCCTACTAACTATAACGCTGTCACTTTCGATATTCTTGATGAGTCGGGTAAGGTATATCCTAATGGAAGCAGTAACCCTTTTATCGCCGACTCTCTGATGTCGCATCCTATTCGTCTCGTTGATGATGCTGGCAACAGACTATCGCCTGCCGACTCTCTCTATCTCAGCTTTTATTATCAGCCTCAGGGTAGGGGAGATGCCCCTGATGAAAACGACTCTCTCGTCCTTATGTTCGGCATAGTGACAGATACAGCAGTGATATGGAACCATGTGTGGAGCACTGAAGGTATGTCGCTCGATGATTTTATGGAGAATAATGATGAGAAGTATTTCAAACAAGTGATGATACCTGTTGATGATGAGAAATACTTCGATAACGACTTGATAATATTGTTCTATAACTATGGCACCATGCCTTCTACGATGTATCCTAACGACAGAAGCAATGGCGATGTCTGGAATGTCGATTTCGTCTATCTCGACAGAAATCGTTCTTATGACGACACCTCATATCCTTTAGTGTCATTCTCCGAGAACTCACCTTCGATGTTGAAACGTTATCAGTCGATGCCTTATCGACAATATGTCAGCAATCCTACTGTCGCGATGAAGACTACCTACGAGATGTTTATCGCAAACTTGGATATGGAAGGTTGCAACACTCAATATTCATGTCATATAGAAAATATAAACTCTGATTGGACTTTCGACTATAACAGTGAGTGGTGTTATCTCGCTCCTTTTTATAGTAGCGGCTTCCAAAACTGCGAGGGCGACAATGCAACACAGGCGTGTCCTCACCTTAAAAACTTCCTCTTCGACATGAACTCTTCCCTCGACTCAGCCTCGTTCCTTATAACTCATATCATTACCGTAGATAATGAGGACTCCGACGCAAAAGGCGATACCTTGTATGGTAAACAAGAATTTTATAACTATTATGCTTATGATGACGGTATCCCCGAGAAGGGTTATGGAGTGACACCTCATAACTCAAGCCTCGCCTCACAGTTTTCTATCTCGGTGCCCGATACTTTACAAGGAGTACAGATACTCTTCAACAGAACATTTAAAGATGCTAACTACGACTTCTTCGATATAGTGGTATGGAACGATAACAACGGAAAACCTGGCAACGAGATATATCGTCTCGAAAACCAACGCCCTATATGGAACGACGAACATATATACGAATATACGTATTATAAATTCGAGAAGACTATCAAAGTCAATGGTATCATTTATGTCGGTATCATGCAACATAGCTCGGAGAGTATCAATATAGGCTTCGATACCTCTATCGATAATCATCAGTATAATTTCTTTGAGTCGGGTGATGGCTGGCAGAATAGTATGATGCCTGGCTCTCTTATGATTCGTCCTGTTGTAGGTGGCGATTATTTTGTTGATATTGACGAAAATATGGAGATAGATATGTCGTTGGGATTATATCCTAATCCAACATCAGGAGTGTTGAAGATAAACAACGATGTGGCTGCTAAATGTAGTAATGTCACTATATTTGATATGATGGGTCGTGGTGTTAGAAACTATCACGATGCTAATGAGATAAATGTCGGTGACTTGGATAATGGTATGTACATGATGAGAGTAGTGACCGATGATGGAAGATGTTACACCGAAAGATTTATAATTTCTAAATGATGACTGATAAATTTGAGGATATAAAAGAAGAAGATAAGAGACAGGATTTCATCGGCAGGTATCAAGATGAAGCAGAAGAGTCGTCAGAGCTCTTTGAACATTTTCGTATTGTAGCCGACCCAGGACAGTCGTTGACACGCGTGGATAAGTTCTTACAAAATCGTCTTGAAAACGTCTCGCGTAACAGGATACAAAACGCTGCTAAGGCAGGAAGCATCCTCGTGAACCAGAAACCGGTGAAACAAAATTATAAGGTGAAACCTAACGACATAGTCACTGTCGTGCTCTCATATCCTCCTCGCGAGATAGTCATCACTCCAGAGGATATTCCATTAGAGATCGTATATGAAGATGATGATGTTATCATTATCAACAAGCAGGCTGGTCTCGTAGTGCATCCAGGCCATGGCAACTTCAACGGAACATTGTTGAATGCCTTAGCGTTTCATTTTAAAAATACTAATCAGAAGGTGGAGAACGGCTTCGGGTACCTGGTGCATCGTATCGATAAAGATACCACAGGTCTGATGATAGTGGCTAAGAACGAGACAGCACAGACAGCTCTCGCAAAACAGTTCTTCGAACATAGCATAACACGTCGCTATCAGGCTCTCGTATGGGGCGACTTTTCTGATGATGAAGGAACGATAGAAGGAAATATAGGTCGTAGCACTAAAGATAGAGTGGCGATGGCAGTATATCCCGATGGCTCACAAGGTAAGTCGGCAGTGACACATTATAAAGTACTTGAACGTTTTAACTATGTGACTTTGGCAGAATGTCGCTTGGAGACAGGTAGAACACATCAGATACGCGTACATTTTCAACATATCGGACATCCTCTCTTCAACGATTATCTTTATGGCGGAGATACTATAATAAAAGGTACCACCTTCTCGAAATATCGTCAGTTTATAGAGAACTGTTTTAGAGAGATACCTCGCCATTGTCTCCACGCTAAGATACTCGGCTTCGTACACCCTACAACGGGAAAGGAGATGTACTTCGACTCAGAACTGCCAAACGACATGATAGCAGTATTAGATAAATGGCGTAATTATATTAAAAGTAGAATTGACAATTAACAATTGACAATTAACAATTGACAATGATAGATTAATAACTGTAAATTGTAAACTGTAAACTGAATATGGTAGTAATAACAGGAGCAGCGGGTTTCATCGGTAGCGTAGTGGCTGGTGAACTTAATAATAAAGGTCGTAACGATTTAGTGTTGGTTGATGATTTCTCAAAGAGAGAGAAAGAAAGAAATTTTATCAACTTAAAATATGATGCTTTAGTAGCCAGAAACGATTTCTTTACATGGTTTAAAGATAATCATGTTGATGTCGATTTCGTCGTTCATCTCGGAGCTCGTACCGATACCACTGAGTTCGACTGGAATGTGTTTCAAGAACTCAATGTCGATTATACAAAGACTATTTTCTCTTTGTGTGCC
Organism: Lentimicrobiaceae bacterium; assembly: GCA_015061295.1. GTDB lineage: Bacteria > Bacteroidota > Bacteroidia > Bacteroidales > F082 > Limimorpha. Next base: position 34,041 of record SUWU01000017.1, read on the forward strand.
GACTATCAGATACCGATGGTTTATGCTTCTTCAGCAGCTACTTATGGTGATGGAGAGTTGGGCTATGATGATAGCCATGAAGTTGTAGAAAGATTGCAACCACTCAATCCTTATGGACGCTCTAAGAATGAGGTGGATAAATGGATTCTGAAACAACAACATCAACCACCTTTCTGGGCAGGCTTGAAGTTCTTCAACGTCTATGGACCTAACGAATACCATAAGGGTCGTATGGCATCGGTGATATTCCATTCTTTTAATCAGATTAAAGCTACAGGAAAGGTTAAGCTGTTCCGCTCTCATCGTCCTGATTTTGCCGATGGACAACAACTTCGCGATTTTATCTATGTTAAAGACATCGCTTCTGTTATCTATTTTATGATAAGTCAACAAGTCAACAAGTCAACAAGTCAACGTGTTAAGAGTGGTTTGTATAATCTTGGCACTGGTAAGGCTCGTAGCTTCTACGACTTGGCCGCCAACACTTTCAAGGCGATGGGTAAAGATGTCGATATAGAATTTATCGATATTCCAGAAGATATTCGCGACAAATATCAATATTTCACAGAAGCTAATATGACGAAGCTAAGAGAAGCAGGTTACGATAAAGAGTTTACCTCTTTGGAAGATGGCGTGATGGATTATGTGAAGAATTATTTAATGTTGCTTACTTTCTAATTCCTTATCTAATTCCAACAGAAATTTCTTGGTTCTCTCCAAGGTCATCAGCACTGTCGTCTTTCTCTCAAGTTGGTCGAAGTCTTTCTTGAGAGCGTCTTTGGCACCTTGTAGAGTGTAACCCTGCACCTTCACAAGTTGATATATCATACGGAGATAACGTAGGTCGCGTTGTGTGAACATACGGTTGCCTTTGGTGCTTTTACGTGGCCTTAAGACGGAGAACTCACTCTCCCAATAACGAATGAGGGAAGTGTTTACGTTGAACATCTCGGCGACTTCGCCTATGCGGTAGTATAATTTCTCGTCACTCATAATCAGTCCATAGTTTGTGAAGGATATTGCGACAGTTCAAGAATCTTGTCGTATTCTTCTGGTGTTATATCGTTGAAAAAGAAGTTGATTGGGTTGACGGCTTTGTTGTTCTTCAATACCTCATAATGTAGGTGAGGTGCTGTCGATTTACCTGTATTACCCATGGTGCCTATCTCTTGACCTCTTTTTACTTTGCTGCCTTTCTTTACTTTAATGTCTTTGAGATGAGCATAACGAGTCTTGTAGCCATAACCGTGATCTATGATGATATTGTTGCCGTAGCCACTCTTGTTTCTCTCAACCTTTATGACGGTGCCGTCACCGCTAGCATAAATGCCGATGCCCTCTGGCCCACTAAAGTCGATGCCATTATGGAACTTGGTGACTTTGTAAAACGGGTCGGTACGTTGTCCGTAATGTGAAGATATTCTGTAAATATCGACGTTCTTAACAGGCATGATGGCAGGAATACATGATAGCATCTCTGATTTGTTTTTTGCCATCTCATAAATATCGTCAAACGACTTCGACTGAACGTATAACTGACTCGTTAAGATGTCTATTCTTTGTGCTGTGTTGACGACCATATCAGAATTGACATATCCGTCAAGTGCGACATATCTGTTGGAACCTCCATAACCAGCTTTCCTCACCGATGAAGGAATAGGCTCAGCTTCAAAGATAATCCTGTATATGTTGTCATCTCTATCTTGCATCTCGCTTAGTAAGATGTCGAGTTCGTCAATCTTATCATTCATGATCTGATATTGTAACTTCAGATATTCTATCTCACGACTCTGCATCCTCTCCTTAGGTGAACCAAAGAAATTCTGAACTAAAAGGACTATCAGAAAACCCATCACTCCTGTAGAGAAAAGATATAACATTATGTTCCAGAATTTTCTTTTGCCAGAAACTTTATATTCTTCGTATTCAAGAGTCTGTGGGTTGAAGATGTATTTCTTTTTTGCCATTATCTCGTGTTTGAAATTAAATGAAAAATATTCCATTAATTCTGCAAAAATAATATTTTTTTGAACTAAATTTGCAAAAAATTAAATCGTGTAAATATTTAACATTTTATATAGTATGAAAGCAAGTGAAATTCGTAGCAGCTTCTTGAATTTTTTTGAATCAAAACAACATCTTATAGTGGCTTCGGCTCCTATAGTGGTGAAAAATGACCCTACTTTGATGTTTACCAACGCAGGTATGAACCAGTTTAAAGATGTCTTCCTCGGCAACGCTCAATATAAATCTAACAGAGTAGCAGACATTCAGAAATGTCTTCGCGTATCAGGAAAACATAACGACCTTGAAGAAGTAGGTCGCGATACTTATCATCACACTATGTTCGAGATGATGGGTAACTGGTCGTTCGGCGATTATTTCAAAAAGGAAGCTATAGCCTGGGCTTGGGAATTTCTTACTGAAGTATTGAAAATCGACAAGAATAAATTGTACGTCACTGTCTTCGGCGGCGATGCTAAAGATAACTTAGAACCTGATAACGAAGCCTTTGAATTTTGGAAAGAACATATCGACGAGTCGAGAATTATCTATGGTAGCAAGAAAGATAACTTCTGGGAAATGGGCGACCAAGGTCCTTGCGGTCCATGTTCTGAAATACATATCGACATCCGCGATGAAGAACAACGTAAGCTCGTCGATGGTAAAGAACTCGTAAACAAAGATAATCCTGAAGTTATCGAGATATGGAACCTTGTGTTTATGCAGTTTAACCGTATGGCTAACGGTAGCCTCGTGAACCTCGCTGCGAAACATATCGACACCGGAATGGGATTTGAACGTCTCGTCCGCGTCATTCAAAACAAGAAATCAAATTATGATACCGACGTCTTCACTCCTTTAATCAACAAAGTGGCTGAACTTTCTGGTAAAGAATACGGCAAAGAAGAAATGGTTGATATTGCAATGCGTGTCATCGCCGACCATTTACGCGCTGTGAGTTTCGCTGTCGCCGACGGTCAGCTTCCTTCTAACAACGGAGCTGGTTATGTGATACGCCGTGTCTTACGTCGCGCTGTACGTTACGGCTACACATTCTTAGGTTTCACAGAGCCTTTCGTTTACAGAATCTTACCTGTCTTGGTACAAGAGATGGGCGAGCAATATCCAGAGTTGAAATCGCAACAAGAATTGGTTTCTAAGGTCATCAAAGAAGAAGAAGCTTCATTCTTGAGAACTTTGTCGCAAGGCATCAGACGTTTCGAGTCTTATATCGAACAAAATCCTGAAGCTAAAGTCATCGACGGCGCTTTCGCATTTGAACTCTTCGACACTTACGGTTTCCCTGTCGATTTGACAAACCTCATGGCAGAAGAGAAGAATCTTACTGTTGATATGGAAGGTTTTAAAAAGAATCTTGAAGAACAGAAAAACCGTTCCCGTAAGGCCGCTGAGAAATCGTCAGGCGACTGGGTCGTCGTTGTTGAAGATGACAAGGCAACAGAGTTTAAAGGTTATAACGAACTGACGACTACATCGAAAATTATGCGTTATAGAGAAGTCGTCGCTAAGAACAAGAAACATTATGAAATCGTTCTCGACGCTACTCCTTTCTATGCTGAGATGGGAGGTCAGGTCGGTGATACAGGTACTTTGACATCAGAAGACGAAGTGTTAAAAGTTCTTAACACTGTCAAAGAAAACGATTTGATTATTCATATCACCGATAATATTCCTACAAATCCTGAGGCTGAGTTTACAGCTGTTGTCGATGTGAAGAGAAGAAAGAAGATAGAAGCGAACCATACAACAACTCACTTGATGCACGCTGCTTTGCGTCAGGTACTCGGCAATCACGTCGAACAAAAAGGTTCTTTGGTAAATGACGAGAGACTACGTTTCGACTTCAGCCATTTCTCAAAGATGACAGACGAAGAGATTAAGGAAGTTGAGCGCATCGTTAATGAGAAGATCAGAGAAGATATTTTGAACAACACATACGAAAACGTTCCTATCGAAGAAGCTAAGAACATGGGAGCTATGGCTTTGTTTGGAGAGAAATACGGCGACCATGTAAGAGTCGTTGCCTTCGACAAAGATTATTCTGTTGAGCTTTGTGGCGGTACACACATCGCATCGACAGGTCGCATCGGAGCTTTCAAGATCTTATCAGAAGGCGCTATCGCTGCCGGCGTACGTCGTATCGAAGCTGTCACAGGCGAGGAAGTGATGAACTATTTGGATCATCAGATTGAACAAATCTCTAAGATAAAAGAAATCGTCAAGACATCGGGCGACTTGATTAAGGCGATAGAAAATCTCAACGCACAAAATCAGACCTTACAGAAGAAAGTAGAGCAGATGATGCACGACAAAGCCGTTGCTGAAGCACGTAGCATCTACAACACCGCTGTCGATTATGAAGGACGTAAGTTGATTGTTGCGAGAGTTGAAGCCGATGTAAATCAGATGAGAACCATCGCTACCTCAGTCAAGGAGTTAGATGCAGAGGCTATTTTGATTATGGGCGGTATTTTTGAAGCTAAGCCAGCATTATGCGTGATGATACCACAGTCGTTAGTCGATGAACGTAAGTGGGACGCAGGCGCCATGATCAGAGAAGCTGCCAAAGAAATTCAGGGCGGCGGTGGTGGCCAGAAGACACTCGCTACAGCAGGTGGTAAGAACGTTGATGGTCTCGACAAAGCTCTTGAAATACTTAAAAAGAATTTTTGACAAAAAAAATGTTTTGTTATAAGATTTTTTTTCTAAATTAGTGGTCGATTTTTTGGGGTCTTATTTTGACCCCATATCGGTTTTATTCTGAGAGGAATTTAATTTTTTTGAGATTTTATTTTAATTTTATGAAAAACAAGTATTTTATTTTATTGATAGGGCTACTTCTCGCAGTGACGACTTTTACGTCTTGCGTTAAAGATGTAGAGAATGAAGAGGATGCTTTGGTGTTTTTAGGAGCGGAGTCGTATTTCAAATTCTATGATGAAGTGGTGCCAGCTGAACTCGATACGGTATTCAATAATTACATCAGTGAAAACAATAGATATGATTATCTGAATCTCTATAACGTATCGTTCATCGCTACCAAGATGGAAGGTAACTACGAGTTTAAGAGAAATCCTGTTGAAGGCATAGAGTTTGACGATCCTTTTAGTAGAGCTTCGCAGATTGCCTCAGCAGCTGATGTGAGACTGTCGGGACAAAACAATTGTATAATATCGATGGATATATTCTATGATACCATCGTTGACACAGAGACTCCTGATAATATAAGATATAGAAATTATGAGAGCATTGTCGCTGATACTTTATACGTAGTTGGTGAGGTAGGCAATACAGGACGTTTCTTAATGTATGGCTATGCAGACAGTAAAATAGAAAGAGGTTATGTCGATGACAATGGTGATTTTGATATGGGATTTACATATCAGAAATACGAGTATAAGTCGGTAATCATTATGGTAGGAGATAAGGTAGAAGATGGAATAAGAGAGATGTTGTATTTTGAGTATATCACCGATGTTACCGAAAGCACAATAGGCAATTATCCTGTTGTAGGTGATATCCGAGCATTTAGTGATGTCTTATCCAGTTTTAATTGACATGTCAGTTTTAGCTGATTTTATTTGAAAGATTTTATTTATTTAATAGATTTTATTTTAACATTTTTTTTGATGAAGAAGAATATTTTATTTTTGATTTTGATGTTCTTTTATTTTGGATTGTCGGCACAAGAGCGTGCAGTCTTAAATATGTTTGATGTCAAGAAAGATCCTGTTATGTATGGTCTTAAGGCTGGTGTCACGTTTCCGAGGATGGCATATTCTCTTGAAGATTATAGTGAGATAGATCAGATGTTTATGATGCGTCCTGCATTTGGCGCCTTTGTTGACATCCCGTTAAATCCATATCTCTCTGTAGCGCCTGAGTTGATGTATATCTCACGCGGTGTGAACCATGAAGAGTTCATCTTCAGAAATAGATATGATGCACGCTACGTCTTAAAGTCAAATTATATAGATCTGAGAGTACCTTTCATCTATAAGTTTAATGTGTTGAAAAACTTTCAACCTTATGTATTTGCAGCTCCAGATTTCGGGCTTTGCATAGGAGGTATCGTGAATTATGATGCAGTAAATATAAGTGATAAAGATGATTATGCATCGTTTTATATTGACCAGAATCTTACTACAGTAGATATTTCGCAATTTGATGTCAGCGTGTTGGTAGGAGTGGGAGCACGTTATAAGATTAAGATGAAGAAGAAAGTGGCTGTGGTGAAGTTAGATGTGGGATATAACTTTGGTATTATAAATAATTTCGGAAAAACACCAGATTATATAACGAAAAATACAGGCAAACGCTGGAACAGACCTTTTGAATGTATGATTTCATTTGCAATGCCTATCAAGATCGACAGATTTAAACAATGTAACGACTTTGGTAGTAAGTACGATAGATGGTATTAAGAAAGACTATTGGCTATTAGTTATTGGCTGTTAGCATCTATAACTTCTCCAAAAATCAATAACAAAAAGACAGGTAATGGGTATAAACTCGTTACCTGTTTTTTTATTGGCTGTTGGCTATTGGCTGTTAGCTATTAGCTGTTGGCTATTAGCTGTTAGCTTTGGCTATTAGCTATTAATTATTAACTATCAACTATTAACTATTAACTCTTTCCTCTTTTATCCTTTCCTTTTTCTTCGCTCTCTTTCCTCAGAAATAATTCTACAAAAAAGACGACCGAACATTATGTCAATGTCCGGTCGTCTTTGGAGTGGTAAGGAGAGCCTCCTTGCAACGGAGGCTCTATCGTTATCATTCTACTACTAACCTCATGATACCTGTTGTACCATCACTTAATGTGTATTTTACGAAGTAGAGTCCTCTGCTGAAATCATCAGTATTGACAACTACTACGTTGTTGGTGATCTCTTTCTCTCTATATACTATCACACTGAGAGCGTTGTATATCTCTATACTATTGAGATCTTTACCTTGGATAGTAACCTTGTCGTATGTTGGGTTAGGATACATGCTTATCTCATATGATACATTTTCTTCTGCACCTAAGCCACCGTTACCATCATGAGTGGTGAATGAAGGTCCATCAACGAAGCTGGTTTCTATGATGCCATCATCGCATAGAGACTTCACTTTCCAATAATACTCGGTATTAGGTTCGAGGTTTTCTATGAGTAAGGTCTTATCCATAGTAGTGATGCTATGATCGGTGCATTCTGGTGTTGTACCGTAACGTACCTCACATTGTGCAGCGAAACTCGTCCATCTTACTATAGCCCATGTATTATCGACTCTGTCAACAATAAGGTCTTCAGCATTCTCACATGGTCTGTAACCTGGTGTGTAGATTATCATCCATCGTGTTTCAACTTGACAAGGATCTGATGTGACGTTACATGAGATACGTGCTGCACCATTAGACTTGACATTGACGGTTATCGTTTCTCCGTCGCTAGCGAATGTCCATGCTTCACCATCACCTGCTATCATCTCTAACGACCAGTCGTAATCATAATCGCCATTACCACCGGTGACACTGCTGATGTCGAAGATGTAGAAGTCGAAACCGAGACCTAAGTGTTGAACCATCTCACTATTGTTGCCGTTGGCAATCTCTGATACCTCGAGTTTCTTATACAAAGTGATGTCGTATTCAACTTTCATTAACGTGATGATATTGCCATTTTCATCAAGTTCAATAGCGACATCACCATTACCTTTGTAATGAGCTACATTCTGTTCTTCATCAGGGAATGCAAATTCAATCCAATTGTTTTGTTCACATTGTGGCCAACCTTCATGTTCCCATACTCTATATACTCCGTTAGGATATGATTGACCGTCATCGCAGATAGCCTCGTTGATGACATAGGCATCGCCATCTAAGTTTACAGTAACACTATAAGTATCGAAACAAGAAGCGTTATACTTATTTGTGACAGTTACTGTGAACGTTTGTGGTGCTACCAAGTTCTTAGTTACTATAGTATTGCCGTTATGTTCATATACCATATTGGCAGGTTCCCAACTGAAGTTGAAGTTGCTATCGTCCGTATTTTCCATCGTAGCAGTAAGCGTGGCTTTCGTTCCAAAAGGTATAGTGTGCTCTGGTAAAGTGCTTACTATAGGTTCTACCAATATACTATTGATAACAGGTGTTTCAAATACTTTTATTGTCTTCGAAACAGGTTCGCTTTCACAGCCATCAGCTGATGTTACGATGAGAGTAACTTCATAACCATCTTGGTTTGCAGCATTATATTTATATTCTACTGATGCAGTATTAGTTTCAACTGGTGTTTCACCATCGCCGAAGTCCCAAGTGTATGTCGCGCCATCAACTTCTTCAGCTGTGAATACCACTTCATCACCGAAACAGATTTCATCATTGTCGGCAGTGAATGAAGCTTCTGGGATAGCGTTGACTACGACTGTTGATGAAGTCTCGCTTACACAGCCTTCAGCTGATGTCACAGTGAGAGTGACATCATACTCACCAGCATCTTTGAATTGGTGAGATACTTCGAGACCAGAGCCAGTTTCACCATCACCAAAGTCCCAAGTGTATGTCGCGCCATCGACTTCTTCAGCCGTGAATGTCATTGTATTACCAAGACATATTTCATCATTGTCGGTAGTGAATGAAGCTATTGGCGTTGCGTTTACAGTAACATAGACGGTATCGCTGACGCTGTTGTATCCATCATATACTTCGCATACGAATTGGAACACCTTGCTGAGTTCATCAATCTTACCAGGAGTGAATGTTGGATTAGATATTGTTGCGTCGTTGAGACCTTCTGCTGGAGTCCATGTGTAGGTGTATTGTCCTCCGAAGTCCTCGCTGCCACCCGATACGACAACGTTGAAAGTCGTAGATTCATTGTCGCAGATGACATCGTCATCGACAGCTATCGTTTTAATTACAAGTTCATCTCCAATAGTAACAATGATATTATCTGAGTTGTGACAATGTTCATTTTCTTTATTTGTCACAGTCAATGTGAATGTTACATCTTCGGTTAATTTTATCGTAGATGTTGTGTGTGCATAAGGATCTTGAACTAATGCCTCAGGCTCCCAATGGAAATCGAAGTTGTCGTAATTTACATTATCACCAAGATTTGCAATCAACGGTATAGATGTGTTATGAACTATAGTAGTGTCATTGCCAATGTTAACAATTGGTTTTACGTCATCGAATACCGTTATTGTTATTGGTGCCATAGCTGTGTTATATCCGTCATCAACGATACAAATAAAGGTGTATTCTTTAGAAAGTTCATCAGTATCTTCTGGAACAAACAAAGTCTTGTATGATGTAGGAGCGTCTAATAAGTCAGCAGGAGTCCAACTGTAGGTGTACTTGCCGCTACCACCAGTAGCCTCTGCGAGTAACTCGACAGGTGACGATTCACAGTTCTCATATTCACCATCAGCTATATAAATAGCATCAGCAAATACATTTACATACAATGGATCACCATCGATCGTAACGACCTTTTCGTCAGAACTTGAACATTCACTGAAGAGTTTATTAGTTACAGTCAATGTGAAGATGGTGTCGTTGGTTAACTTGACAGATTTTGTTGACATCGCATTAGGATCTAATACTAAGTCGGCAGGTTCCCAACGGAAGATGAAATTGTCTGGGTTGACACCATCAGGTATTACTGCGTAGAGGTTGGCAGCTGTATTGTGATATATGGTGGTGTCATCACCAGCGTTAGCTTCTAAGTAGTCAAACACAGTGACGTCGTTGAATACCATCTCACTTTCACAACCGTTTTCAGACACTATCATCAGACCGACGGTGTTGTCACCGATGTTGAAGCTGTGTGTCAAGATATTTTCATCAGATGAGAAGTCAGCGATGCTGTCATTGTCGAAGTCCCAATGATAAGTAGCGTTAGCGACTTCAGTAGCTGTGAGTGTTGTCTCGTTACCGAAGCATACTGAGTCAGCGGTAAATTCAGCTACAGGGATGTCGAATACAGTGACGTCATTGAAGATCATCTCACTTTCACAACCGTATTCAGATACTATCATCAGACCGACGGTATTGTCACCGATGTTGAAGCTGTGAGTCAAGATATTTTCATCAGATGAGAAGTCAGCGATACTATCATTGTCGAAGTCCCAATGATAAGTAGCGTTAGCGATTTCAGTAGCAGTAAGTGTTGTAGTGTTACCATAACATACTGAGTCAGCGGTAAATTCAGCTACAGGGATGTCGAATACAGTGACGTCGTTGAATATCATTTCGCTTTCGCAACCATTTTCAGAGACTACCATCAAACCGACGATGTTATCACCTACATTGAAGTCATGAGTTATGACATTATCTGTTGTTGTATAGTCGATGACGTTGTCATTGTCGAAGTCCCAATTATAAGTAGCGTTAGCGATTTCAGTAGCGGTAAGTGTTGTTGCATTACCATAACATACTGAGTTAGCGGAGAACTGAGCTGTTGGGATATTATAAACTGTCACGTAAGTTGTGTCAGCATCAGTTTCGTCATCGCTTGTCACAGTACATATCAACTCGAATGTCTGACTATCTACATCGATGTTGCCAGGGCTGAAGTAAGGCTTGTCAGAAGCAGGATTGCTGAAGTATTCAGCAGGAGTCCAGCTATAGACATAGTTGCCTGTTCCGTTATAAGCGTTAGCAGTCATTAAAGTCGAGTCGTTTTCACAAATTGCATCATCATCGGCTTTGACAGATGCTACGAGCGGACCACCTTCAACGTTTATCAATACAGTGTCGATAGAGAAGCAATCCTCGCTGTTCTTGTTGAAGACAGAGAGATAGAACTCAGTAGTCTTGTCAAGTTCGACAGTCTCAGTAGAGTAGGAGTCTGCATTTGTTACGAGTTCAGCAGGTTCCCAACGGAATATGAAGTCGTGGATATCAGCGTCAGTACCATCATTGCCAATGAGAGTAGCAGTCTGTTTGTAACCAATGGTCTGGTCGTTTCCAGCGAATGCCACAGGCATTTCATGAACGATGACATTTCTGTTTATAGAGTCGCTTTCACAACCGTATTCAGAGACAACGGTCAGAGCAACGATATGTTTACCAGCATTGAAGTCGTAAGTTATGACGTTGTCAGATGTCACAGCATCGTTGATACCATCATTGTCGAAGTCCCACATATAAGCCTTAGCACCGATAACCTCAGTAGCAGTGAGTGTTGTTGTGTTACCATAACATACTGAGTCAGCGGTAAACTCAGCAACAGGGATGTCAAACACAGTGACGTCATTGAAGATCATCTCACTTTCACAACCGTTTTCAGACACTATCATCAGACCGACGGTGTTGTCACCGATGTTGAAGCTATGTGTCAATACGTTATCTGTCGTTGTATAGTCGATGACGTTGTCATTGTCGAAGTCCCAATGATAAGTAGCGTTAGCGACTTCAGTAGCTGTGAGTGTTGATTCAGTGCCATAACATACAGAGTCGGCGGTAAACTCAGCAACAGGGATGTCGAATACAGTGACGTTGTTGAATATTATTTCGCTTTCGCAACCATTTTCAGAGACTACCATCAAACCGACGATATTATTACCGATGTTGAAGTCATGAGTTATGATATTAACATCGGAAGAGGAGTCAGCGATGCTGTCATTGTCGAAGTCCCAATGATAAGTAGCGTTAGCGACTTCAGTAGCAGTAAGTGTTGTAGTGTTACCATAACATACTGAGTCAGCGGTAAATTCAGCTACAGGGATGTCGAATACAGTGACGTCGTTGAATATCATTTCGCTTTCGCAACCATTTTCAGAGACTACCATCAAACCGACGATGTTATCACCTACATTGAAGTCATGAGTTATGACATTATCTGTTGTTGTATAGTCGATGACGTTGTCATTGTCGAAGTCCCAATTATAAGTAGCGTTAGCGATTTCAGTAGCGGTAAGTGTTGTTGCATTACCATAACATACTGAGTTAGCGGAGAACTGAGCTGTTGGGATATTATAAACTGTCACGTAAGTTGTGTCAGCATCAGTTTCGTCATCGCTTGTCACAGTACATATCAACTCGAATGTCTGACTATCTACATCGATGTTGCCAGGGCTGAAGTAAGGCTTGTCAGAAGCAGGATTGCTGAAGTATTCAGCAGGAGTCCAGCTATAGACATAGTTGCCTGTTCCGTTATAAGCGTTAGCAGTCATTAAAGTCGAGTCGTTTTCACAAATTGCATCATCATCGGCTTTGACAGATGCTACGAGCGGACCACCTTCAACGTTTATCAATACAGTGTCGATAGAGAAGCAATCCTCGCTGTTCTTGTTGAAGACAGAGAGATAGAACTCAGTAGTCTTGTCAAGTTCGACAGTCTCAGTAGAGTAGGAGTCTGCATTTGTTACGAGTTCAGCAGGTTCCCAACGGAATATGAAGTCGTGGATATCAGCGTCAGTACCATCATTGCCAATGAGAGTAGCAGTCTGTTTGTAACCAATGGTCTGGTCGTTTCCAGCGAATGCCACAGGCATTTCATGAACGATGACATTTCTGTTTATAGAGTCGCTTTCACAACCGTATTCAGAGACAACGGTCAGAGCAACGATATGTTTACCAGCATTGAAGTCGTAAGTTATGACGTTGTCAGATGTCACAGCATCGTTGATACCATCATTGTCGAAGTCCCACATATAAGCCTTAGCACCGATAACCTCAGTAGCAGTGAGTGTTGTTGTGTTACCATAACATACTGAGTCAGCGGTAAACTCAGCAACAGGGATGTCAAACACAGTGACGTCATTGAAGATCATCTCACTTTCACAACCGTTTTCAGACACTATCATCAGACCGACGGTGTTGTCACCGATGTTGAAGCTATGTGTCAATACGTTATCTGTCGTTGTATAGTCGATGACGTTGTCATTGTCGAAGTCCCAATGATAAGTAGCGTTAGCGACTTCAGTAGCTGTGAGTGTTGATTCAGTGCCATAACATACAGAGTCGGCGGTAAACTCAGCTACAGGGATGTCGAATACAGTGACGTCGTTGAAGACCATCTCACTTTCACAACCGTTTTCAGATATTATCATCAGACCGACGGTATTGTCACCGATGTTGAAGCTGTGAGTCAAGATATTTTCATCAGATGAGAAGTCAGCGATGCTGTCATTGTCGAAGTCCCAATGATAAGTAGCGTTAGCGACTTTAGTAGCTGTGAGTGTTGTCTCGTTGCCGAAGCATACAGAGTCAGAGGTAAACTCAGCTACAGGGATGTCGAATACAGTGACGTCGTTGAATACCATCTCACTTTCACAACCGTATTCAGATACAATCATCAGACCGACGGTATTGTCACCGATGTTGAAGCTGTGAGTCAAGATATTTTCATCAGATGAGAAGTCAGCGATGCTGTCATTGTCGAAGTCCCAATGATAAGTAGCGTTAGCGACTTCAGTAGCTGTTAATGTTGTCTCGTTACCGAAGCAGACCTTGTCAGCGGTAAATTCAGCTACAGGGATGTTATAAACGTTAACGAATCTAGAAATGGTACTGTCGGAGTCAGCCGTAGAGACTGTCATAAAGACTTCATATTGACCTGCGTTCTGATATAGGTATGCAGGGTTAGTTTTATTTGAAGTGCCAATGCCATCGCCGAAGTTCCATGAATATGTAGCATCAGGTAATACGCTGCCAGTAAACTTGAAGAATGTTGTATCTCCGAGACAAACATCACTGGCAGTAAAGTCAGCCACTGCTTGATCATATACCATGACAACTACAGAGTCTGTGCTATAGCATTCATCGAAATACTTATTCATTACTGTGAGAGTAAATTCTTTCGTTTCCGTCATGGCTAATGTAGATGTTGAGATTGCATCATAGTTTACCACGAGTTCCTTAGGTTCCCAGAGGAATACGAAATTGTCTGAATTTACGCCGTAAGGTATTGCTGCTTTCAATTCAGCTGTAGCATTTTTGACTATAGTAGTGTCATCACCTGCGTTAGCATCCATATAGTCGAATACGGTGACTGTCACGGTGTCTGTTACGATGTTATTCAACTCATCAGTAACCTCAGCGACAAATGTGTATTCTTTGAATGCCTCGACGATGTCGATATTACCGAATACATATGTTGGCTCATCAGCACCGTCGATGAGTTCACCATCGAGATACCACTTGTATGTAAGATCGCCTTTACCATCCTTAGCGTCAGCGAAGAGGGTAGCGGTGGCGTTTTCACATATTGAGTCGTTATCGACAGACAATGTCATAGCGAGAGGAGCGCCTTCGACAGTCACCATCTTTTCATCAGAACTTGAACAAGCGTCATAATACTTGTTAGTAACAGTGAGTGTGAATGTCTGACTTGAAGTGAGGGCTACAGATTCAGTGTCGATAGCCTCGCTGTCAGCTACCATATCTTCAGGAGTCCAGACGAAGTTGAAGTTGCTTGCGTTGACACCCACAGGAACGACAGCGTAAACATCAGCTGCGGTGTTATAGAATATAGTAGTATCATCACCAGCGTTAGCATCCATATAGTCGAATACGGTGACAGTCACAGTGTCTGTTACGATGTTGTTCAACTCATCAGCAACCTCAGCGACAAATGTGTATTCCTTGAATGCCTCGACGATGTCGATGTTACCGAATACATATGTTGGCTCATTAGCACCGTCGATGAGTTCACCATCGAGATACCACTTGTAAGTCAGATCGCCTTTACCGTCCTTAGCGTCAGCGAAGAGGGTAGCGGTAGCGTTTTCACAGATTGAATCGTTATCGACAGTCAATGTCATAGCGAGAGGAGCGCCTTCGACAGTCACCACCTTTTCATCAGAACTTGAACAAGCGTTATAATACTTGTTAGTAACAGTGAGTGTGAATGTCTGGCTTGAAGTGAGAGCTACAGATTCAGTGTCGATAGCCTCGCTGTCAGCTACCATATCTTCAGGAGTCCAAGCGAAGATGAAGTTGCTTGCGTTGACACCTTCAGGGACGACAGCGTAAACATCAGCTGCGGTGTTATAGAATATAGTAGTATCATCACCAGCGTTAGCATCCATGTAGTCGAATACGGTGACAGTCACGGTGTCTGTTACGATGTTGTTCAACTCATCAGTAACCTCAGCTACAAATGTGTATTCTTTGAATGCCTCAACGATGTCGATATTACCGAATACATATGTTGGCTCATCAGCACCGTCGATGAGTTCACCATCGAGATACCACTTGTATGTCAGATTGCCTTTACCGTCCTTAGCGTCAGCGAAGAGTGTAGCTGTGGCGTTTTCACATATTGAGTCGTTATCGACAGATAATGTCATAGCGAGAGGAGCACCTTCTACTGTCACGACTTTTTCATCAGAACTTGAACAAGCGTCGAAGTACTTGTTGGTTACAGTAAGGATGAATGTCTGACTTGAAGTGAGGGCTACAGATTCAGTGTCGATAGCCTCGCTGTCAGCTACCATATCTTCAGGAGTCCAAGCGAAGATGAAGTTGCTTGCGTTGACACCTTCAGGGACGACAGCGTAGATGTCAGCTACGGTGTTATAGAATATAGTAGTATCATCACCTGCGTTAGCATCCATGTAGTCGAATACGGTGACAGTCACGGTGTCTGTTACGATGTTGTTCAACTCATCAGTAACCTCAGCTACAAATGTGTATTCTTTGAATGCCTCAACGATGTCGATATTACCGAATACATATGTTGGCTCATCAGCACCGTCGATGAGTTCACCATCGAGATACCACTTGTATGTCAGATTGCCTTTACCGTCCTTAGCGTCAGCGAAGAGTGTAGCTGTGGCGTTTTCACATATTGAGTCGTTATCGACAGATAATGTCATAGCGAGAGGAGCGCCTTCGACAATCACCACCTTTTCATCAGAACTTGAACAAGCGTCATAATACTTGTTAGTTACAGTGAGAGTGAATGTCTGACTAGAAGTGAGAGCGACAGATTCAGTGTCGATAGCCTCGCTGTCAACTACCATATCTTCAGGCGTCCAAGCGAAGTTGAAGTTGCTTGCGTTGACACCTTCAGGAACGACAGCGTAAACATCAGCTGCTGTGTTATAGAATATAGTAGTATCATCACCAGCGTTAGCATCCATGTAGTCGAATACGGTGACAGTCACGGTGTCTGTTACGATGTTATTCAACTCGTCAGTAACCTCAGCGACAAATGTGTATTCTTTGAATGCCTCGACGATGTCGATGTTACCGAATACATAAGTAGAGTCATTAGCACCGTCGATGAGTTCACCATCGAGATACCACTTGTAAGTCAGATTGCCTTTACCGTCCTTAGCGTCAGCGAAGAGTGTAGCTGTGGCGTTTTCACATATTGAGTCGTTATCGACAGATAATGTCATAGCGAGAGGAGCGCCTTCGACAGTCACCACCTTTTCATCAGAACTTGAACAAGCGTTATAATACTTGTTAGTTACAGTGAGTGTGAATGTCTGAGTCGAAGTGAGAGCTACTGATTCAGTGTCGATAGCCTCACTGTCGACTACCATATCTTCAGGAGTCCAGACGAAGTTGAAGTTGCTTGCATTTACACCGTCAGGAACGACAGCGTAGATGTCTGCTACAGTGTTAAAGAATATTGTGGTGTCATCACCAGCGTTAGCATCCATATAGTCGAATACGGTCACTGTCACGGTGTCTGTTATAGTGTTATTCAACTCATCAGTAACCTCAGCGACAAATGTGTATTCCTTGAATGCCTCGACGATGTCGATATTACCGAATACATATGTTGGCTCATCAGCGCCGTTGATGAGTTCACCATCGAGATACCAAGCGTAAGTTAGAACGCCTTTACCGTCTTTAGCGTCAGCGAAGAGTGTAGCGGTAGCGTTTTCGCATATTGAGTCGTTATCGACAGACAATGTCATAGCGAGAGGAGCGCCTTCGACAATCACCACCTTTTCATCAGAACTTGAACAAGCGTCATAATACTTGTTAGTAACAGTGAGTGTGAATGTCTGGCTTGAAGTGAGAGCTACAGATTCAGTGTCGATAGCCTCGCTGTCAACTACCATGTCTTCAGGAGTCCAAGCGAAGATGAAGTTGCTTGCGTTGACACCTTCAGGGACGACAGCGTAAACATCAGCTACGGTGTTATAGAATATAGTAGTATCATCACCAGCGTTAGCATCCATGTAGTCGAATACGGTCACTGTCACGGTGTCTGTTACGATGTTATTCAACTCATCAGTAACCTCAGCGACAAATGTGTATTCCTTGAATGCCTCGAGGATGTCGATATTACCGAATACATATGTCGCTTCGTTAGCACCGTCGATGATTTCACCATCGAGATACCAAGCGTAAGTTAGAACGCCTTTACCGTCCTTAGCGTCAGCGAAGAGTGTAGCGGTAGCGTTTTCACAGATTGAATCGTTATCGACAGACAATGTCATTGCCAATGGAGCACCTTCCACTGTCACAACCTTTTCATCAGAACTTGAACAAGCATTGAAGTATTTGTTCGTCACTGTGAGGGTGAATGTCTGAGTCGAAGTGAGAGCGACAGACTCGGTGTCGATAGCCTCGCTGTCGACTACCATATCTTCAGGAGTCCAAACGAAGTTGAAGTTGCTTGCATTTACACCGTCAGGAACGACAGCGTAGATGTCAGCTTCGGTGTTATAGAATATAGTAGTATCATCACCAGCGTTAGCATCCATGTAGTCGAATACGGTGACAGTTACGGTGTCTGTTACGATGTTATTCAACTCATCAGTAACCTCAGCAACGAATGTGTATTCTTTGAATGCCTCGACGATGTCGATATTACCGAATACATATGTTGGTTCATTAGCACCGTCGATGATTTCTCCATCGAGATACCAAGCGTAAGTTAGAACGCCTTTACCGTCCTTAGCGTCAGCGAAGAGGGTAGCTGTGGCGTTTTCACAGATGGAGTCGTTATCGACAGACAATGTCATTGCCAATGGAGCACCTTCCACAGTCACAACCTTTTCATCAGAACTTGAACAAGCGTCGAAGTACTTGTTGGTTACAGTGAGGATGAATGTCTGACTTGAAGTGAGAGAATCTGATTCAGTGTCGATAGCCTCGCTGTCAGCTACCATATCTTCAGGAGTCCAAGCGAAGATGAAGTTGCTTGCGTTGACACCTTCAGGAACGACAGCGTAAACATCGGCTGCGGTGTTATAGAATATCGTAGTGTCATCACCTGCGTTAGCATTCATGTAGTCGAATACGGTGACTGTCACGGTGTCTGTTACGATGTTATTCAACTCGTCAGTAACCTCAGCGACAAATGTATATTCTTTGAATGCCTCAAAGATGTCACCAGGAGTGAAAATAGGTTTGTTAGATGAAGCATCATCGAGATTGTCGGCAGGAGTCCATGAATAGGTATAGTTGCCGCTGCCACCAGTAGCTACTGCTGTTAATTGGGTAGAGCTGTTGTCGCAGATGGAGTCATTATCAGCTGTAATTGTTAATAATAATTCAGGGAGTACTGTAACTTTAACAACATCACTACTTGAACAGATGTCTTTCAATTTATTAGTTGCTGTTAAAGTAAATTCAGTAGTAGATGTAAGAGGTTTTGTTATTGTAGAAATTGCGTTAGCATCGACTACCAAATCTGCAGGTTCCCATTGGAAATCAAAGTTGTCCGCATTGATGCCGTCAGGTATTATAGCTTTGAGTGTAGCTATAGTGTTGTAGCTGATAGTAGTATCTTGATATGCAATAGCGTCTAAATAATCATATACTGTTATTGAGATAGAGTCTCTGACAGTATTAAATCCATCGTTAGCTAAACATATGAATTTATATTCTTTACTTGCATCAGTTATATTATCAGGGGTGAATGTTGGATTTGCGGTGTTATTGTTGTCTAAATAATCTGCAGGAGACCATGTGTATGAATATTCGCCTGTTCCACCTGAAACTAATGCGTTTAATTGAGTACTGACATTATCACATATCTCAGTCTTATTAGCTATGACATCAATATTTAAGTCACCGCCTTTAACTTCTACCTTTACATCATCACTGCTGAAGCATAATCCGTCACTGAATTTATTTGTTACAGTGAGAGTAAATATTGTGGTAGATGTAAGAGGTTTTGTTGCTGTAGAATCTGCATTAGGACTTTCTACTAATTCAGCTGGTTCCCATTGGAACAAATAATTGTCGGTATTGATACTATCGTCATTCAATGCAAATATTTGGGCTGTTGAGTTGATCCAGATAGTAGTGTCTTCGCATACTTCTATCTGGAAGTAGTCGAATATAGTAGCAGATTTTATTTCAGAAGCGTCAGACAGACATCCTTCGCCTGACTTAGCGATTACAGATACTTCATAAGAACCTACCGCAGTAAACTCGATGCTGCTGTCATTATCAGATACTGTAATAGCAGCACCGTCTTTAGTTGCAGTCCAGATATATTCATCAGCGTCATCTGGTGTAGCTGTGAAGGTGAGTGTGTTTCCGAAGCAGACGTTTCCGGTAGAAGGCAACGATACAGTAGGTTTAGCGTATATTTCTGCAGTTACCTCGTTGGAAGCGTCGGAGATACAACCGTTCTTGTCTGTCATGACTACGGATACTGTATAAGAACCAGCCTCTGTGAATGATATTGAACTTGATGTCTCAGCGTGAGCCGCTCCGTTTACGGTCCAAGCGTAGGTGTTTTCGTCGGAAGCAGGGTCAGCTGTGAAGGTGAGTGTGTTTCCGAAGCAGACG